>CANJPG010000032.1 GCA_947476065.1 Fidelibacterota bacterium
CTCGCCAGGATCGAGCGGCTTCCCAGCGCCCGGGCGCCGCACTCGGAGCGCCCCTGATGCCAACCGATAATTTTCTGATGATCGAGCAGCTTCGCCGCTGCTTCCGCAACATCGTCTACGTGCCGGAAGGCGATTCCGTTGGCGATCAACTCGCTGCGGATTGCGTCGTTGCCGTATTCGCTGCCCATGTAAGCGTGGGGCAGTGGTTGCGGCGTATCGCCAAGCATTGTCGCTCCGAGGTAGGCGCAGCCGAGCGGCAGTCCGCGGTCTGAGGATCCCGGGCCGACATATACATTGTCGTATTGGCCCGACGTGATGATCTTGCCCATGGCGGTGCAGTTGCTTGCGCATCCGCCCGAAAGAACGAGTTGCGAAGAAGGCGTCAAACCCTGCGCTCGGCGCACCATTGCTGAGAAACACGCTTCGAAGGCCGCCTGCGTGCTGGCGGCCACGTCCTTATAGAAGGCCGTCAGTTCGCTCCCTGGAAGCCGGCGCTGCTGACCAAGCAAGCCTGGCAGCGAAGGGCCGAACTGAGGCTCAAAGGGCGAGCGCAGCGGCGGATCGCTGCGGAAAAATGTTTGATCAATGTCGAAATTGTCGGTGGTCACGCGGGTGATGGCCGAGAGGTCGTAAATCGGCCGGCCGTATGGCGCGAGGCCCATGACCTTATACTCATCGCCCGGATCAAAGCCGAGATAACTCGTCAGAAGTTCATAGAAGGTGCCGAGTGAATTCGAGGTCGGCCTCCGTTCCAGGATCTCGATGCCGCCTTTTCGGGTGGCCCGCCCCAGCACACCGCTGAGACCGTCGCCGAAGCCATCCAGCGACAGGCAAGCGGCCTCATCGAAATCCGAGCCGTAAAATGCTCCAGCCAGATGTGCAAGCTGGTGATGTACAAGTTCAATACGCTTAACCCCGCCGAAGGTATGGCGCAGGTAGCTTCCCAGAACGGCTGCGTAGTCTTTATACGTTTTGCCCGGTGAAACAACGACGTCGATGTCTTCAAACCGGATATTGGCAAGATGCAGGCAGGCGCGGATCGACCGGGTCGGAAAGTGTCCGCGCGATTGTTTTATGCGGGTGTAGCGTTCTTCCTCGCAGACGGCGACAATCTTGCCGTCAACAATAAGCGCTGCGCCTGGATCGTGTTGATGGATCGTCACGCCGCCGTGGATGCCAAGTGCAATCATGGAAGCCGCAACACAAATCGGGAGGGCGAGCTAGGTCGATGCAAGAACAACTCCGGTGGTCTGTCGTGTATAGATCTGCTCCATCTCGGACCGCGAAGTCCGGCAGCAGATTGAGGATACGTATCTGATTTCAAAGGATTTTGTAATAAAATTATCGTCGGCAGATCCCAAATTCCGCAGGCCCAAGGTTCCCTATTTTGCCTCTGCCAGAGTCTTCATGGTGTGCAGTGCGTCCTGAAAACGTTTGGTGCGTTGGGCGCGGTCGGCGGCTTTTGCCTCGGCGGTTTTGAGCGGCTCTTGATCGTAGAACAACGTGTAGACGATCTTCGAGTGGTTCACGCCGTCGGCCTGCACAGCCAGGGTGCCGTGATAGAGGATCGTCGTCGTCGGCTGGGTATAGGTGTAGGAATGCGGGGTCTTGGCCACCATGATCTCGTCGATGCGGTCGGCCAGGCGGCGCATTGTGCCGACGTCGCCAATGCCTGACGTGTAGACGCAGGTCAGGTTGAGCCAGACCGATATATCGCAATAGCCACCGACCTTCTTCCACACCTCATCGGCAGGCTTGTCAACCGCGACGTCCATGACGATGACCGCGTAATCAGAGGCGCTGGCGGGTCTGGCGAAGGCGAGAAGGACCAGTGCGAAGAGGGTCGTCAGGTAATACTGGCTATGCTTTGGCATCACTTTACTCCCGATGATTTTCCCCATATGGCAGGCATTTAAGACTATTATGCCTACTCCATGTTCTCCCGCCATGGGAAAGGAGTCTGTCATGATATCCCGTTACACAATCGTCCTGCTTGTGGCCGCGTCAGGCAGTCCGGCCTTGGCCGCCGAAGGCAGCAAGGTTGGCGACACCCAGATGTGCATCGACACTACGGCCATCCGCCAAACGCCGGTAATAGATTCGCGCACCATTCTGGTTGAAATGCGCGGCGGTAGCCGCGGCTACAAACGTATCGATCTGCTCAGTTCATGCCCCGGTCTCGATCGCCAGAGCGGCTTTGGCTTCAGCACATCGATCAACAAGCTCTGTGTTCCTGACGGGGTTCACGCGCTCGAGAGCGGTGCTGTGTGCATGATTGACAAAATCGTCACCATCGACGAACGCGAGGCCAAAGAACTCCTGGCGAAAAAGCGCTAGGACCATCGCCGGCATGGAACGCGTCGTCGTCGTCATTCCCCATTTCTTCGACCGTCAGGGCGCCAGCACCGCGCGGCACGATTCCGGGCGCGCCGATAGTGCCGCCAAGCGCGCCGCTGCACTGTCTTATGTCATCTACAAGCTGCACGAGTTGTTCAATTTTCCGTATCTACTGGCGCAGCATTCGCTGCAGAACGTGATCGAGTACACCTCGGTCAATCAAACACAACTCGATGTCTATGTTGTCACCAATGGCGACAACCACCTGCTGGACCAACTGACGTGCGCATCCCAGCTCTATAACCATGTTCCGGCCGACGGCGACCCCCGCTGGCTGGGCCTCGCGGCCCATAAGGTCATCGCCCTGACGCAGGGCCGCTACGATTGGTATTGCTACCTCGAAGATGATATTGCCGTCGAAGATCCGCTTTTCTTTCATAAGCTGCGCTATGCCTATGACCTGCTTGATGCGCAGGTCGGGGCCGATACGCTCCTGCAGCCGATGCGGGTGGAGAGTCTGTGGGACGCGGCGGGCGCCCGCAGTTTAACGGAGCCGCGCAAGTTGTTCCCTGATTGGGAGAGCGGCGCGCCAAATTTCGACGGACCTCTGGTGCATTTCGACGTCCTGGGGCGGGAATGGACATTGGAGCCCGCGCGCCACCCCCACGCCGGCTGTTTTTTCCTCGACCAATCCCGTGCCGCGCAATTCGTTGCGTCGAAATATTGTGGCGAGTTTGTCGAGATGTGGGTGACGCCGCCCGATACCACGGCCACCTGGAGCATCATGCAGACCTTTCGCCTTTATAAGCCGGCCATCGACTCTCTGGCCTTCCTAGAGGTCCGGCACTTGCGTCCGGCGATGATCGACAAACTGCGGCCCATCGAGGACGGCGTCGAAAATGGCGTCTATACCTGGCGAAAGCGGCGCAAACCGCCGGAGTCCTGACGCTGGGCGCTTACCTTGAAAATCTGGGGCCGCGTTGATAGCGTATCGGGGGTGAGATGGGGGGTAATGCCTATGTTCTCGTTCTGTAAACGCGGCGAGAAATCGTCATCCGGCGAGGCCCCAAGTGGCGCCACGACGGTCGGCTGGGCCCTCAATCCCGAGTGGGAAGCCACCTTCATTTGGCCCGCGCCGCGCAAGGTCACCAAGCCCGACGTGCGCACCAGTCATGCCAAGGGCGTCTCGATCTGCCCGGCCATTCTCGACCACGAAGCCCGCCTTTTTGAAATGGTCGCGCCTGTCGACATTCACTTGCGTCCGGGCCGTGACCAGCAAGGCAAGCCAGCGCTACTGGCGGTCGACGGCGAGCAATCGACTATCCGGCTGCCGTATATCAACAAGATGATGTCGCTGATGCCGCAGGAGGAGTGGCGTCATCCGAACCGGCCGATTTTGCAAGTCGCCACGCCGTTCTATTTTGTCGCCGATGATCCGGTCTACATCTCGACAATGCCAGCGTTCTATCACTTCAATGCCCGTCCGCAGCCGGGCATCGCCCTGGGAGGGCGATTCCCGATTCACACCTGGCCGCGGCAGATGATCTGGGCCTTTGAGTGGTACGACCCAACCAAAGACTTGATTATCAACCGCGGCGACCCGTGGTTCTATCTAGGTTTCGAGACCGAGGATCCGTCACGCCATATCCGCCTGATCGAGGCCGAGATGACGCCCGTCCTCAAGGACTACATCAGCGGCCTGCGCAACGTGACGGCTTACGTAAACCGCACGTTTTCGCTCTTCAAAACCGCCGAGGAGCGCCGACCCAAGACATTGCTCACGCCGAAACAGCGCTGAGCCTGGTCGCGAGGCTATTATTGTTTGGCCGTCGTGGTGTAGTCCGCCACCGGCGTGCCGGTTAGCGGCAGCGTCGGCTTGCATTGTTCGTTCCACAGCATCACGCCGTCGTTGTCCTCGCGCTTGATCGACACCATCATTTTGACTCGATCCAATGAACCTTCCCAGCGCATGCCGCCGGTGTGGGTGAGATCGGCGGCCCAGGTGATCTTACCGGCGTCGTAGGACTTCGTCGGCATCACGTCCAGCGTCTGGCGCTTTTCAGAATATTGATAGAGTTGGCGCGCGGCGTCGTCATACACCAGCACGCGCTGTGAAGGCTGGGTTTCCCCCTCGGTCTTGTCGGGCGTTGACGTCATCGTTCCGTTGCACGCGATCCAGGCATCCGCGGCCATTGCCGGCGCGGCGCTTGCCAGAGCCAGTGCGGCAACGGCGGCGGCAAAATTGCGATTGGCGAGAATTTTCATGGCTCTTCCTCCTTTGTGAAAAAGTACAGGGTTGAAAAACTCAAGCCGCGCGGGGCTGTAAGCCCGCGGCTCGCGGCTGCCACATATAGGCAAGCCCGCGCTCATCCTCGACGTCGATGCGCCTTAGGCTGAGTCCGTTGAACTGGGTGGGAAATTGCGCGGCAGCGCTGCTCGCGGCGCTGCGGGCATCTTCGGCGACAACCGTAACGATCTTGGGCGTGGCGGTTTTGACATCGGCATCCGTCAGAAATAAACAGCGAAACGTTTTCAAAGCACCCTCCTGCGGCTTCGTTCCGTCCATGACGTGAGAGGGACCTAAGAGTCGGTTTTCCCCCCTTCAAGAGGCCGGCGGGGCAGAATGGGCGTAGCGCGGATTAAAAAATTTTCATGCAGTGAGCGTCCTAGCCTATAACAACGCATTGATTTGGCTTCATTTTTACTTAAGACTGGCTCTTAAGCCGGTAGGAGAGCGGTGTGACGCCAGCAGAGCAGACAGGGGAGCGCATTACCGCGGCTGCGGAGGCTTGGCTTGCCGCTCATGTGCCGGGCTATGCTGGGCCTGGCCGGCTGCATAAGTTCGGTTTCGGACAGTCCAATCCCACTTACCGGCTGAGCACGGCGACAAAGGACTACGTCCTGCGCCGCAAGCCCTTCGGTCAACTTCTGCCCAAGGCCCACGCCATCGAGCGCGAGTTCCGTGTACTTGCCGTGCTTAGGGATACCGATGTTCCGGTGCCGCGCGTGCATGCTCTCTGCGAGGATGCCTCGCTCTTGGGTGCGGCGTTTTACGTCATGGACTTTGTCCCCGGGCGGTCATTCTACGATCAACGCCTGCCGGGCCTTGCACCTTCTGAACGTGCGGCTATTTTCGATGGCATGAACGACGCCATAGCGCGTCTGCACCGTGTCGATCCGCTGGCCATTGGCCTCGCGGACTACGGCCGCCCCGAAGGCTTCATCGAACGCCAGATTGCGGTCTGGACCAAACAATACCGCGCCAGCGAGGGCGACAGGATCCCGGCCATGGAAGGCTTGATCGACTGGCTGCCGCGCAATCTACCCGCGCCGCAGCCGCCCGCGGTGTTTCACGGCGACCTTAGGCTCGACAACATGATCTTCCACCCGACCGAGCCGCGTGTTATCGCCGTGTTAGACTGGGAACTCTCCACGCTCGGTGATCCCATCGCCGATTTCGCCTATAACTGCATGTTCTGGCGAGTGGGCGCCGATCTGTTCCGTGGTTTCCAGGACCTCGACCTCGCGGGCCTGGGCATTCCGACCGAAGCGGCATACGTCGAAAAATACTGCGCCCGCACCGGGCGCAGCGCATTGCCGGCCTTCAATTTCTACCTCGCCTTCAGCATGTTCCGTCTGGCTGCTATTCTGCAGGGCGTCTGGCGGCGGGCGAGGGATGGTAACGCCAGCGCCGCCGATGCCGCCGACGTCGGCGCGCGCGCCGCTCCGCTTGCGGCCATTGGCTGGGCTATCGCGCAGAGCAAAGCGTAAGCATTCATAGGCAAGGATATACGATGGACTTTTCCACCTCACCGAAAGTCGAAGGCCTGAAGAAGCGCCTGCAAGCTTTCATGGATGCCCATGTGGTCCCGGTCGTGGCGCAGTGGGAACACGATGTTGGCAAAGGCATTCATCCGCCAGCCGTTCTTGAGCCTTTAAAGGCCAGGGCCAAAGCCGAGGGACTGTGGAACCTCTTCCTGCCGACACTACCCAAGGACGTGCCCGGCATGGGCCTGTCGGTTTCGGAATACGCACCGCTGGCCGAGATCATGGGCCGCATCTTCTGGGCCTCTGAGGTTTTCAATTGCAATGCACCCGACACTGGCAATATGGAACTCCTCCACATTGCCGCCACGCCGGCGCAGCGCCAGCAATTGCTCATGCCGCTCTTCAACGGCGATATCCGCTCGGCATTCAGCATGACCGAGCCCGATGTGGCGTCGTCTGACCCCACCAATATCGCCACACGTATCGACAAGCGCAGCGGCGGCTATGTCTTGAACGGCCGCAAATGGTTCGTCAGCAACGGAGCCGATCCGCGTTGCAAGTTCATGATCGTCATGGGCGTCACCGACGCCGCTGCCGAACGCCATGCCCGCCATTCCATGGTCATTGTACCGATGGATGCACCGGGAGTGACGATCGTCCGCCAAATCCCCATCCTGAACCACGCCACCGGTGATCTGATCGCCGAGATCTTTTTCAAGGACGCAGAAATTCCGGCCGAAAATATTTTGGGCCAGGAGGGGCAGGGCTTCGCGCTGGCGCAGGCGCGGCTCGGCCCAGGGCGGATTCATCACTGCATGCGCACCATCGGTCAATGCGAACTGGCGCTGGAGCTTATGGCCGAGCGCGCCATGGAACGCACGACTTTCGGCAAGGCGCTAGCCGAACGTGACACGGTACGGGAATGGATCGCCGAAAGCCGCCTGGCTATCGATCAGGCGCGCCTTCTCGTCATGCGCGCCGCCTGGGTGATCGACAACCACGGCAACAAGGCGGCCAGGACCGAGGTGTCGGCCATCAAGATCGTCACCGCGCGGATGCAGGTGGCGATTTTCGACCGCGCCATCCAGGTCTTCGGTGCGGCAGGCCTCACTCCTGATACGCCGCTCGCCAATTTGTTCACCTGGGGCAGGGCTCTGCGTTTCATCGACGGCCCCGACGAAGTGCACTTGCGCGGGGTCGCCAAGGCCGAATTCGAGCGCATCAAGGCGATGGACCTGAAGGCGGCGCGCTATCTCACGCCTTATCACGCCGTGTATGGCGATCCCACACGTCAAGAATAACAAGGAACCGGCGTCCGGTTGTTTCGTTGTGCTTGGGAAGGAGTGACATCATGCCCATCCCAAAGCGTGGCTACGTTCCCGGCCCCCCCGTCAAACAAGAGCCTGGGGACTCGCGCGAAGGACGTGGTCCGGAAACCGGACCCGACAGCGAAATGGAACGCGAAGTGCTTCCGCCGGGGCGTAAGGCCCCGCGCAAGCCGGATGTCGAGGACGACCTGGCGCGCTAAACGCCTAGGTCACGAAGACCGGTGTTGGTGTAGCAACAAAGGACGCTGACTCCGATTGGTCCTCCTCGGCCAGCGGCTGGCCCTCTAGCATGGTTTTCATGTCCTGACGGGCGCGGGAGATGCGGCTTTTGACTGTGCCCACGGCACAGGCCTGCACTTCGGCGATTTCGTCGTAAGACAGGCCATCGACGCAGAGCAGGAAGAGCGCCTCCCGATGGATATGCGTGAGTTTGTTCATTGCCCGCAGCACGTCGCGCATCTGCAGGCTTTGATCCTGAGCGCACTTTTGCTTCAAGAACTCCTCGGGCACGTCATCGATGCGGGCGGCATTGCGGCCCTTCAGGCGCACGAGGTCGATGAATTCGTTGCGCAAGATGCGATAAAGCCAGGCGCGCATACTGGTGCCCAGCGCGAATTGCCGGTGCGCCGCCAGGGCGCGGGCTGCCGCGGTTTGCAGCAGGTCGTCGGCGTCTGCCTTGCTGCGCGCCATCATGAACGCAGCACCCTTGAGCCGCGGCAGTTCCGTAATCAGCGCGTCAAGAAATGCGCGCGGCGGCTCGCAGCTCGCTTCGGCTAAACTTTCCAGCGGTGGCGGATTGTCTTCGAACATGGCGAGCGCTTTTCCAATACGAAAAGTCGTGCCCCCACGGTCATAGCGAAGTCTGAGCCGGTGTATTCAATGAGTCAACGAAAGGCGAGTTACAGCTGCGCGATTTTACACGCCTATATGAACTCAAGGCCGCCCGCCAATACTGAGTTTGACCTGAGGCCGCCGACGTATCGGTGAAAATGCCGCGGATTCAAGGCATTGTGGAACTTCGACGCGGCTTCGTTTGTTGTGCTGAATGCGCTAGTCTTCTCCCTGCCCGGACGGGAGTGACGGGAAAAATCTAGTCAAAATTGGGGGAGTGTGATGACGCGTCTTAAAGCTGTGATGGTCGTTGGTGTCGCGCCCTTGGCGCTCATGTGTGTCAGTGCCTTCGCGGCCGAGGCGCCGAAGGCCGCCTGCGAAAAGCTTGCCGCCACGAAGATTGCTAGCACCGCGGTAAAGAGCACGTTTCTCACCACGCCACAGGAACTCGACGCCGCTTTTCAGAACCCTGATTCCCGCGCGACGGCCCCGGGCGCGTCTTCGCCCGCGCTCGCCGCGTTGCCGTTCTGCCGCGTTGAGGTGACCATCACGCCGGCGGCTGGCGCTGATATCAAGTCCGAGCTGTGGCTACCTGCGGCGGAGAAATGGAACAAGCGCTATGTCGCCGTGGGCGCCGGCGGGTCCGCCGGTACGATTGATCGCGGCGCGCTCGCAGGCGGCGTGGCCGCAGGCTACGCCGTTGCGACGTCGGATGCAGGCAGCCATTCCACCGAACTGCTCAGCATGAGCTTTGGCCGCAATCCAGAATGGGCCGCCAATCGCGCCTATCGCGGCGTGCACCTGACGGCCGTGGCCGCCAAGCAACTTGTTCAAAACTACTATCAAGGCGCGCCGCGTGCGTCGTTGTTCATGGGCTGCTCGGGCGGCGGTTACGAGGCCATGAGCCTCTTGCAGCGCTATCCCGATGACTACGACGGCGTGCTGGCCGGCGATCCGGCGCTGCATTGGGAAAAGATCGGCCTGTGGCAGGGGATGGCCTACGTCGCCACACACCGCGACCCGTCGGCGAATATTTCGGCCGCGAAATTGATGACCATCAATAAGGCGGCGTTGAAAAGTTGCGATGCACTCGACGGGGTGACTGACGGCGTCATCGATGACCCGCGCAAGTGCAAGGTCGATTTCAAGGCCCTGCAATGCAAAGGGGCCGAGACCGACGAATGCTTTACGCCGGCCCAGGCCGAAGCGCTGACCAAAATCTACGCGCCCTTCGTTCACCCGCGCACGAAAGAATACCTGTTTCCCGGCTTCACCTACGGCGCTGAAACGGCGCAAGCCGCACGGGCGCGGCTGGCGGGTGAGGCCCTGGGCTCGACGATCAGCGCCGGCCATCCGGGTCCCTTGGTGTGGACTCTCCCGGAAAACTTTACGGCGAAGGATTGGCTGACCTTCGACTTCGACAAAGGCACCGACGCCGCCATCAAAGCCTTTGCGCCCTATTCCAATTCGGACCCAGACTTGAGCAAGTTCAAGCAGAAGGGCGGCAAGGTGATCATGTACAGCGGCTGGGCCGATCCCAATCTGAACCCGGAAACGTTGGTCAACTACTATGAGCAGATGAAGAAGAAGCTCGGCGGCGACGCCGCAGTCAATGCCTTCTCGCGGCTGTTCATGGCGCCGGGCATGAACCACTGCAGCGGCGGGCCAGGTCCTAACATCTTCGGTCAGCCCTTGGCCAACGCCTTCGACACCAAAACTGATGCCGGCAATAATATCTTGCTCGCCCTGGACCGTTGGGTCGTCGACGGCGTGGCGCCGGAACAGGTCACGGCGCTGAAGTATGTCGACAACGACAAGACCAAGGGCGTGCAGCGGACACGTCCGTTGTGTGCCTATCCGAAGGTAGCCAAGTGGAGCGGCACGGGCAGTACCGATGACGCCAAGAACTTCAGCTGTGTGGTGCCGCAGGATTGAACAAGCGTGCGGCACCCCAGCGCGACCTATTTGCGACGCCGCCGGCCCGTGTCGAGGTGCCGGCGGTGGGCCTACCTGACGGCTTCAAATATCAGCCCGATGCGCTGAGCTTTGAGCAGGAACTTAAGCTGACTGAGAGTTTTTCTAGCCTCACCTTCAAGCCGTTCAGGTTTCACGGCTATCTCGCGCGCCGACGCGTTGTTTCGTTCGGCTGGCGCTATGACCACGCCGGCGCCCAGCTGTGCGAAGCAGAGCCAATGCCGCGCTTTCTTCTGCCGCTCCGTGAGATCGCCGCCGGTTTTGCGGGTGTGCCGGCTGAAAGCCTGAAGCAGGTGCAGGTCAGCGAATATACGCCGGGAGCAGGCATTGACTGGCATCGCGACAAGCCTGCGTTCAAGGATATCATCGCCTTCTCACTGCTGGCTCCAGCAAAGCTGAGATTCCGGCTGCGGCAAGAGGAGGGATGGAAGCGCGTCGGATTGGAGGTTGTACCCCGCTCAGCTTATCTGCTGCGTGGGCCTGCGCGCAGTTTTTGGGAACACAGCATCCCGCCGGTCGGCGTGCTGCGGTATTCCGTGACCTTTAGAAACCTGGCTGCCCGGGCTCATTATTGAAGTCCCGAGTCGAGCATAGATGTGCCTGAGCGACCCTCGAGGAGCGCAATTTGAGGGCCCTCCTGGCCCGGCGGCTTTCATCAATGTGATTCCCCGAACGGGCTCGCGTAGTGAGGCTCAGGCAAAAATGCCCCGAAGATATAAGATCGACGCCAGATACTCGAAAATCTGGGGGTATTTCCTATCAACTCATCGGCCCGACAAATATACCACCTAACTATTTGAGCATAAACAATTCCAATTGGCGGGACCTGCGGGCCGGGCGTAGCCTAATGCGATGCAGCATGGCCGTATCCTGCGGGTTTTGCCGCGTCTACTCTCCTTGTAAAATGCGTCCTACGGGGCCATTGGAGTGGGTTCGGCACATCGCGACGCTTGGTAGCAGATGTGCGACAAGCCGATCTCGCCCGTGTTCTGGGATCTGGACGAAGTGGGCGCCCATTGGGATACACTCACGCTGAAATCCAGCAGCGTCGAGAACGGTGCGGCCGTGGCCTATCAAGACGGCCCGGTCACCAAGATGCGCGATCCCCGCGGCCATTGCGCCCAAAGGCGCCTGAACCTCGGCGGCCTTTGACGTCAAACAGATGAGTGTCTCGATGCATAGATTTCTTGTTGTTGTTTCAGTTCTAGCAGCTGGTTTCGTGCTTACGGCCTGCGGCGAAGAGAAACTCTCCGATAATCCGGTTGAACGCTCGATGCAGATTCGCCGCCGCAGCTTCGAAGACATGGGCGAACTGTTCAAGATGATGGACGACGAGCTCAAGAAATCGAGCCCGGATTCAAAGAAGATTTTGGATGCGGCTAAAAAAATCGAGACCATGGGCAAGGACATTCCGACCTGGTTCCCGGCGGGCACCGGGCCTGAGTCGGGCTTTAAGACCCACGCCAAGGCCGAGATCTGGAGCGACAACCCCCGCTTCCTGAAGATGCACGACGAATTCATGGCCGAGGCCACCAAGCTTGTGCATGCCGCCTCGGGCGACAACAATGCCGACACGATGTCGCAGTATTTTACGATGGGTGTCGCTTGCGCCAATTGCCACAAGCCCTTCCGGACCGAAATCCCAGGTGAAAAATGACCGCAAAACCTTCCACGCGCCGTTAGCTTCTGAAGCGCGGCCTGCAGATTCCCGTGGCCGGTGCCGACCTTGAATGGCTGGCGGCCTACGGCGGCAAGGGGGGGGCTTGTTTTGACGCGGCCTCGGCGCCGGCGGACGACAAGGCCATGCGTGAACAATTTCACTATGTCGAAAAGTCCGCCGATGCGTCAAAAAAGTGCGGCGGCTGCGCCTTCTTCACCGGCGACGCTGCGGCCTGCGGTACCTGCTCGGTCTTCAGCGGCCCCGCCAACGGTGGCGGACACTGTGACTCCTGGGCCGCGCGCAGCTAATAAGAACTTTCTAACCAGAGGACCCGCTTCACATGGACGTCTTGACTGCCATCAACTCCCGCGCCTCCGCCATTCGCCTGACCGAACCCGGTCCGAACCCGGAGCAGCTCAAGACCATTCTCACCGCGGCGACCCATGCGCCCGACCACGGCCGCCTGTCACCCTGGCGCTTTGTTGTGCTCGACGGCCCCGACCGCGAAATCCTCGGTAAGGCGATGGTCGACATGCGCCTGCGTGAGGCCCCCGAAACACCTGCGGCCGACGCCGAACGTGAAGGTCTGAAAGCCATGCGCGCGCCTACCATCGTTGTCGTGGCCGCCCGCACGACGGCGCCTTCGAAAGTGCCCGAGATTGAACGCATCGTTGCTGTCGGCGCCGCCACCCAGAATATGTTCCTGGCCGCCCATGCTTTGGGCCTGGGGGCTATGTGGAAGACCGGCGATGCGGCCTACGATGAAAAGGTCAAAGCCACGCTGGGTCTCGACCCCAGCGACAAGGTCGTTGCCTTCCTCTACCTCGGCACGCCGGCGTCGCCCGGAACGCCGCGCGAGACCAAGCTGGAAGATTTCGTAATCAGCAAGTAGTGCCCAGACAAAAGCCCACTAGCTCGCTGCGCGTTTACGCTGGGGCTGGTCGGCTTTGCTGTCGCCGATGGTGAACTTGAGAAGCGCCAACGCCTGATCGCCGGCTATAACCAGCCTAGGCAAGATGGCGGCCAGCACCTCTGCCTCTTTTACGCTCAGCCCGCCGAACAGTTTGTCGTTTACCGGCGCTTGAATATGGCTGAGCTTGTTCAAAAGTTGCTGTCCGCCCGGCGTTAGCGTCAGAAGAACTCGTCGGCGATCTTTGGTGTTGGGCCGCTTGCGGATCAAACCGGCTTTTACCAGCTTGGCAACTTCGATAGTAACGAATGCCCCTGAAAGATGTAGGTGCTCGGCGACCTCGTTCACGCCGACACCCTTTTCTCCCTGGAGGAAAGCCACAGCGATCAAAGTGGTATAGGACGTGCCGGTCAAACGCAGAAAGGCGCCAAAGCCCGCGCGAATGGCAATCAGCCGGGACGAGAATGCCAGGAAGTCATGGACGAAGCTGCGAAACTTGGCATCTGTGCCATAGGCCTGCAGGGTTTTTTTGGAGGCGGTAAAGGCCATGGACGTGGTCTTTTATGAGCGGCGGGGCAGGGGATTGTGCTTCAGTGGATACCCCCGCACGGGCTTAAAGGCGACAGCAAAAACATCTCGACTGCGTTCACGAACACCCGTTCGTGCGCGCCGCGCACGCCCATCTAAATTCAAATATAGTCCCTTAACCCGTAATAAATCTGAAATCCTTATAAGCGCATCCATATTTCCTTCTTCTCGCAGTTGCGAGACTCGCGGAAGCTTCATTCACGGTCGGCTAGGGAACAGCCAAGAGCCGTCAAAGCTAATCCTGGACCTACGGGGGATCGCAATATGCGGAATAATCTGCGCTTAAGCACTTCTATTTGCGCTTTATTGGTTGCCGGCCTGCCGCCCAGCGGTGCGCATGCGCAAGCAGATACTCAGACCGCGGCGGCGCAAACTGCGTCCAGTGAAGCATCGGCCTTCGAGGAAATCGTCGTCACGGCCCGTAAGCGCGAAGAAAAAATCCAGGTGGTGCCGATCGCCATCACGGCCTTCTCGGCAAACGACCTTGAAACCAAGAACGTGCAATCCCTCGCCGACTTGCGGTTGGTCACGCCGTCGGTCTCGGTACAGACCGACACATTCCGCCAGGATACCATCAACATCACCATACGCGGCCTGCGCAACTTCCCGGGCAGCGGCATTCAGTACGACACGGCCGCTGCGGTTTACGTCAACGGCGTGTACTACGCCCGCACACAAGGTTTGACCGGCGCGCTGTTCGACGTCAGCAACGTGCAGGTGCTGAAGGGCCCACAGGGCACGCTGGTCGGTCGCAACGCCACGGGCGGCGCGGTGCTCTACTCGACCAGGGAACCTGAAGATGTCTTCGGCGCGTCCGCGCAGGCCACCGGCGGCGACTACGGCCGCAAGGAATTGCAGGGCACGGTCAATATCCCGATCACCGACAAGATCGCCATCCGCACGTCGTATTCCTATTCCGAGACGGCCGGCTACCTCCGAAACGAATACTACAATCCGGCAACCGGCGAGCGTAACGACACGCCGGGCTTGGGCTCGCGCAAGACTGCGATGCTGTTCGCCCTCAAGTTCACGCCCGACGACGAGTCCAAGATTTTGCTGCGCGGCGACTTCGACGCCGAGCACCACACCGGCGCCTCTTACCACCTGCTGAACTATTTCGAGGGCAGCAATCCCTCGACGGGCAACGTCGGCTCTAACCCTGCGCCCGTTGCGCGCCCCTCGATCTGTCAGATCCCGACAACCTGCGGACAGCTCATCGACTTGAACGGCCGCACGATCGATCCGTACTTCAGCAACGTTGCGACCCGCACGGTCAATACGTCGCCGGCTGCTTACAACTCGCTCTTGAACGTGCTAGCCCGTCACAAGACAGATTTCTACCTGGTCGACCAAGCCAACAGTAACTACAACGTCGGCAATTTCCAGTCGGTCTCGGGTTCATACGACAGGCGTTTTGGCGAAGTCGATTTCAAATTGGTCGCAGGCTACCGCTGGTATGCTACGGCCACGCAGTCCGATAGCCGCGGCGCGCCCTATGACACCTTGGACACCTCGACGTCCGATCCTTCCTATAAGGCCTATACCGCCGACGCCACACTCAACGGCAAGGCCTTTGACAGCAACCTGAGCTGGACCACAGGACTCTTCTTCTTCAACGAAGACTCCGGTCCGTCGAACTCGACTTCCTATCTGTTCTCCACAAATCAGCTGACACCGCAGCCGATTGCCGGACGCCAGGTCACGGGCTCCGATGGCTCCGTTTCGACCGGCGAGAACACCAGCTACGCCGGTTACGCCCAGGCGACCTATAAGATTCTGCCCGAGCTGCGCTTGACGGGCGGCGTGCGTTACTCGATCGACAAACGCAAGTCCTCGACCACGCAGACGGCCATCCGCTTCCCGGCCACCGCCGCAACCGCCGCCGCCGTTGCCGGCGCGATCTTCGTGCCTGGTCCGTTTGTGCTCAACGGCATCGCGTACTCGGGCCTCAGCCGCAACTGCGGCCTTACCGACATCAACGGCGCACCGCTGCCGGTCAACGGCTGCACGCGCTCGGCCAGCGAAACCTTCAAGGAGCCGACGTGGACGGTCTCGCTGGACTACGACATCTGGGATAAGTCGCTGGTCTATTTCACGGCCCGCAAGGGCTATAAGTCGGGCGCCCTCAATGCCAGCGCCACTAACCCTGCGCTGCTGTCGGTGAAACCCGAAAAGGTTCAGGACTATGAAGCCGGCATCAAATCCGACTGGATGCTGGGCGACATTCCGTTCCGCACCAACTTCGCGGCATACCTGACAGATTACTCCGACGTCCAGACGCAGGTTTCACTGCCGAGCATCCTGACGGCCACCGGACCAGGCGGCATCGGCGCCTGTACGCAGGCGCTGTTCAATGCCGGCCAGTGTCTTGGCACACAGACATCGCCGATCACCATGAACGCCAGGTCCGCGCAGCTGTACGGCGGCGAGTGGGACATCTCGGTGAAGCCGGTGCCGGAGTGGACGATTTCCTGGAACGGCAGCTACCTGCATACCGTCTACAAGGAATTCACCTTCACCGTGCCGGCTGGCTATCTGCAGCCGGCCTCAGGCGCGGACCTCACCGGCAAGGCCTTCCAGCTGCCGGGTTGGGGTATGTCCGGCTCGACGACCTACGCTTTGACGGGTGAGCAGCTCAGCCTGTCGGTCGAAGACGTCTCGCTGACCTATAACATCTACTACCAGAGCAACTTCCGCACCGACCTGACCGGGTACAATGCACTCCAGAAGATCAAGGGCTATGCCCTGTCTAACGTGCGTCTGGGTGTGCAGAACATCGCCGAAACCAATATCAGTCTCTCGGCAACCGTCAGCAACCTGATGGACCGCAAAGTCTGCACCGGCGAGCCGGGCGGCACCAGCGGCGGATCGGGTGTTTACGGCTCGACACCCAACTCGACGTTCGGCGTCGTCGGCAGCAGCGGCATCGTGCAGTGTATTCCGCTTCCCCCGCGCATGTTTGCCGTCACGGCAAAGTGGGTGTTCTAAAAAGCCCTCGCGGAGTCGCGCCAAAATCGTCGGCCACCGGTTGAATTTTTAGCCGGTGGCCGCAACTTTTTTTCAGCCTGAGAAATGGAATTGTTAATGCCAGTCCGCCAATTCGGACGGTGGCTGTACCGTAGGTATTGGATATCAAACCCAATCCAATACCTATAAAAATTCCCGAGCTCAAAATCTCTAATAACTACCTGAATTTATTATAATTATGTCTGAAATGGCACGCTATTAGCCCATGCCGCATCGGCACGAGCTCAAGCCCCGGGTATTGATGTTGCGACGCGTTTGCAGCGGCCGCGCGGCGTGCAACGCCACATGCAACTGATGTCGGTTTTATAACGATACCTGGGCGCTCACTGCGGCGGATTCAAACCTATAGTGTGATTAGACCTTCCGATTTTGTTTGAGGCGACGAGTCTCATAAAATCATGTGATTGGTTTAGTGCGGCTCCAGCTTTCAGCGCAGGGATACGCCACCACCCTGCGTCGATGGTTGCTTCGCCGCTCAAGCCCAATATCAAAAGGCCCGGTCTCAAGCCGGCCCGCGTCCAAAAAACGTCTTCGGGGACAGAGAGATGGGTTTGATGGCTACAAATAAAAATGCGATCCGCAAAAGCTTTCTAGTCGCCGCGACAATTTCAGTCGCGCTATTGGCAGGCTGCGATAGTCCGGCGCCGACCCGCGAGGGCGCGCCGGCCACAATGCGCCGCCTGACGCAAGAGCAGTATAAGAATATCATTGCGGACGTGTTCGGCCCCGACATCAACATCGCCGGGCGTATGGATCCGGACCTGCGCAAAGACGGCCTGCTGCAGATCGGCGCGACGGAAGCCACCTTCACGCCCGGCAATCTCGAACAGTACGACGCGCTGGCCCGCGGCATCGCCACCGAAGTGCTCGCCGAGAAACGCCGTGCCTCGTTCATGCCCTGCACGCCGGCGTCCGCCACCGCGGTTGACGAAGCCTGCGCCAAGGAAGTCATTACCGAGGCGGGACGCCTCTTGTTCCGCCGCCCGCTCACGGCGAAAGAAGCCGAGCTCTATGTCGGCCTTGCTACCGCCGCCACCGAAAAGGTCGGCGATTTCTACAAGGGCCTTGAGTTTGGCCTCGCGAGCCTCATGGTCTCGCCAAACTTCCTCTTCCAGAAAGACATGGTCGAGGCGGATCCCTCGGTCAAAGGCGCCATGCGCCTTGATGCCTACTCCAAGGCCTCGCGCCTCAGCTTCTTCCTGTGGAATTCCGCACCTGACGACATGCTGCTGGCTGCCGCCGAGAACGGCGATCTCAACAGCAGCGAAGGCCTCGATAAGCAGGCCCAACGCATGATCAAGTCGCCGCGCCTGAAGAATGGCGTGCGCGGTTTCTTCGCCGACTTCCTGCAGTTCACGCTGTTTGAGTCGCTGGCCAAAGACCCGGTGATCTATCCCAAGTTCAGTCAGTCGGTGTCCGACGACGCCAAAGAACAGACCTTGCGCACGGTCACCGAATTCCTGGTCACCGACGGCGGTGACTACCGCGATTTGTTCACCAGCCACAAAACCTATCTGACCCGTGCACTCGGCGTGGTCTATCAGGTGCCGGTACCGGCTTCGACTGACAGCGAGTGGCTGCCCTACGAGTTCCCAAAGGACGATATGCGCGGCGGCCTGCTGACCCAACTCAGCTTCACCGCTTTGTATGCGCATCCTGGACGCAGCTCGCCGACCCTGCGCGGCAAGGCCATCCGCGAAGTCATGCTGTGCCAGGCCGTGCCGATCCCGCCGGTCAATGTCGACTTCACCTCCTTCGAGGCCGACAGCCATGAAGGTTCGCCGGTGAAAACGGCGCGTGAACGCCTGGCCAAACATTCAACCGATCCGGCCTGCGCCGGCTGCCATAAGTTCGTCGATCCCATGGGCCTGGCCCTTGAGAATTTCGACGGCCTGGGTGTCGTGCGCATGAAGGAAAACGGCGCCGACATCGACGCTTCGGGAGAGCTCGACGGCGTGAAGTTTAATTCGCCCGCCGGTCTGGCCGCGGCCATGCGGAACAGCCCGCGCACGTCGGCCTGCATTGTCAAAAAGCTTTTTGCCTACGGCCAGGGTGCGAACCCCGGCAAAAGTGACGAAGAATATCTGAAGTACTTGCAGACGAAATTCGAGCAAGACAAATACAGCGTTCCGCAGCTGATGCGGCGGATCGTGACCAGTGAAGCTTTCTATCGTGTCAGCCCTTCGGAAGCCCCCGCCCAGGCCAATGCCAGCCGGGAGCCCGTTAGCACAAAGGAAAACAAGTCATGATGAACCGTCGTAAGGTATTACGCGGCGTTGTCGGTGGCGCTGCCGTCACCGTCGGTGTCCCGTTCCTCGATTGCTTCCTGAACAGCAACGGCACGGCGCTGGCCGATGGCGCGGCGCTGCCGGTGCGCTTCGGCACCTGGACCTGGGGCTGCGGCATGACCGCCTCGCGTTGGGTCCCCAACAAAGCCGGCGCCGGCTACGACATTCCGCCGGAACTGAAGGGCATTGAGAAGCTCAAGAATAAGGTTAACGTCTTCTCGGGCTTCTCGGTCAAGACCGACGGCCGTGAAAACAAGGGCCACGTCACCGGCCAGGCCGGCATCCGCACTGGCGCCGTGCCGTCGGGTGCGTCGATCTACGACAAGCCGACCATCGATCTGCTGATCGGTGACGTCATGGGAACCGATACCCGCTTCCGCTCGCTCGATGCTGCGGCGACAGGTAATCCTGGCCACTGCTACAGCGCGCGCAGCACCAGCGTCATCAGCGCCTCGATCCCGACGCCTATGGCTCTGTACGAGCGCATCTTCGGTGCCGAGTTCCAGGATCCGAACTCCGGCGTCTTCAAGCCCAGCCCCTCGCTGATGGTACGCACCTCGGTGCTCTCGGCGATCAAAGACCAGCGCGACGACTTTACCAAGACCCTCGGCGCTGCCGACAAGGCGCGCATGGAGCAGTACTACACCTCGATTCGCCAGCTCGAGCAGCAGCTCTCTCTGCAGCTTGAAAAGCCGGCGCCGCTCAAGTCCTGCTCGAAGCCTGGCTTGCCCGAAGAAATGCCGGCTGGCACCGAAGTCAATGCCACCTCGTTCAATCACAAGCTGATGGCCGCGATCATGGCCCACGCCTTGGCGTGCAATCAGACCAAAGTCTTCAACATGGTGTTCTCGGATTGGACATCGTCGCTCCGCCGCAAAGGTTCGGCCGAAACCCATCATGGCACGACCCACGACGAGCCCCTGGATGCGAAGGCTAACTACCAGCTCGAAGTGTCCTGGTTCGCTGAACAATGCATGAATAACTTCGGCGTCTTCCTTGAAACGCTGGACAGCATTCCGGAAGGTGCGGGAACGCTGCTCGACAACACCCTGGTCTTCGCGCACTCGGACGTGCAGTTCGCCCGCGCTCATACGCTCGATGGTATTCCGATGATGACCGGCGGCAGCGCCGGCGGCCGCATGAAGACCGGTATCCACACCGTCGGCAACGGCGAAGTGGTCACCCGCGTCGGCCTGACGCTGCAGCAGCTGATGAAAGTGCCCGTCGATAAGTGGGGCACCGGCTCGATGGCGACATCGAAGTCGATCTCGGAGATCGTTGCTTAAACCCAAGCTCGGGCGGAATGACACATGCGTAGACAGGGATGGGGTAAGCCGACGCGCTTTTCCCTCAGCATCGCGGCAGGTTTATTTGCGTTGGCCGCGATCGCCGGATTGGCTCAGGCGGTTGAAATCGTGACTAGGCCGGTATTGCCGGCCGAGGTCACCATTGTCGATACGCCGAACGGCCCTGTCCTTGCGACCAAGGATGGCATGACGCTCTACAAAACCTTCCCGCATATGGCGGGTTGGGGTCATGCCAAAGACCAGGCTGAAGTGGTCGGCCAATGCGTTTACCAGTGTCCAACCGAATATCCGCCTTATAAAGCCTCCGCCGATGCCAAGCCGGTGGGCGATTTCACCATCGTCAAGGCCGCCGATGGCGGCAGGCAATGGGCCTATAAAGGCGTTGCCCTGCTGACGTTCAAATACGATGTGAAACCCGGCAACACCATCGGCGAAGATACCTACGCCTTCAATGGCCCCCGTGTGCCGGTGGGCGAGGCTGCGTGGGTCGAATCAGAAATCGCGCCGCAACAGCCCGCGCCTCCGCCGCCGCCTACCAAGATGCTGCCTCCGGGCATGATCGTACAGGGTGGCATTTCCGGTAACCGCTTCTACGCCGATGCCGCGGGCTACACGCTGTACACCTACGATGCCGGCGCTAAAGGCGGCGCCTGCACGGGCATGTGTCTCGTCGGTTGGAAGCCCTTCGCTGCCGGAGCGCTGTCGCGGGGCATGGGCGACTGGGGCGTGTTGTCGAACGAAGATGGCACCCGCCAGTGGGCTTACAAGGGCAAGCCGATCTATCGCTTCCTCGCCGATGCCCATCCGGGCGAAGCCATGGGTGAAACAACCGGTGAGACCGCCAGCAACTGGCATGCGCTCATTGAATATCAGGCGCCGCTGCCGCGGGAGGTTACCATCGGCCTGACCAAATACGGTCCGGTCTATACCGAAAAGAAAACCGGCAAGACGCTGTACTTCCAGGGCTTCAATCACCGGCCCTACCAGAATGTGGGCTTCAATCACGCGCCGCATCTCTATGGTACCATCAATTGCTATAACGAGTGCGAGAAGTCCTATCCGCCGCTGCTGGCCCCGGCCAATGCGCAAGCTGCCGGCGAATGGTGGGTGCTGACCCGCGTCGACGGCAAAAAGCAGTGGGCCTGGCGCGGTATTCCGCTCTACACCTACGCCACCGACAAGCCCGGCGAGACCAACGCCACGGGCCGCAACCACATCTGGACCGAAGTCATCGCCAATAACCCGAGCCCGCTGCGTCTGCAGTAAGCGGCCGTACAATAAGACCTGCGAGGAGAATGCCCCGTGCATATTCTGTCGAGCATCAAGACTTCTAAATTGGTAATGGGCGCCTGCGCCGCAGCGCTCATCGGCTTCATGCCGTTGGCCGCAGCCAACGCCGGCGAGTTCGGGCTGGCTATCACCTCGCTCTATTACGGGCCTTTCGACGGCAAGGATGACTGCCCCGAGGGCTTTGCCCTGACCCCCGAAGAAACCATGCTGCAGTCGGTTTCGCCGGCCGAACGCAAAGCCTTCGAGGAGCGCGACAAGCGCGTGGGCTCGCTGGCCACTTATGTCAGCCGCATCGTGTCCAACCGCCGCGCGCCCGACGGCCGCGACCTGTGCGAGGCGCCGACGGCGGTCAATGATCCGCCGATGCGCATCGGCAAGGGCAAAGTGACTTACGGTATGGATCTCGACGGAGGCGACCGCAGCAGCCACGCCGACCACGCCGAATACACGTCACCCGAGGGCAAACCCGGCATCGACAATCAGGTTGCCCGCCTGACGTCTTGCATGCGCTCAGTTCGCGTCGACGACAACCGCGTCAACCAGAGCAACGATTCTGGCATCCGCAACGGCACTTACATCATTCTCATCCGTGTCTCCAACGTCGACGATATGCAGAACGACGACAGCGTCACGGTGGAATACAGCAAGAGTGCCGACAAATTCATCAAGGACGGAGCCGGCGTACCACTGCCGGACGCGACCATGCGGGCCGATAACAAGGCGACCGAATTCCACATGCAGACCACGGGCAAGATCGTCAACGGCGTGCTGATGACTGACCCCGTCGATACGCATTTTATCGACAATCCCGCCAGTATGTTCCTGCGCGGGGCCCGCTTCCAGATCAGCATGAACGAAAAGGGTTACGGCGAAGGCATGCTGGCCGGCTACTTCGACAAGGACTCCTTCTGGGATAGCTGGGCCCGCAGCGGCGGCACGCAGCAGCAGAACGGTTACAGCTGCCCAGCCTTGTACAAGGCCATGAACGAGCTGGCCGACGGCTACAAAGACCCGAAAATCGGCGAATACACCGCACTCTCCGCCGCCTTCAAGATTAAGGCCGTGCGGACCTTCGTGACCCCGGTTGAAAAACTGACGGCCGAGAAGCTGACCAACTAGCTCGGCTGTATTAGGAGATCCCCATGCCAGCCACCAAGAGCAGAATGTTGCGTGGGTGTCTCCTGGGATGTGCGCTAGGCACAGCGCCGATGGTTCATGCCCATGCCTCCGAGTTCGGCCTGGCCCTGACGTCAATCTATTACGGCCCCTACGAGGACCCCGCTGACTGCCCCAGCGGCCTTGCGCAGACGCCCGACGAGGTTTTTTACGAAAGCCTGTCGCCCGCCGAGCGCAAGATATTCAAGGACCGCGACAAGCGCGTCGGCAGCATGGCGCAGTACCTCACGCATATCCTGTCGCGGCGCATGGCCGCTGACGGCAAGGACTATTGTGAATCGCCCACGTCGCTCAAAGTGCCAGCGATGCCCACCGCGCAATCAAAGAAGGCTCCCTATGGTAGCGATCTCGACCACGGCGACAAGTCCTCGACCTGCGCGCACGATGAATTTCAGGATGGCGCCGGCCAGGCGGTTATCGACAATCAACTTTACCGCCTGATGGCTTGCGTAGGCGGGGTGCGCAAGGAAAACAACCGCCACAATCAGAACACCGATGCATTGCTGCGCAGCGGCAGCGGCGTGACGCTGTTACGCGTGACCGGCGTCGACAATATGCAAAATGACGACGATGTCACCGTGGGCATCTATAAAAGCGCCGACCGCTTCATCAAGGACGGCTCCGGCGAGCCGCTGCCGGATGCCACCATGCGGGCCGACAAGGGTGCGCCCACATTCCAGTCCATGACCAAAGGCAAGATCGTCAACGGCACGCTGATCACCACGCCCGTCGACGCCCGCCTGGTCCAGAACCCGGGCGACTATTTCATCAAGGGTGCCAGCTTCCAGATTTCGTTGAACGAAAAGGGCTACGGCGAGGGCATCCTGACCGGCTACTACGACACCGGCTCGTTCTGGGATTCCTGGAAAAAGCAAGGTGGCCAGCAGCGCGAACTCGGTTTCACCTGCCCAGCGCTGTACGAGGCCCTGAACCGGCTGGCCGACGGCTATAAGGATTCCAGCGGCAAGTGCACCGCAATCTCCTCGGCCTTCAAGGTCAAGGCCGTGCGTACCTTTGTCGTGCCGGTCGACAAGCCCGGCGATATCAGCGAGCTTGAAACCCCGACGCCGTCTTCACCGACCCAATTGGCCTTCAGCAGATAAAAGCCGCAAGAGAGTAGCGATGAACAGCACGGCACGCATTCTCCTCCAGTTAGGCCTCTCAGCATTCATATTCGCGGCCGGTACGGCCGGCGCGGTGGAGATCATCAACAAGCCGCTGATGCCGGTCGGCATCACGATTTTTGATACCGCCCGAGGGCCGGTCTTCGCCACGCCCGAAGGCATGACGATCTACAAACATCTGCCCAAAGGCAAAGCCGCTAAGCAGGTGGAAGTGATCGGCGAGTGCATCTTCCAGTGCGCCTCCGAATGGCCGCCTCTGAAAGTGGCTGCCGGCGCGAAACCGGTCGGTGACTTCACCATCATCGACGGCGAGGGCGGTATCAAGCAGTGGGCCTACAAGGGCGTGGCGCTACAGACGTTCAAGTACGACCGTGTGCCGGGTGATACGCTGGGCGACGATACCTATGACTTCAACGGCCCGCGCGTGCCGGTGGGCGAGGCGGCCTGGATTGAATCCGGCCCGCCCTATGAAGAGCCGCCGCCGGCGCCGGCCCCCGCCGCAGCCCTGCCGCCGGGGGTCACCGTGCAGCTGGGAATCGGGGGAAACCGCTATTTTGCCGACGCGTCGGGCTTCACACTGTATGCCTATGAAGGCAAAGACCGTTGCATCGGCACTTGTCTTGTGGACTGGAAGTCATTCCCGGCGGGCGCGCTCTCGCGGGCAATGGGCGACTGGACCGTATTGACCTACGATGACGGCACGCGGCTGTGGTCCTACAAGGGCAAGCCAATCTACACCTACATCAAAGATGCACATACCGGTGAAGCCGCGCTCGACGCGAAGGACACACGCTGGAAAGCCCTGGTCGAATACGAAGCTCCGTTGCCGACGGAAGTGGCCATCGGTCAGACGGAATCGGGCCCGGTCTATATCGAGAAGGCCACGGGCAAGACGCTCTACTATCAGGGCTTCAACCATCGCCCATACATCTACCTCGGCTTCGACAAGAGCATCTTCTCAAACTGCTACAATGAATGCGCCAAGAACTATCCGCCGCTGTTGGCGCCCGCGAATGCCAAGCCGATGGGAGAGTGGTGGCTATTCACGCGCGTCGACGGCAAGAAGCAGTGGGCCTATCGCGGCCTGCCGATGTACACCTATGCCGAGGATGTTCCGGGCCGCCGTTTTGCAGCTGCCAATGGCCGCATTTGGACCGACGCTATCGCCAACGCGCCGAATACGCTGAAGATCCGCTAGGTTTTTACCGAGGGTCCCAGGGCCTCGTGCAGCTCCTTAACCAGCTGCTCGAGGCTTTGCTCGACACGGTCGGGCAGAGGTTCGGGGCGGCGCACAAGCTGAACATTCACCGTCAGCTTAGGTTCGAAAGCCAAAGCCTTGAACAGGCCCAGCTTAATTTCATTCTCCACCGACAGGCGCGGGATCAGGCCTAATCCGGCCCCGGCCAGCACCATATACTTCAGCGATTCCGTATCGTCGCAATCGGCGACGATATTGGGCTCGAGGTCGCTGTTGGAGAAGGCGGCGATGGCCGCTTGGCCATAGCCGAGGCGGGGCTCGCTCACGATCAAGGAATGCGTCGCCACTTCCGACAGAGTCAGCGGCTTGTCACGTTTGGCCAGCGGGTGCGTCGGCGGGATCAACAGCACGATCTCGGCTGAGGTCATATACTCTGTTGTCAGATTGTGCTGGCTGCGCGCCGACTTGTTCTCGAACAGAAGGCCGACATCCAGGCGATGCTGCGAGACCAGGCGTTGGATGCGCCGGCTGGTGGCGGTCAGCACCTCGGGGTAAATCTTGCGGGCAATGTGGGTCAGCCCATTGATGATGCGCGGCACCATGGCTTGCGCGATGCCTGAACTGACGCCGATCCGGATGCGTGTGCCGGCCTTGCTACGCAGTTCGTTGCCGAATTCCTTGAGGCCTGCCATGTCCTCAACGACGCGCTCGGCGACTTCGAGGAAGGCCTTGCCGTTAACGCTGGGTTCGGTGCCGCGCCCGCCGCGGTAAAACAGTTCAAATCCGATCTCTTCCTCGAGCAGGCGTACCTGATCGCTAAGCGAGGGCTGCGAGACATTCAGCTTTTCGGCGGCACGGCTAAAGCCACGCTCGCGCCACACCGCACAGGCATATCTGAGTTGGCGATCATTCATCGGTGTCACAGGGCAGCGTCTTCATGGCGCAAACCCTTTCCCAAGCTGTGGCACATCCTTCGCCGAGTGCCGTGAGTGTCGTCAGGCTTCTTCTCCCGTATTTCAACTCCGTATTAAGGCGTGCCCGCGTCATCCCACGAGCGCCCTTCGAAAATCCCCGTAACGAGCGTCCGTAACGGTCGCACGTCCGCCGCAGGGCGATCCCCATGAACAGCGCCTCATACGCCCAGGCGCTGCTCAAAACCGGAACCCCCACAGCAGCACGACGACGACAACGCCAGCCAGGACTATACCTATAACTGCCCTCTGGAACCCGTAGAACATAAGGCGTGCTTCGATCTTCTGTTTGTATTTCTTGTGCCCGGTGACCATCGGGCCAACTAAATTTTCTTTTTTGAAGAAAAAATAAAAGATTATTGCCAGGACATGGAGAGCGATGGCCGCCAGCAGGACATTGAACACAATCGCATGGATCCGCGCCGCCGCGCGCCCCTCGCGGAAGGTCACCAGGTGCGACAGGGGGCCGTTGGCAAGGCCATCTATATCGACGGCAAAAAGACCAAAGCCGACCTGTGTGGCCAGCAGTCCC
Source organism: Fidelibacterota bacterium (assembly GCA_947476065.1). Lineage (GTDB taxonomy): Bacteria > Pseudomonadota > Alphaproteobacteria > Rhodospirillales > Rhodospirillaceae > SHVO01. The sequence continues at coordinate 26,310 of CANJPG010000032.1, forward strand.
AGCATTGCCAACACCGACCAGCCGCCCAAGGGATTGTGGCCGATATGCCCGGAGGCTTGTGATTTCAGCAGCGCACGGGCATAGGCCAAAACGGTTCGCGGCCCGGTGGTGAATGATGCAAAACGGCACAGGGTGGAGCCAAAGAAGCCCCAGTAGATCCGAAATACCAAAAGGCCGACGACCGCGAGGCCCGAGAACACATGGACGCGCGGCACCGCATTGGCGCCGCTCCACCAGGATGCCGCGATCAGCGCGACCAGTAGCCAGTGGAAGACGCGCGTCGGCGCGTCCCACACCCGCACGAGCAGCGGCCCGCCCGGCGCAGCGGGCGTGGTTCCTCCGGTCTGGCTGGTGTGCAGGCTGGAAATTGCGACAACTCCCCGGAACGCGGTTACGACTGAAGGGCCTTCATGAAGGCAGTGGTGTCGGTCGACATCTTCGTAGCGTCGGGTGTCACATCGGCAAAAGAGCAGCGCGAGAAGCGCGCCTTGTCGGCAAATGGCACTGTCGCATCGATGCCGAGTTTAGCGCGGATGCCGTTGGCGCCAATACGCACATATTCATGGCCGCGGGCACCCGGGATGACAATGATGTCCCGTGAGGCTTCAACGCGGGTGGCGAGGGCGTATTCCACATCCATCGGATCGCGTATGTCGATGTCGTCATCGACGACAATCACCATGTCCAGGTCCTTCAGCGCGCCAAAGGAAGCCATGATAGCGTTGCGCGGCTTTTGCGGCGGCAGGAAGCGTGCAGCGCCGCCCGTGGGCGCGCCGTAGGGAATTCCCTTGAAGATGTTGACGCCGCCCGTCTTCAGACCGGCAACCTTACCTGCGGTCGTCTGGGCGACTGTTTCGGTGGCCGCGAAACTACGTGGCGCGGACAACATCAAACCTGCGCTTGCGCTGGCAGCCAGCATCGAACGGCGGCTGAATCGTGTAACAGCAGCGGTTTTCATGTTGTGGAGGCTCCCTGCTTTGTTTGACGTTCGTGGGAGTGATGTATCGGCATGCCGGCAGATAGATTGAACCGGGCCGGTTCCGGCGGCAAGCGCACTGCATTATTTGGCGCCCATGGCCGGCGCAGCAGAAGCCGTTCAAATCACTGAGATATTCAACAATCCTATAGCTTGATACTTACTTTGAATGAGCCTCGCCTCACCGCCACCAAATATAGTTTTTCAATCACCTAACGGGGGACCCCGACTATGAAGCAGCTGCCAACACTTCTTGCGACAGCATTCCTGCTTGCGACACCACTAGCTGTAACTGCGCAAACCGCGCCCGCGATGCCGCCGCCGGCGATGTCCTTCTTCGTCACCAGCGTTGGTCTGGGCAAGGGCGCCGATCTCGGCGGCCTCGCTGGTGCCGACAAACACTGCCAGGCTCTTGCAACCGCAGCGGGCAGCAAGTTCACCTGGCACGCTTACCTCAGCACGCAAGGTGCCGGCGCCGTCAACGCCCGCGACCGCATCGGCAAAGGCCCCTGGTACAGCCCCAAAGGCGTCAAGATTGCCAACGGCCTCTCGGACCTGCATGGTGATACCCTTGACGAAGCGCGACTTGGCAACTCGGTAACGCGTGTTACAGCGCTGTCGGAGAAAGGCGATCCGATCAACGGTGTCGGCGCCACGCCTAATACCCATGACATGCTGACGGGCTCCAAGCCCGACGGCACAGCCTTCACCGACGCCGCCGACCATACCTGCAAAAACTGGACAAGCAGCGCGGCCGACGGCGTAGCCCAGCTCGGTCACCATGACCGTGCCGGCGGCGGCAATATCTCGTGGAACTCGGTGCACCCCAGCCGCGGCTGTAGCCAGGAAAACCTGGTAGCCACCGGCGGCGCCGGGTTGTTTTACTGCTTCGCCATCGATGCGAAGTAGTTGCTTGTGTTGAACTCCCAGGCGCCACCGGGAACGGTGGCGCCTGTTTTTTTATACGGAGTCGTTCTTGAACGTTGAGACGACAGCCGGCACTTCACCTCCGCCGTCGCCGCAGTTCTCCATGGCCAGCTTCGTGGCGCTGGCGATTACTGCCGCTGCCACCATCGGCATGGGCAACGTCATCACTACGTTCTACGCGCTGCATCTCGGTGCATCGTCCTTCCAAGTTGGTCTGATCTACGGCGCGCAGTCCTTCGGCATGATGCTGATGACCATGCCGGCCGGCTTCATCATCGCCCGCTACGGCGCCAAGCGCGTTTATCTGCTCTCGAGCATCCTGGTGATGGTGGCCTACCTAGCCGTGCCGTGGCTGAAATTCTGGTACCTGCTCGCGAGTGCGCGCGCGCTCATAGGTCTGTGCGCGCCGTTCCGCACGGTCTCTATGAATAGTTCGTTCCTGCAACGCATGAAGACACTCAGCCCCAACAAGGCCGGCTGGTACCGCGCATCTCAGTCCACGGGCATCGCTGTCGTCGGACCATGGCTGGGCAATTACCTTACACAGAATGCCAGCTTCATCGTGTCCTACGGCGCGCTCGCGGTGATGTTCGCCTTCATGGCGTTCTACTCGCAAAGCTTCCTGCCCGAAGCCGAGCAGGGCACCGCGGCGCCCGAGAACAACGGGATCCTGGCGCAGATGAAATTACTCGTCCGCGACGTATGGGTTTTCGAGAGCTGCATCACTGAATTCGTGAACACCTCGACCGTCAGTATTTTCTCGACGTTCATTATTCTGGTCGTGGTGCAGCAGCTGCATGAAAGTCAGGAAATGGCCATCACGCTGCTGACTACCCAGGGCCTCAGCACGATCCTAGCGCTGTTCCTGTTCGGCTACGTCTTCAGGCGGCTGCCGCTGTCGGCATCTTATATCGGCAGCCTGGTGCTTGGTGTCGCTGCGATGCTGCTGCTGGGTACCAGCGACAGCATTCCCCTGCTGATGGTCGGCGCCTTGTGCCTGAGCTGGGCGGCCGCCCTGATCCATCTGGTCAACGTCATGCGGCTCGCGGGCTCCAAGGTCAGCAAAAGCAAGATCGCCAGCGTGATCTACCTCTGCGGGCTCTTGGGCACGCTGACCGGCTCGGTGGTCGGCGGCGCTATCAGTAAGTATGTCGGTTTGCAGAACCTCTATTTATGCTGGATCCCGGTTCTGCTTGTCGTGGCGGCGATTTGCTATGTCCGTGCCTTGCGCGCGAAGTCCGCCGAAAGCGGGATGCATTGAGCCTGCCGGCAGGCTAGATTCCCCCTCCAAAGAGGGAGGGATTCTAGTGCCTGACAAAGCCCCGTTGCCGCTGGCGGGAATAACCGTGCTCGACGTGACGCAAGTCATGGCCGGTCCGTTCTGCACCATGCTGCTCGCCGATCTCGGCGCCAACGTCATCAAGATCGAGCCGCCCGACGGCGGCGACGCTACCCGCGCCTCCATGGGCTTCAAGATGAAGGGTAGCGACAGCATGGGCTACCTCAATCTCAATCGGAACAAGCGCAGCGTCACGCTCAACTTGAAAAATCCGGCGGGCAAGGCGGTTTTCATGAAGCTCGCCGAAAAGGCCGATGTGGTCGTCGAGAATTTCCGACCCGGCGTGGTCAAGAAGCTCGGCATCGATTACGACACGCTGGCCGCACTCAATCCCAAGCTCGTGTATTGCAGCATCTCGGGCTTCGGCCAGAACGGCCCGTGGTCGCAGCGCCCGGGTTTCGACCTCATCGCCCAGGCTATGTCCGGCATCATGAGCATCACCGGCCATCCCGGCGGCGAGCCGGTCAAGGCCGGCGTGCCGGTCACTGATCTCAGCTGCGCGCTGTTCGCCACCTATGCCATCCTCGCGGCCTATATCGGCGCCAAGTCCTCCGGCCGCGGCCAGCTCATCGACGCGTCATTGATCGAAGCCGGCATGGCACTGACGATCTGGAATACCTCGGAATACTGGGGCACCGGCAAGGTGCCGCAGCCGCTAGGCACGGCCCATCTGATGAGTGCGCCCTATCAGGCCTTCAAGGCCGCCGATGGTTACTTCGTCCTTGGTGCCACAAGCCAGAAATTGTGGAAGCAGCTTTGCGAAGCCATCGGGCGCGCCGATCTGATCGAAGACGCGCGCTTCGCCGATATCTCCAAGCGCCTCGCCAACCGCGTGGCCCTGGTGGCGGACATGGAAAAAACCTTCGCCGCCAAAACTGCCGAAGCATGGGTCGTGCATCTGCTCGACGCCGGAATTCCGGCAGGGCGGATGAATACAATTCCCGAAGCCTTCGAGAATGAGCACGCCCTCCACCGCCAGATGCGTTTGGAGATCGATCACCCCGTTGAGGGCAAGGTGCCCAACATCGGTTTTCCCGTGAAGCTGACCGGCACGCCGCAAGAGGTGCGCCGCCATCCGCCGCTGCTCGGCGAGCATAACGATGAAGTGCTCAAAGAGCTCGGCCTCGGCGGCGAAATCGACGATTTGCGCCGCCAAGGGGCCTTCGACGCCTAGTCGTTGCAGACCATGACCTTGTTGATGTCGTGGCCGATCAGCATGACGATGCGCCAGCCGTCTTTGCCCTTGTTGAGCATATAGGTGCTGGCCCCTTCCGAATGGATCGAGCCGTCTTTCTTGTAGCGCACATAGCGCGAGTTGGCGAAAGCCACATTGGCGTTCATCACACAGACATTGTGATGATCCATCACCGACTTTTCCCAGCCGCCTTCCAGCAGGCGTTTGATATTGCCGCTGTATTGCGTGTTGACCTGCTCGGGCGTGTTGACGGTCACCCCGTTCGGACCCATGGCAATGGAAGGGTTAGAGAAAATATCGTCAGCGATGACTTTGGGTTTTTGCGCCGTGAAAGTGGTCACGTACTTGGTCATCGTCTCGATGACCTCGGCCTTGATCTTGGCGGTGTCGGCGGGTGTCAAGGCGGCCTGCTGCGCCTGTACGGATCCGGCAGTTAAAATAACCGCCAACGCGATCGAACGGAAAAGTGTGACCATTGGTGTCCTCCCCTTAAAATGGCGAGGCAAGAGTAGCCCTTTGGCCGGACATTTTGGATTAAAAAAGCGGCCCTCTTATCAGGCCTTTTTGGCCTTGGCGTGGTCGTTGGCGGGGATGCGGCGCAGGCTCTGTTTTAAGGCCTCCTTCAGGTTTGTCGGGCGGCCGTGCTTTTTCAAAAGATCACTGAAGGCCTCGTCCGCAAGCTCCTGTAGCGAACTAGTGCGGTCACTCGCGAGCAGTTTGAGGGCCGAAAAGGTCGCATCGTCGAATTCGATGATTTTTCTCACTACCGCCGCGCCGTCTTCTTCTTGGGCACGCTCTCCCGCGCCGGTTTTTTATCCAGGCTGCGCTTCAAGGCCCCCATCAGATCGACGACGTTGCCCTTTGGCGCCTCGCGCACGCTCTTGACCTTATGGCCGCGGCGCTTCTCCTCAATGAGATTGTGCAGAGCATTTTCGTAGCGGTCCGTGAATTCCTTCGGGTCGAAGGGGCCTTCTTGTTGCTCGATGATCCGCTCGGCAATATCGATCATCTGCTTATCTATCTTGCCTTGGGGGATAGCCGCCAACGCTTCGGCAGTATTCACGACCTCATCGTTCATGCGCAGCGTCGTTGCCAGCAGTCCGTTGTCGCGCGGCTCGATCGCCATCAGGCGTTCGCGCGTGTGCATGGTCACGCGGCCGAGGGCGATCTTGTTGGCCTTCACCATGGCTTGCTGAATGACGGTATAGGCTTCCACCGCGCTATCATCCGCGGGGGCTAGAATATAAGGCGTGTCCCAGTAAAGACGATCGATGGTATCTGCATCGACGAAACGTTCAATATCCAGCGTCCGTGTGGTTTCCAGCTTCACGCTCTTGAGCTCGTCATCGCTGAAGAGCACGTATTTGTTCTCTTCGACCTCGAAGCCCTTCACCAAGCTGGCGCGATCGACGGCCTTGTTGGTCTCGGAATCGGTCGGCACCATCTTGATGCGGTTACCAGTCTTAGGATTGATGAGATTGAACGAGACCTCGTTGCTGGCGGTGGTGGCCTTGTAGAGACCGACCGCGCAACTGACCAACGACAGACGCAGTGTTCCCTGCCAGGCCGGCCGCGATGACAGACTCGGCAGCTGGGTCAGCCGGGACGGGGCCTCTTTTCGCTTTGCACGCGCCATGACAATACCCTCGTTGTTTGAGTCATCAGTTCAACGACGCCGTGCGCGCGAGGTTCCTGGCGATGGGGAATTAGAGAAGCGCGACGATCCATCGCATCGCAACCATGCGGCGAGGCGAGTCTGGCAAACAAGGTCGTGAACAATCCGGGCAGCGCCGCGTTCAATACGTACAGCAGGAGGCGGCGCATGAAAGCCATTCGGGACATCACCCACGCAATCCCCACCGACACGCCAGTCGACGACAAGGACAAAACGTCAGGCGCCGACCTTGCCCGCCTCAATGAAGTGCGCCGCGCCACCGGGCATTCATTGGACGAACCCAAGCGCGGTTCCCCCGACGCCAACATCAACACGCCTAAGGGCGGTCCCACGGTCGAGCGGTGAGGTCAACATGACGCAAAAAGTCCCGAAACATCAAAAAACAATCCTCCCAAAGTCTCACCCACGGGGACCCGGGAAGGTGCGTGATGCGGGCCCCGCGAACATGACTGATCCCCCTCGTCATTGGGACATGACCGACGAAGCGGCGGACGAGTCATTCCCCGCCAGCGATCCCCCAAGCCGCTAGCCTCATCAGCGGTCTTAAGATGTATCGGTGCTTTTGCGCGGCGGTGTTTCCTGACACGCCGCTGCTAGCGCAGCAGCGCCTATTTCTGATGCAGTGATTTATGTTGCTGTGCGGTCTGTGTCTTATGTGCCACACGCGTCTAGGAAAGCCGAGGCCGCCGGACCGGTGTGGTTTACATGCGAGCCCGCTTGCGTATAAGTTCCGCGCATTATGGTGTGGGCCCCGTGCGGTGGAGATATCGCGGGGTTGTTAGTTATGTTGCGGGAGGTTTGTTGCAGTCTTTGATCGTCGCCGCGCCTTCTGGCGGGCGGACGTAGCGCAGTTCAGCGCACGTCGGACGATCTCTCCATCACATCTGACTTTTGATTTGCACGCGAAGCGCAGGCTATCGCGTGGTTTTGGATTGTTTGACGTCAGTACGTAGTTCGTTAGTAACATTAGGGAGTCGTAATTTATGCGTTTGGTAAATCGTCGTTCGGGGCCGTCCTTCAGTGCCCTCGCGCTTAGCACCGTCAGCGCCCTCGCACTCACCGCCTTCGCCGCGCCGTCATTCGCGCAGTCACAAGCCGCGCAAGGCGAGCAGCTTGAAGAAGTGGTCATCACCGGTTCGCGCATCGTCCGCGAAGGTTATGAAGCCCCGACCCCGCTTGCCGTGGTCGATGCCGCCGCCATGCAGGCCGGTTCCAACTCCAACGTCGCGCAGTTCCTGAACACCATGCCGGTGTTTTCGGGCAGCGCCCAGCCCGGCACCACGCAGAACTCCATCAGCGCCGGCACCGCCGGCGTCAACACCCTCAACCTGCGCAGCTTGGGCGCGGTGCGCACCCTCGTCCTGATGGACGGCCAGCGTTCGGTCGGTTCGCTGCTCGACGGTTCGGTTGACGTCAACGTGTTCCCGCAGCAGCTGGTCCAGCGCGTAGACGTCGTCACCGGCGGCGCCTCGGCGGTATACGGTTCGGATGCGGTGGCCGGTGTCGTCAACTTCATCCTGGATAAAGAATTCACCGGCGTGAAAGGTGAAGTCTCGGGCGGCGTCACCTCCTACGGCGACGACAAGAACTACAAGGTTGCCCTGACGGCCGGCTTCCCCTTCGCCGGCGGCCGCGGCCATGTGCTCGCCTCTGGTGAGCAGGTCGACAACAACGGGATCATCCACGGCGACGGCGGCCGCGAATGGAATGCGACCGGC
>CANJPG010000033.1 GCA_947476065.1 Fidelibacterota bacterium
GGCAGCGTCAGGCGAAAGGCCAGGGGCGCGCGGATGCGCCGGAACTGCTGGCCATGCGACAGGCCCATCATATCGGCGGCCTCGAGCAAGCCGCGCGGCACGCTGGAAAAGCCACCGCGCAGGTTCTCGGCCTGGAACGCGGCGCTGCACAGCGACAGACCGACGATAGCCGCGACAACGCCGGGCACGTTGATGCCCAGCACCGGCAGCAGATTATAAATGAGCAGCAGCTGCACCAGCAGTGGCACGCCGCGGAAGAAGCTGACGAACAGTTTCGCCGGTACCGAGAAGGCCTTGCGCGGTGACAGCGTGCCCGCCGACACCACCATGCCGATGGCCAATCCAATGGCGATGGAGGCCAGGCTGATGACAACCGTCAAACCCGCTGCCTGCACGAGCAGGATGAAGAGGTCCCAGGAAATCAGCGGAGGGCTCCTAGCTTACGCGCGGGCTAACGCGCGGGATCGTCCGCGCGCCTCGGCGGCTACAGTTTAGGATCGGTCACCAGTTCCGGTGTCTGAAATTCAGTGCCGAACCACTTTTTCTGCAAGGCGGCCATACGTCCGTCGGTCTTGAACTTGATCAAGGTCGCCTGGATGGCATCGAGCAGCGCCTTGTCGTCGGGGTTCTTGCGGCCGAGATAGGCGAAATAGGCCGGATCGCCAAACGCCGGCTTTACGACTTCAAATACTTCCGGGCGTTGGCTGGCGACATAGGTGATGTTGGGCAGCGAGTTGCCGACGCCGACGATGCGCCCCGCCGCGAGATCGGCGTAGGCTTCGTTGTTGCCGACGTATTCGCGCACGCTGGTCTTGCCCGGCAGCTTTTCGACGAAGGCCTTCAATTGAGCAAGCTGCGCCGAAGCCTTGCCGCCGCCGACGGTTTTACCCGCCACGTCTTCGGGCCTGGTGATCGAGGTGTCGCTCTTGCGCTTCAACAGCGCGACTGTGGCTTCGGCCACCGGTGGCATGAAGCGGTAGCGTTCCATGCGCGCTTTGGTGACCATGATCGGGCCGGCCATCATGTCGAACTTGCTGGCCTCCAGCGACGGCAGCAGCCCTTCGAAGGGCAGCGCCACCCAGGTGACTTTCACGCCCAGGTCCTTGCCGACTTCGTCGAACAGATCGACGTTGAAGCCGACGTGGGCGCCCTTAGTGTCGACAAAATCAAATGGCGCGAAAGCGGTCTCGGTGCCGATCTTCAGCTCTTTGGCGGCCTTGACGCGGGCGAGGGAGTCGTCCGCGAAAGCCTGCGGGCTGGTCTGCGCGGCGGCGAAGGCCGCGGCGGCAAACAACATCTTGAAGGTGGATAACTTTTTCATTGTCCCGGCTTCGGTCCCAATTTTGATTTTTGCGGCGCGCAGGCCTATTTGCCTATACATATTCGACAGGCCTTCGCCCATGTTGTCAATCGCATTTTTCCGGATGCTAGTCCAGATTTGTGTCGCCTTTGTGTTGCAGAAATCCAGTAATTTCAGGCCTTTCCTAGGTGCTGCGCATCACGCCGCACTCAGCTCTCTCATCACCGCGGCATATGTCCGGGCGATGCCGTCACGATTGATGTGACGTCCGCCCGCGACCACCTTCCGTCCGGCGATCCAGACACAATCAACCAGCGAGTTGCCGCCGGCGAAAATCCAGGCATCCAGGATGTCGTCGCCGGTTTTGGCCGCGGCGAGGGCCGCGTGTTTTTCATCAAGCGTCACAATGTCGGCAGCCGCACCGACCGCGAGTTCGGCGGCACCCGCACCTAACGCCGCAGCGCCGCCTTTGAGCGCGCCGTCATAGAGCGCGCGGCCCGTGGAGCCGCCAGGCGGCGCCAGCACATTGCGGCCCTGAAGCAGGAGGCGTTGCGAGTATTCGAGCAGGCGCAATTCGTCTGCGACGCCGATCTGCACATTAGAGTCCGAGCCGATGCCGTAACTGCCGCCCGCCCCGATAAAGGCCGGCGCATTGAATACGCCGTCGCCGAGGTTAGCTTCGGTGATCGGGCAGAGGCCGGCTACCGCGCCGCTCTTGGCCATGCGCGTGGTCTCTTCGTCGGTCATGTGCGTGGCGTGCACCAGGCACCACCTGGAGTCCACCGGCGCATGATCCAGCAGCCATTCAATCGGCCGCTGTCCGCTCCAGGCCATACATTCCTCGACCTCGCGCGTTTGCTCCGAGATATGGATATGCATCGGCGCGCCCCCGGCCATTTTTGCAACGGCGGTCAGTTCATCGGGCGTCACGGCACGTAAACTGTGGGGGGCCACGCCAACGACACCGGTGCCCAGAGGCTTCACCGCCGCGCAGCAGCCGTCGAGCAGCCGCGCATAACTCTCGACGCTGTTGATGAAGCGACGCTGGCCTTCGGCGGGCGGTGCCGCGCCGAAACTGGCGTGGGCGTAGAAGACCGGCAGCAATGTCAGGCCGATACCGCTCGCCTCTGCGGCGCTGGCCAGTTGCGACGCCATTTCCGCGATATTGGCGTAGGGCTTTCCGTTCACATCATGATGCAGATAGTGGAACTCGCCGACACGGCTGAATCCGGCCTCGACCATTTCCATATAGACCTGCGCGGCCACGGCCTGGACTTGCGCGGGCGTCATGGCCAGCGCGAATCGGTACATCACCTCACGCCAGCTCCAGAAGGTGTCTGCGGAGGTGTGGCGGCGTTCCGCCAAACCCGCCATGCCGCGCTGAAAAGCGTGGCTATGCAGGTTGGGCATCGCCGGCAGCACGATGGCGTGCGCCGCGTCACCGGCCTGCCGGGCAGCCCCAATTTCGACTCCGCCGACACGTCCGCCGGCCAGCGTAAGCCGCACATCGCGCTGCCATTTTCCCTGTATCAGCGCCTGTGCCGCGTGAATCACAGTCATAACCATCGGTCCTCGAATATAGGCCGGGACGCGGAAACTCCCCGCTTGCATTCCCCGTTATTATGTCTATACATTAAATCCAAGACGAAAGATATCGGATGAACGATATCAGGAAAAGATTTCGCCTGACCGTTGAGAAAAGGGGGGCGAAAGGGACCGACGACGATGGAATGCGATCACCTTTGGCGCAACGCATCCCTGGCGACCCTCGCGGAAGGCAAGCCGGGCCTCGGCGTGGTCGAACGCGGCGCCGTGGCCGTGACGGGCGACACCATTGTGTACGCCGGCCCCCAGGAGCAATTGCCCGCCGGCCTCACGGCCGCCCGCACCACCGATTGCCAAGGCCGCTGGATCACACCGGGCCTGATCGACTGTCACACACACTTGATCTATGCCGGCAACCGCGCTCACGAATTTGAGCTGCGCCTGCAAGGTGCGACATATGAAGAGATTGCACGGGCAGGGGGCGGCATTGTCTCCTCGGTGAAGGCCCTGCGCGCGGCTTCGGAGGACGAACTCGTAACGCAGGCCGCCGCGCGCCTCGATGCGCTGATCGCCGAGGGCCTCACCACTATCGAGATCAAGTCGGGCTACGGCCTCGATCTCGACAATGAACGCAAGTCCCTGCGCGCCGCCCGCCGTCTTGGTAAAGAACGCCCGGTGACCGTCGCCACAACCTTCCTCGGCGCCCACGCGACGCCGCCGGAGGCCGCCGGCAATACCGGCGCCCATATCGACCGCGTCACGGAAATGCTGCCGGTGCTTGCCGGCGAAGGCCTCGTCGACGCCGTTGACGGCTTTTGCGAGAACATCGCCTTTTCGCCCGCGGAAATCACGCGGGTGTTTGAAAAGGCCAAGGCGCTCGGCTTGCCGGTCAAGCTGCACGCCGATCAGCTGACCAATCTCAACGGCGCGGCTCTGGCTGCCAAATACAACGGCCTGTCCGCCGATCACCTGGAACACACTGACGAAGCCGGCGCCATCGCCATGGCCAAGAGCGGCACCGTCGCCGTGCTGCTGCCGGGCGCCTACTACTTCATCCGCGAGACCAAACTGCCGCCGATGGAACTGTTGCGTAAGCATCATGTGCCCATCGCCATCGCCACCGACTGCAATCCCGGCACCGCGCCGCTGACCTCTCTACTGCTCACCATGAACATGGCGGCGACGCTGTTCCGCATGACCGTGGACGAATGCATCGCCGGCGTTACCCGCGAAGCCGCCCGCGCGCTAGGACTGCTCGCGAAAACCGGCACGCTTGAGGCCGGCAAGTGGGCCGATCTCGCCATCTGGGACATCCAGCGTCCCGCCGAGCTCGTCTATCAGATTGGTTTTAACCCGTTACATCGTCGCGTTTGGAGAGGCCATTGACCAAAATTACCCTCAAGCCCGGTAGCAATACGCTCGCCGACTGGCGCGCGATTTACCGTGGCGCCACCCCGAAGCTTGATCCGGCTTGCGCCGCCTGGGTCGAGGCGGGTGCAGCGGCTGTCGCCCGCATCATTGCCAAGGGCGAGCCGGTCTATGGCATCAACACCGGATTCGGCAAGCTGGCGAGCGTGCGCATTGCTGAGGTCGATCTCGAACGTCTGCAGCGCAACATCGTGCTGTCCCATTGCGCCGGCGTCGGCGAGCCGATGCATTACAACGTCACGCGCCTGATGATGAGCCTGAAGCTCGCCAGCCTTGGCCAGGGTGCTTCGGGCGTGCAGCCTAAGACGCTCGCCCTCCTCGAAGCCATGATGGTTAAGGACATTATTCCGGTTGTGCCCGCCCAGGGTTCGGTGGGCGCGTCGGGCGATCTCGCACCGCTTTCGCATATGACCGCCGTGATGATCGGTGTCGGCGAAGCCTTTACGCCCAAGGGCCGCATGCCGGCCGTTGAAGCGCTGGCCAGCGCCGGGCTCACTCCGCTCGTGCTCGGCCCGAAAGAGGGCCTCGCACTGCTCAACGGCACGCAGTTCTCGACCGCCTACGCTTTGGCCGGTCTGTTTGAGGCCGAACTCATCTACCAGACCGCCATCGTCGTCGGCGCGCTCTCCACCGACGCGGCTTGCGGCTCGGATGTGCCCTTCGATCCGCGCATCCATCGCCTTCGCAAACACGCCGGCCAGATGGAATCCGCCGAAGCCCTGCGCCAGTTGATGATCGGCAGCGCCATCCGTTCATCTCACCTCGTCGGCGACGAGCGTGTGCAGGACCCGTACTGCCTGCGCTGCCAGCCGCAGGTCATGGGTGCCTGCCTCGATCTCCTACGCCAGGCCGCGACGACCCTGGAAACCGAAGCTAATGGTGTTTCCGACAATCCGCTGATCTTCACCGAGACCGACGAAGCCCTCTCGGGCGGCAACTTCCACGCCGAGCCGGTGGCCTTTGCCGCCGACATGATTGCCATGGCGATCTGCGAAATGGGCTCCATCTCCGAACGCCGCATCGCCATGCTGGTCGATCCGGCACTCTCCGGCTTGCCGGCGTTCCTCACCGCCAAGCCCGGCCTCAACTCGGGCTTCATGATCCCGCAGGTAACGGCAGCAGCGCTTGTGTCCGAAAACAAACAGCGCGCCTATCCCGCTAGCGTCGATTCCATCCCGACGTCCGCCAACCAAGAGGACCATGTCTCTATGGCCGCCCACGGCGCGCGCCGTTTGATCGCAATGGCCGAGAATGCCTCCGCCGTCATCGCCATCGAGTTGCTCGCTGCCGCCCAAGCCTGCGACTTCCACCGCCCGCTGACCTCGAGCCCGCCCTTGGAAGCCGCGCGCCGCCTGCTGCGCGCCAGTGTGCCGACGCTCGATGAAGACCGCCACTTCCATCCCGATATCGCCAAAGCTATCGAGATGGTGCGCTCCGGCGCGGTGGTAGGCGCCATCAGCGGCGTCGCCCTGCCGCATGTCGGAATGAGTGCTGAATGACAACGCCCGCTCCGCCGAGATGGCTGAAAGTCACCCGCGGCGCCGCGCCGCTGGTGCTCAGCTTTCCGCACACCGGCACGGACCTGACCGACTACGAGGATCGCTTTATCTCGCCGTGGATGGCGCGCAAGGATGCCGACTGGTGGGTCGATCAGCTGTATGACTTTGCGCACGATCTTGGCGCAACCATGGTGTGCACGACAATTTCGCGCTCGGTCATCGACGTCAACCGCGATCCCTCGGGTGTGTCGCTCTATCCCGGCCAGCCGACCACAGAACTTTGCCCGACCACCACATTCGATGGCGAGCCCTTGTATAAAGCTGGGCAGGAGCCCAGCGCCGCCGAAATCAATGAGCGCCGCATCACGTTTTACGATCCTTACCATGCCGCCCTCGGCGCCGAGATCAAACGTCTGCGCGATGTCCATCCCCGCGTGGTGGTCTACGACTGTCACTCGATCCGCTCCAACATCCCGCGCCTGTTCGAAGGCGCACTGCCCAATTTCAATATCGGCACCAACAGCGGCGCGTCATGTGATGCAGCGCTCTCGGATGCGGTCGCCGCCGTCTGCAAGGCGACGTCCTTCAGCCATATTGTCAACGGACGCTTCAAAGGCGGCTTCATCACCCGCAGCAGCGGCAAGCCCGCCGACAACGTGCACGCCATCCAGATGGAACTCGCTATCCGCGGCTATCTGAACGAAATCACCGGCCCGATCAGCGAAGATCAATGGCCGGCAAAGTACGACGAAAAATACGCGGCGCCCATGCGCGCAGCCCTGAAAGGCATCTTGGAAGCCTGCCTCGCTTTTGCTTCCAAAAACCCCTGACGTTGAGGACCGGTTATGACCCGTATCGATAACAACCGCACCATCCGCGCCGATCACGGCACGCAGCTGACCGCCAAAAGCTGGCTGACCGAAGCCCCCATGCGGATGCTGATGAACAACCTGGACCCGCATGTCGCCGAGCGTCCGGAAGAACTGGTCGTCTATGGCGGCATCGGCCGCGCCGCGCGTGATTGGGAAAGCTTCGACCGCATCGTTGCCGCGCTGAAGGTGCTCGAAGCCGATCAGACGCTGCTGGTGCAGTCCGGAAAACCCGTGGGCGTGTTCCGCACGCACCCGGATGCGCCGCGCGTGCTCATCGCCAACTCCAACTTGGTGCCGCACTGGGCAACCTGGGAGCATTTCAACGAGCTCGACCGCAAAGGCTTGATGATGTACGGCCAGATGACGGCCGGCTCTTGGATCTATATCGGCTCGCAAGGCATCGTGCAGGGCACCTATGAGACCTTCGTCGAGATGGGCCGCCAGCACTACAACGGCGATCTGTCGGGCCGCTGGTTCCTGACGGCCGGCCTCGGCGGCATGGGCGGCGCTCAGCCCTTGGCTGCAACCATGGCAGGTGCGTCATGCCTGGCTATCGAGTGCCGTGCCAGCAGCATCGAATTCCGTCTGAGAACGGGTTACGTCGATGTGCAGGCCAAGGACCTCGACGATGCCCTCGCCATCATCGACAAGGCCAAGAAGGACAAAAAAGCCATCTCCGTCGCGCTGCTCGGCAACGCCGCCGACATCGTGCCGGAACTCGTGCGCCGCGGCGTACGCCCCGATGGCGTCACCGATCAAACGTCAGCACACGATCCCATCAACGGCTATCTGCCCCAGGGCTGGACCGTCGCCGAGTGGGACAAGAAGCGCGAGACCGATCCCCAGGCCGTGCGCAAGGCGGCGATGGCGTCGATGGCCGTGCACGTGCGCGCCATGGTCGCATTCCACAAGATGGGCGTGCCCACGGTGGACTACGGCAACAACATCCGCCAGATGGCGCTCGAAGAGGGCGTCAAGGATGCCTTCGCTTTCCCCGGTTTCGTTCCGGCCTATATCCGTCCGCTGTTCTGCCGCGGCATCGGTCCCTTCCGTTGGGTCGCACTCTCCGGCGATCCCGAAGACATCTACAAGACCGACGCCAAGGTCAAAGAGATGCTGGCCCACGACAAACATCTCTGCAACTGGATCGACATGGCCCAGAAGCGCATCAAGTTCCAGGGCTTGCCCGCGCGCATCTGCTGGGTCGGCCTCGGCGTGCGCCACAAGCTGGGACTCGCTTTCAATGAAATGGTCGCCAAGGGCGAACTGAAAGCGCCCATCGTCATCGGCCGCGATCATCTGGACTCCGGTTCGGTGGCCTCGCCCAACCGTGAGACCGAAGCCATGAAAGACGGCTCCGATGCCGTCTCCGACTGGCCGCTGCTTAACGCGCTGCTGAACACGGCCGCGGGCGCAACGTGGGTGTCGCTGCATCACGGCGGCGGCGTCGGCATGGGCTTCTCGCAGCACTCTGGCATGGTCATCGTCGCCGATGGCACGCCGGACGCCGCGCGCCGCATCGAACGCGTGCTGTGGAACGATCCGGCCACCGGCGTCATGCGTCACGCCGATGCCGGCTACGACATCGCCGTCGATTGCGCGCGAGAGCAGGGCCTCAATCTTCCGGGCATTCTCGGCTAGTCATGAAAATCCTGCGGCAGGCCGACTATCGCACCATGCCGTGGAAAAACGGCGGCGGCGAAACCACCGAGATCGTCGTCTCGCCGCCGGCCGCCAGCCTTGATGATTTCGACTGGCGCATCAGC
The DNA here is from genome assembly GCA_947476065.1 of Fidelibacterota bacterium. Lineage (GTDB taxonomy): Bacteria > Pseudomonadota > Alphaproteobacteria > Rhodospirillales > Rhodospirillaceae > SHVO01. The sequence continues at coordinate 8,411 of CANJPG010000033.1, forward strand.
ATGGCGCGGGTCAAAGGCGACGGCCCGTTCTCGATCTTCACCGGCATCGACCGCACGCTGAGTATCCTGAATGGGCAGGGGATGAACCTGTCCATCGACGGCGCCGCCCACACGCTGACACAAGACTCCGCGCCGCTGCCATTTCCCGCCGATGTGCCGACCACAGCAACGCTGGTGGATGGTGCAATTACCGACCTCAACGTCATGAGCCGCCGCGGCGTGGTCCGCCATAACGTCGAGCGCGTCGCTTTAACGGGCACCAAAACAATTGCGACGCGCGGCGAAGATCTGGTGGTGTTTTGCGATCAGGGCGTGATCTCAATTTCCGGCCCCGGCCGGGAGCAGCAGGCGCGCCTAGAAACCCGCGATACGTTGATTGAGGACAACGCCCACGGCGCTTGGGTGATTAGTGGGGCCATGACCGTCGAGAAGCCGTCAGTCATTTACGTCATCAGGCTGCGCACGCTCTAATTCGGCACAAATCCGCCAAAAACCCCCATAGACTGTTTAGGTATTCTAAATAGAATCGCAAGTCTTGGTGGCTTGTCCGGTCCCCCTGCGGGCCCGACACTGCCGCCAATACCGACCCTTGCGGAGCGCGCGCCGATGTTTCTCAAAAATGCTTGGTATGTCGCGGCCTGGGACCACGAGGTCAGCTGCGCCCTCACGGGCACCACCATCCTCGGCGAAGAGGTCGTGCTTTTCCGCAAAACCGACGGCACTGTCGCCGCGCTCGAGAACGCCTGCCCGCACCGTAAGCTGCCGCTCTCCATGGGCCGCCTCAAAGGCGACGACGTCGAGTGTGGTTACCACGGCCTGACCTTCGACTGCGCCGGCGCTTGCATCAAGGCGCCGGGGGCTGCGCGCATTCCGCCGGCGGCAAAAGTGCGCGCCTATCCGGTGGAAGAACGTTACGGCCTTGTCTGGATCTGGATGGGCGATGCGGCCAAGGCCGATCCCTCGGCCATCGTGCCCGTGGCGAACTGGGGCGATCCGGCCTGGGGCGTCAATCGCGGCGAGTCCATGGTGGTGGAGTGCAACTACCTCTATGTCACTGATAACCTGCTCGATCCGTCGCACGTGGCCTGGGTGCATCAAACGTCTTTCGGTACCGCGGCATGTGAAGACGCGCCGCTCGAGACCACCGTTGAACCGACGGGCGTCACCGTCGCCCGCTGGATGATGGATTCACCGCCCGCGCCGTTTTATGCGCCCTTCCTGCCATTTTCCGGCAACTGCGACCGCAAGCAGCAATACGAAGTGCGCTATCCCGCCCAGGCCATCATCAAGGCGATTTTTGTGCCGGCGGGCACGGGCGGCGAGGGACGCTCCTTGCACGGCGATGCTTTCGTGATGGACAGCTACAACTTCATGACGCCCATCGACGAGAACCGCACGCGCTACTTCTGGTTCCAAATGCGCAACGTTGCGCCCGCCGACGAAAAGATTTCCGAGCAGTTCGCTGTGTCGGTGCGCGACGCCTTCGCCGAAGACCGTGTCATCCTGCAGGCGGTTCACTGGGGCATGGCCAACAAGCGTTCGCCCAACCTCGATCTGCACATCGACAAGGGCCCGCTGCATTTCCGCCGCGGCATCGCCAAGTTGATCGCCGCGGAGCAGGCGCCCGAAGTGGCGCTCGTGGCCGAATGATCACCGCCGAATGACAATTACCGTCGAATTCCGCAAGTCCGGACGCACGGTTGACTGGAGCGGCAACGGCTCGCTGCTCGAGTTCGCCGAAAGCAATGGTCTTCAGCCGGCCTTCAGTTGCCGCGAAGGCGTCTGCGGCACATGCAAAACCGCGCTGTTTGGCGGCGCCGTGCGTTACTTCGAGACGCCGCTGGATGAGCCCGAACCGGGCAACGTCCTGCTCTGCTGTAGCAGGCCTGCGGAATCCGTCGTTTTGGATCTTTGATCCGGCGGCGGCGGGCTGCGGAGTCACGCGAAATTGCCCTTTATAATCAGGCCGCTCCGGTCTCGTAGCACGTCGCGTAGCTACGACTCGGGTACCCTTTGGCGCCAAATTGATGCGCCGCACCATCCAAAAGGCTTTTTTCGGTGTGCGGCCGCTCAATCGCGCTGCTGCAAAGCGAAAAAAGTGTGGCGGTGAGGCATTTTTGCATCAAAACTGTCATCGCGCGGCCTTGTGCAAAACTGGCGGCATTCCGCCAAAAAAGCCCTGTTCTTGCCTAGGCATATGACAGAACAGACTTCGTTTATGCCTATACATATGCGGCCTTACACATATGACTATACATAATAGACTTTTTTCATGTTTTCCGTTCCGCACGGAGGAAATGCGTGAGTTCTCTGCCCGGCCGGCTTGGCCTATATCTCGCAGTGCAACATCAACTTGGGGGCCGCCAAGTCCATTCGGCACAGCTAGCGCCGGCCTTACGTTTCTTAGGTATTCTTCGCACCACACTCCACACCGCACGCTCGCTTGCTTCTCTAGCGCTTCACACGCCTCTCTTCTCTTCACAGCTCTCCTTTTCACACGCTTGTTTTCACGTCGCACCGCCCTCGCGTCCCAGGGGTTTTTCGTTCAATCGCTTCTTTATTCTTTCGGGGGAATAAAAAAAATGAAACTAATCAGCACTAAACTGCGCGCACACACCGCACGTCACGTCCTAAAGGGCTCAACCGCTCTTCTGCTCGCCACGATCGCGACCGGCACCACGGCCTATGCCCAGGGTCAGCAAACCGCTGCGGCGCCGCAGGCCGCCGAAGTTGAAGAAGTCGTCGTCACCGGTACGCGCGTCGTGCGCGACGGCTACGAAGCGCCGACACCGCTCACCGTCGTGGGCGTCGAAGCGATTGAATCCTCGGCCACCAACAACGTCGCCGACTACGTCAACACCATTCCGGCCTTCGCCGGCAGCCGCTCGCCGGCCACCACCCAGTCGTCCATGAGCGCCGGCAGCTCGGGCACCAACTCGATCAACCTGCGCAATATCGGTCTCGAACGCACCCTGGTGCTGCTCGACGGCAAGCGCTCGGTCGGGTCGAACTCCACCGGCGTCGTCGACGTCAACACCTTCCCGCAGAACCTGATCTCGCGCGTTGATATCGTCACGGGCGGCGCCTCGTCCGCTTACGGCTCCGACGCGTTGGCCGGCGTTGTCAACTTCGTGCTCGACAAGAAGTTCACCGGCATCAAGGGTGAAGTCTCCGGGGGTGTCACAACTTACGGCGACGATCGCCAGTACGACGTCAGCCTCGCCGCCGGCACCGGCTTCCACGGTGACCGCGGCCATATCGTGTTCAGTGCCGCCACCACCCATGAAGACGGCGTCGCCATCAACGACCGCCCGTGGAACTTGCAGGGATGGGAAATCATCACCAACCCGTCTTACGGCACGGGCGCCGGTCAAAGCACTTCGGTGCCGCAGCGCCTTCTCAAGAACCACGTCAGCGTCGCGGTCGGCATCCCGGGGGGCATCATCGCCTCGGGCCCCTTGAAGGGCATTGCCTTCGGTCCGGGCGGCGTTCCCTACAACTTCCAGTACGGCGACATTTACTCCAACCCGGTCATGACCAACGGCCAGTGGCAGGCTTCCACCATCCGCGGCACCCACCTCGCCAACGGCCTGACCTCGCGCGATACAACCCACAACATCTTCGCGCACGCCACCTACGCCATCACAGACAGTGTGGAAGTGTATTTCGAGGCCTCCTGGGCCCACGACTTGAACCACAACTGGTGCTGTCCGCCTGAAAACAACGGCGACCTGGTCATCAAGGCGGACAACCCGTTCATCCCCACAAGTGTGAAGACGCAGATGACCGCGTTGGGCCTCACCACCCTCAACATCGGTTCAATGAACGCCGATCTGCCGACGGCCGGCGCTACCAACGACCGCCGTGTCCAGCGCTTCCTGGGCGGCGCCACCGGCACCTTCAACGCCTTCGACAGTGCCTGGACCTGGGACGCCTATGCCCAGGTGGGTATCGCACGCGCGCATGAGCAGGTTACGGACCCGACGCAGCGCTCACACTTCAACGCGGCGCTTGATGCCATCTCGGGCGCCAACGGCACCATCGTCTGCCGCAACGCAGCCACCAATCCAGGCTGCGTGCCGTACAACGTGTTCGGTATCGGCGTGAACTCGCAGGCGACCATCAACTACGTCATGGGTTATCCCGGCGTCGATCTGCGTAACGAGAAGTTCACGCAGGAAGTGTTTGCTGCCTCGGCGCAGGGCGAGCCGATCTCGCTTTGGGCCGGTCCGGTCTCCCTGGCGTTCGGCGTCGAACACCGCGTGGAAAAAGCGGCAGGCCGCGTCGATGCCATTGGTACGGCCGGCGACTGGCTGTACGGCAACTATCGTCCGCTGAACGCCAGCACCAACGTCACCGAAGGGTTCGCGGAAGTCGTCGTGCCCTTGGCGAAAGACTACGCTTGGGCGAAGTCTCTAGATCTCAATGCGTCGGTCCGCGGCACCAGCTACAAGACCTCGGGCTATGTCACGACCTGGAAAGTGGGCGCGACCTATGATCCGATCGACGATATCCGCTTCCGCGCCACGCGGTCGCGCGACATCCGTGCGCCGAACTTGATCGAACTCTATAGCGGCGGCAGCGGCGGCTTCCCGGGCTACATCAACCCCTTCCGCAACGGCGTGTCGGAAATCGGCGTCTCGTCCACCACCGGCAACCCGACGCTGGTTCCCGAAAAGTCCGACTACACCGGCGTCGGTGTCGTGTTGCAGCCCTCGTTCGTCCCGGGCTTCAACGCGTCGGTCGACTATTGGAACCTCGATATCGGCGGCGCCATCGGCACTTTGACGACCCAGCAGATCATCGACCAATGCTTCGCCGGCAATGCGCAGATCTGTCAGGCGCTTACCTTCGGCACCGGCAATGTGATCACGCTGATCAATCTGCGTCCGTTCAACCTCGTCAAGCAGATCGCGCGCGGGATGGACTTCGAAGCCAGCTACCGTATTCCGGTGGATGCGATCGTGTCCGGATGGGACGGCAACGTGACACTGCGCATGCTCGCTACGCACTTCATCAAGAGCTACAGCAGCAACGGCATTAACACTCCGGTGGATAACGCCGGCGTCAATGCCAACATCACCAACGCCGTGCCGAATTGGAAGTGGAACGCGTCGATCAACTACACCACCGAGACGGTTGGCTATAACCTTGCGGCACGCGGCGTCAGCTCGGGCGTGTACCTGAACTCCAACGTTCAGTGCACCAGCGGCTGCCCGGTCTCGACTGCCGACAACCGCACTATCGACAACAACCGCATCGCCGGCGCCGTCTTCTTGGATGCCGCCATCACCTACAAGTTCGCTCTCGGCGATGCGGCGACGGAAGCCTTCTTCAACGTGCGTAACATCGCCAACAAGGATCCGGCGGTTGCCGCTCCTGGCCCCGGCGGCTTCACCTACGAAGCAGCCCCGGCCAACGGCGCTCTGTACGACGTGCTCGGACGTGTGTTCCGCGCCGGCGTCCGGTTCAAGATGTAACTCTGAAGCGAGTCGAGGGGGGGGGGAGGAACCAGTTTCCTCCCCCTTTTTCGTGCCTTAAACTCAGTCAAATACGCGTGCAACTGGCTACTATCGCTGTTTTTAGGTAATCTAAAGTAGAACGCAGTTCGTTTGATTTGCCTCAGGTCTGGGCATGATCTCTTCTGGCGGTTAAGCCGCTCAAAATGCACCGATCATCGGCTGGTTTGGGAGATGTCCGCATGCTGCGCCGTTCCGCAATATCCACTGCCGCCCTTGTCTCTCTGTTGGCGGCGGCTCCGGCGATGGCCGAAAGCAAGTCCTTCGTCGTCACCTGGTTCGGCCAGGCCATGGACTCCAAAGACGGCGACTGTCCCGACGGCGTTAACCCGCGCTGGGCCGAGCAGCGTCTGCGCAACCTGCGCGACCTCGGCCTTAATGAAAAACAGATCGCCGATCTCGTCGCCGAGGAACTGCTCGGCGAAGAGGGCATGGAAGCCAGCAAGATCGCCGACATGAACGTCAACCGCGGCCGCATCAACGGCAAGCCGGTGAACGCCTATACCTATCCGAGTACCGTCGTCGATCCGAAGCTGCACGCCATCCGCGATTGGAAATGGGCCTTCGGCTTCAATCTCGATGGCAAGATCGGCGCCAGCGACTTCGAAGACCCCGAAACTCACGAGAAGGGGGTCGATAACGAGTTCGGCCGCGCCATGGGCTGCATGCCCAACTTCCGGGGCTCGCTGAAGGAGCCGCCGCTGGAATACGCCTGGGTCTGGGCCTGGAAGCGTGAAGGCCGCTCGGCCTGGGTGATCACCATCACCGCCAACGACATTACCAAGGACGGCGACGCCCGTGTGACCTTCGACCGCGCCATCGAGCGTCTGCGCTTCAACGCCGATAGCACGCCACGCCGCGACATGCCCTACCGCGTCGATCCCAGCCCGCGCTCGCACTTCGAATACGCCGCCAAGATCAAGGACGGCATGCTGACGCTGGCCAATGCGGGCACGCAGGATTTCAACATGATCTACAACCCGGAATTCATTCCGGTGATCCGCATGACCAAGGTCCACATGCGTATGAAGATCACGCCCGACGGTGGCATCGAAGGCATGATTGGCGGCTACCAGCGCTGGGACGATCTCTACATCTCCTATGCCTCGGGCGGCAAAGCCAACGAAGACGGCAATGCCGGTGACCTGCCGGGCATCTACTACCTGCTGAAGAAATACGCCGACCACGACCCGAGCCCGGCCAACGGACAGAATATGGCAATTTCGGCCACCTGGAATTTCACCGGCGTGCCGGCCTTCGCTGTCATCGAAGACCCGAGCGGCGAGCTCTCCGAACACCACTAAGTCCAGTAAAGGTATCGCGCGCGATGACGCTTTCGAGCCTGAAGTATACCGCTGCTGCACTGTCGCTGGCGCTCGCGCTGGCCGGCACGGCCGAAGCCGCCAAGGACGCCAAGCTTTCCATCCCGCCGCAGGAAGTCGCCGTGCGCCGCATTAGCGGCGATCAGTACCGCAACATCATCCGCGACGTCTTCGGCCCCACCATCCAGTTCGGCGGCCACTTCGAGCCGGCGCTGAAGATCAACGGCCTCGCCGCCGCCGGCTCCAGCAGCATCGGTGTCTCGCCCGCCGGCATGGAGCAATACGATGCCATGGCCCGCGCGATTGCGGGGCAGGTGACTGACGAAGCCCACCGCGGCCAGATGATTCCCTGCGTGCCCGCCAAAACCGACGCGGCTGACGACGACTGCGCCCGCCGGTTCCTGGGCGATGTCGGCCAGCTGCTCTACCGCCGTCCGCTCGCGCGCGAGACGCTCGATGCTCATGTCAACGCGGCTCATGTGGCGGCTGAGTCGGTGAAGGACTTCTACCGCGGCCTATCCCTCAGCTTGAGTGCGATGTTGTCGTCGCCCCAGTTCCTCTTCCAGGACGCCGAACTTGAACGCGATCCCGACACCAAGGGCGGCTATCGGATCGATGGATATTCGAAAGCCTCTGAGCTTTCGTTCTTCCTGTGGAACTCGGGTCCCGACCTCGCGCTGCTCACCGCCGCCGCCAAGGGCGAGCTGGAAACCTCCAAGGGTCTCAAGCGCCAGGTTGAGCGCATGATGGCCAGCCCCCGCCTCGAAGCCGGCGTACGCGCCTTTTTTATCGACAACTTTGCCTTTGACGAGTTCGGCGAACTCACCAAGGACGTGGTGCTGTTTCCCAAGTTCAGCGCCCAGGCCACCAACGATGCCCAGGAACAGACGCTGAAGACCATCGTGCAAATCCTGCTGAAGGATAAAGGCGACTACCGCGATCTTTTCACCACCCGTAAAACCTTCCTCACGCCGGAGCTGGCCTCGATCTACCGCGTGCCTGTACCCGACGCCCAGGTAACGGGCGGCGCTGATGGTTGGGTGCCTTACGAGTTCCCGGCCAGCGATCCGCGCGCCGGCATCTTGACCCACATCAGCTTCGTCGCCTTGCATTCGCCTGCTGGCCGCGGCTCGCCGACACTGCGCGGCAAGGCGGTGCGTGAAGTCATCCTCTGCCAGAAGGTGCCGCCACCGCCGGGCAATGTTGCCTTCAATATCGTGCAGGACACCAGCAATCCGGTGTTCAAGACGGCGCGCGAACGCCTGACCGCCCACCGCGAGAACCCGGTCTGCGCCGGCTGTCACCGCATCACCGATCCGATGGGCTTGGCCCTTGAGAACTTCGACGGCGCCGGCGAATTCCGCACCACCGAAAACGGCAAAGTCATCGACACCAGCGGCGATCTCGACGGCATCAAGTTCACCGATAGCGCCGGTCTCGGCCAGGCCATTGCCGCCAACAAAGCCACCACTAGCTGCCTTGTGAACCGCTTGGCGTCCTACGCCGTCGGCCGCAAGCCGGCGGCGGAAGAAACGCCCTGGGTGAATTATCTGCAGCAGAAGTTCATCGACAACGGCTACCGCTTTCCCGATCTTATGCGCGACATCGCACTGAGTGACTCGTTCTACGCCCGCGCCATGCCCAAGGCGGCCGAAGCGCCGTCCACCACCACTGCCGACGCCACCAATAAATAGTTTGTGTAGGAGGGTTCTCATATGACCACCACATTCAGCCGCCGCCAAATGCTCCGCGGCGCCATGGGCGGCACTGCAATAGCTGTCGGATTGCCCTTCCTCGACTGTTTCCTCAACAGCAATGGTACCGCGCTCGCGAGCGGCCAAGCGCTGCCCTTGGTGTTCGGCACCTACTTCCAGGCTCTCAGCTTCACACCGGGCCGCTGGATCCCCAGCAGCACCGGCAAGGACTACGAAACCAAGGTCGAACTGAAGCCGCTGGACGCTTTCAAAAGCCGCATGAACCTGTTCAGCGGCCTGAAATATTTCCACGACGGCCGCCCCATGGAAGATCACCGCTCCGGCTGGCAGATCGCCTCATCGGGCGGTCTGGTGATCGGCAACGTCTCGCAGCCCAGTATCGACGACATCATCGGCGAGAAAATCGGCGCACGCTCGCGTTTCCGGTCGCTGGAGGTCTCTCTCAGCGGCGGCAAGAACAGCGCCAGCCGCCGCGCCGGCAGCGCCGCCTACAATCCCGCCGAGCCATTGCCGGCGGCACTTTATACGCGTCTCTTCGGGCCCGAGTTCAAAGACCCAAATGCCGCCGAATTCACGCCCGACGCCATGGCCATGGCGCGCAAGAGTGTGCTTTCCGCCGTCACCGAAGACCGCAAGGCCTTCGCGACTAAACTGGGCGCCGCCGACCGCGCGCGCCTCGACGAATACTTCTCCTCGGTCCGCCAGATCGAACAACAGTTGGCCATCGAGCTGCAAAAGCCTGCGCCCCTCGAACATTGCACGAAACCTGATGTCGTGACCGAAACGCCGACCGGCAATACGGTCGATCTGGTGGAGACCAACACCAAGCTCTTCGGCCAGCTGCTGGGCCATGCGCTCGCCTGCGACCAGACCCGCGTGATCAACGTGCACCTGGGCCAGCACAGCGCCATCCGCGAGAAGGGCGGCTCGCTGGCTTGGCACTCGCTCACCCACGAAGAGCCGACCGACGAAAAGCTGGGTTACCAGCCCAAGGTGGTGTGGTTCATCGACTGGGCCAACAAGAATTTCGCCGGCTTCCTCACCGAGCTCGAGAAGATCAAGGAAGGCGACAACAAGACCCTGTTCGACCGCATGGCGCTGATGTGGTTCACCGACCATGGCGATGCGCGTGTACACTCGGTCGACAACGTGCCGCTGATCACCGTCGGCAACGCCGGCGGGCGCTTAAAGACCGGCTACCACATCTCCGCGGCCGGCGATCCTTCGGCGCGCGTCGGTCTGACGCTGCAGCAGGCCATGGGCCTGCCGGTCAACAGCTGGGGCACCTCGTCGAACCTTACCACCAAGACCTTCTCCGAAATCCTGGCCTAGGCGCACCGCCATGAGCTTTCCCCTTGATATGCGGACCATCGGCAGCCGGTCGCTGGTCGCCGCTGCAGTCCTGATCGGGTCGTGCGTCGCCGCCACTGCCAACGCCGCGTCAAGCGCCGACGTCGGCGAACTGGCCACACCGCCCGGCATCACCATCGAACCCATGGGCCGCGACCAGGGCTATGGCTTCGGCGGCGGCATCACGGTGCGCGATAAATTGATGTTCGCCAATGCTAAGGGTATGACCCTGTTCACCTCGGAAAAAGATCCCGTAGGCAAGAGTGTCTGCAACGACGACTGCACAAAGGACTGGATTCCGGCATTGGCGCCTGACAAAGCCAAGGCCATCGGCGCCTGGTCCGTGATCCTGCGCGACGACAAAACCAAACAGTGGGCCTACAAGGGCAAGCCCCTTTATACGTCGGTGAAAGACGTCGACATTGGCTCGTGGTACGGCAACAGCCCCATGAACGACGGTCCGCCACGTAAGAACGGCGCCGGCGTCATGGTGGGCCGCGAGCAAAACTATCTCGGTAAGCGTCCGGAGCGTACCAAGGAAACGCCGCTGCCCGACGGCTGGAAGATCGCCATGGCCTTCCCGGTCAGCGACATCAAGCTGCCCACGGGTATCGCCATCGCCGAAGTGCGCGACGCCATGGGCCTCACGCTCATCGATCACGCCAAGCGCACGCTCTATTACTTCGACGGCGATCCGCTGAAAGACGCGCGCGCAAATAGCCATTGGCTTCCCGCCGCGGCCCCGCAGATCTCCCAGCCCGTCGGAGACTTCAAGCTGGTGGTGCGCGCCGACGGCCTGCGCCAGTGGACCTATAAAGGCAAAGGCCTCTACACCTACGACGCTGATGCGGGCGAAGGCTTCGCCGACGGCATCGGCGTGGATCGCCAGTGGAAGGTCGCCAACGTCTTTAACTACTACGTGCCGTCGAACATCTCGTTCACCCACGCCGAGACCAAGGGCAAGATCCTCGCCACCGCCGACGGCCAGACGCTTTATATGCGCACGCCCCACTCGGTGGGCCAGACCCATGGCCTGCGCCGTAGCCAGGGCATCCGCCCCGCCATCGGCCGCGAACTCGGCTACAACGTCCAATGCGACAAGGAATGCCGCAAGGAATGGCATCCTTATCCCGTGCCGGCCGATGCAAACCTGCCGCAAGGTCAGTGGAACGTGCTGGTCCATCCGGACGGCTTCAAGCAGATGACCTATCAGGGCTTTGGCCTCTGGACCTACGACGCCGACAAGCGTCCCGGCCAGACCGAGGGCGACAGCCAATACACCGACTTCATCTTCAGCGGCCGTCTCGACAAAACCGGGGTCATGACGCCGGAACAAGTCGATCTCGGCACGCCGCTCGACGGCCCCGCCGCACTCTATTGGGCGGTGATCCAGCCTTAAGTCGTCACATCACACAACATCGGGGGACTCCGCCATGGAAGGCATCGTTGCTGGGCTATTGAAGGAATACGAAAGCGGCAAACTCTCCCGGCGGGATTTGATCAGAAATCTCACCGTCACCGCCGCCGCGGCGACGGTTGCGGCGCCTGCCGTTGCTGCCGCACCCAAAAGTCCTTTCAAGGCGGTTGCCGTCAATCACATCTCATATGGCGTGGCGGATTACGCCCGCACCCGCGACTTCTACGCCGATCTCTTCGGCATGAAGGTCACCAACGACACCGGCAAGGACTGCATCCTGTCCTTCGGTGAGACGCTGTTGATCGTACGCAAGACCCGCCAGCCCGACAACAAGCCCTATGTCGATCACATCGCCTATACCATCGAGAATTGGGACAAGAACGCGGTAGAGGCCGAGCTGCGCCGCCGCGGCCACGACCCGCGTCCAGACACAGACCTCAGCTTCCACATCAAAGACCCAGACGGCTTCGACCTGCAGATCGAATCCAACGACGTGGCGCTTTACAATAAATAGCTTCCCTTAAGGAGACGGCCTTGTTTCATTCCCTGCGCCTGGTCGCGGCAATCGCCGCGGCGCTGCTTATGCCGGCTGCTGCGAAGGCCGCCGATACGTTGCCCGCCAATCCCGATGCAGCGCGTTACAAGATCGACACCACCTGGCCCAAGCTGCCGCTGCCTAACAAGTGGGCTTTCGGCCTCATCGGCGGTGTCTATGTCGATGCCAAGGACCACGTCTGGATCTACAGCAACCCGCGCACGCTGGCGAACTACGCCAAGGGTGCCGCGCTCACTCCGCCCACCGGCATCTGCTGCGTGCCCGCGCCGCAAGTTGTCGAGTTCGACGCCGACGGCAACGTCGTAAGCAGCTTCGGCGGCGAAGGCGAGGGCTACGAGTGGCCGGGCGATGAACACGGCATCTATGTCGACTACAAAGGCAACGTCTGGATCGCCGGCTCCAAGACCCGCGCCGGCCAGGACGGCAGCCCGCCCGATGGCATGGTCCTGAAGTTCAGCCCCCAGGGCAAATTCTTGCTGCAGATCGGCAGCCGCGGCGCGACCAAAGGCAGCCTCGACACCACGCGCCTTTCGGGTGCCGCCAACATGGTGGTCGATCCGAAAACCAACGAGGTGTTCATTGCCGACGGCTACGGTAATCACCGCGTTATCGTCTTCGACGCCGACACCGGCAAGTTCAAGCGCCAGTGGGGTGCTTACGGCAAACCCCCGACCGATGAAGACATCGGCCGCTACGATCCCGACCAGCCGCCGGCCAAGCAGTTCCGCATCGTCCATTGCGTGCGCCTGGCCAAGGACGACCTGCTTTATGTTTGCGACCGCCTCAACGACCGCATCCAGGTCTTCAAGAAGGACGGCACCTTCGTGAAGGAGTTCATCTACAGGAAGGAAACCCGCGGCTCCGGCTCCGTCGGCACCATCTCCTTCTGGCCCGACGCCACCGAAAGCATCATGGCGGTCAACGACCCCGGCAACTTCCAGGTCCACCTGATCCGCCGCAGCGACGGCGTGGTGCTCAGTTCCTTCGGCAACTACGGCACCTACGCCGGAGAGTTCGACCGCAACCACGAAGCGGTGCTGGACTCCAAAGGCAATATCTACATCTCGGGCGATGCGCGCGTGCAGCGCTTCAAGATGGCGCCATAAGGTGCGCGGCTGCTAGGTCTTCGGGCGTATTGATGTTGAAGAACGGATTGTGCGGGCTGTCGTCGAAAGCGGCGACAGCCCAGCGCTGTTTCCGGGCGAAAGCCTCGACGCTGCGTAAGTCCGTCGTCTTCAGTACCGTTTCCAAATCATCCGCGAGCTCCAGCGACCAGATGGCGATCACCGGCTGAAGAATGCCCGCGCGTTCGGCCATCACCACATCGGCCTGCCTTTCCGCGAAGACATTGCCGAGACGCTCAACCAAGTCCGTCGGCAGAAATGGAGTATCGCCCGCGACCGTCACCAGCAGGGCTGTGCTGGTGCTAGCCGCCCAGCGTAAGCCGGCGAGTATGCCCGCCAAGGGCCCGGGATGGTCTGGAATGGAATCCGCCAACACCGGCAGCCTCCACGGCGCGAACCGCGCCGGATCGCCGTTGGCGCTGATGGCCAAGGTACTCGTCTGGAGCGCGAGCGCATCCACGACATAAGATAGCAGCGGCCGGCCATCCAATTCTTGTAGAACCTTATCGCCGCCGCCCATGCGTCGGGCAAGGCCACCGGCCAATATCACGCCCGCCGGTTTCACTTGAGGCTGCGCACAGCCGCCAGCACGCGCGGCGTCAGCCCCGCGCCGCCTGCCGCTTCGTGCTCTAAGATGCCTTTGCGCATACGCGGGTCCCAGAACTTCTGGATATGCGTGGCGATGCTGGCCACGGCTTCGGCTTCTTCCTGATGGTTGAAGAAGGCGCCGATCTGATTGGCCATGTAAACGAGCCTCTCAGGCGACATGTTCTGGCACGCGAATGCGCTCCCTGCCGGTGAAAACCTCGAATCCGTCATCGCGCGCCACCGCGACCAACGTAATACCGGCGCGTTCCGCCGTGCGGATTGCCAAAGCCGTGGGCGCGGAAATGGCGACGATAATGGCCGCCCCCATCATTGCCGCCTTCTGCACCATCTCCACCGACACGCGGCTGGAGATGAAAACCACGCCGTCGCTCGCTGCAATGCCCTTCTGCGCCAAAGCGCCGGCCAGCTTGTCGAGCGAATTGTGCCGCCCCACGTCCTCACGCACGGCGACGAGCCCATCACGCCAGAAGGCGCTGGCGTGGACCGCGCGCGTGGCCTGGTTCAAGACCTGCTGAGACGACAACGCGGCAAGGGCGGCAGTGATGGCTGCCGGCGTGATGCTGAGGTCGGACTGCACGTGGGGCAGGGGCCGCATGGCCTCGGTCAGGCTTTCGATGCCGCACAATCCGCAGCCCACCGGGCCCGCCAGCAGGCGCCTACGGTCGTTGAAGCGTTCGGCATTGTGATCGTTGAGTTCCATGCGCAGTTCGACTCCCAGGTCGCTGGGAACGACGTCAAGCGACGTGATGTCGGCACGTCTGGAAATAATGCCTTCGGAGAGGCTGAATCCCACCGCGAAGTCTTCGAGGTCGGCGGGGGTGGCCATCATCACGGCGTAAGACGCGCGGTTGTAGGTAAATGCGATGGCGGTTTCTTCCGGCACCGCCCGCGTGCCCTCGCTGCCGCGTCCATGGCGCAGCGCCCAGCGCTTCGTCTCGATCATCGGCTTGGGCAGGGGCCTATCGCCGCTCATGGCACGTTACTCAGCGGCCGTCGGCGCGGCGATAACGCTATTGGCCTCGCTCAGCTCGCGATAGTGCTCCTGCCATTCGCTGGGACCGTTGCTGGGTGCTACCTGCACGGCGGTGACTTTGTATTCGGGGCAATTGGTCGCCCAATCTGAATACTCCGTGGTCACCACATTGATCTGCGTGCTGGGGTGATGGAAGGTCGTGTAGACCACGCCCGGCGCCACGCGGTCGGTGATGTGCGCGTGCAAGGCCGTGGCACCGGCGCGGCTTTGCACCTTCACGTAATCACCCTCACGGATGCCGCGGTTCTCGGCGTCAAAGGCATGAATCTCCAGCCGGTCTTCCTTATGCCACACCACATTCTCGGTCCGGCGCGTCTGGGCGCCGACGTTGTACTGACTCAATATGCGGCCTGTCGTCAGCAGCAGCGGATACCGTACACTGGTGCGCTCGTCCGTCGGCACATATTCGGTGATCATGAAGCGGCCTTCGCCGCGCACGAAGCCGCCGATGTGCATGATCGGCGTACCCTCGGTGGCCGCGTCGTTGCAGGGCCACTGCACTGAGCCGACTTCGTCCAGCTTCTTGTAGGACACGCCCTTGAACGTCGGCGTGGTACGGGCCACTTCGTCCATGATCTCGGACGGATGCGTGTAGTGCATCTCAAAGCCCATGGCCTTGGCCACGGCCAGCGTGGCTTCCCAATCTGCCAAGCCCGCCAGCGGCGGCATCACCTTGCGCACGCGGCTGATGCGCCGTTCGGCATTGGTGAAGGTGCCGTCCTTTTCAAGAAAGCTAGAGCCTGGCAGGAATACGTGCGCGAACTTGGCGGTCTCATTGAGGAACAGGTCCTGCACCACCACGCATTCCATGGCGCTCATGCCGGCGATGACATGTGTGGTGTTGGGGTCCGAGTGCACGATGTCTTCGCCCTGCACATAGAGGCCCTTGAAGCTGCCGTCGACGGCGGCGTCGAACATGTTAGGAATGCGTAGGCCCGGCTCGGCGTCTAACGCCACGCCCCACATATCTTCGAAGATCTTGCGCGTGGCGTCTTCGCTCACATGGCGATATCCGGGCAGCTCGTGGGGGAAGGAGCCCATGTCACAGGCGCCCTGCACGTTGTTCTGGCCGCGCAAGGGATTCACGCCCACGCCGCGCCGCCCAATATTTCCCGTTGCCATCGCCAGGTTGGCGATAGACATCACCATCGTCGTTCCTTGGCTGTGCTCGGTCACGCCCAAGCCGTAATAGATCGCACCGTTGCCGCCGGTCGCGTACAGCCGCGCTGCGGCGCGCACATCGGCCGCGGGCACGCCGGTGATCTTTTCCACCGCCTCAGGGCTGTTGATAGGATCGGCGGCAAATGCGGCCCACTTTTGGAACTCGCTCCAGTTGCAGCGTTCGCGCACGAAGTCCTCGTGCACCAGGCCTTCGGTGACAATCGTATGGGCGATCGCATTGGCCATGGCGACGTTGGTGCCGGGCCGCAAGGGCAGGTGGTAGCTCGCCTCGATATGGGGCGAGCGCACGATGTCGGTCCGGCGGGGGTCAATGACAATGAGCTTGGCTCCCTCGCGCAGGCGCTTTTTCATACGCGAGGCAAATACCGGATGCCCGTCAGTGGGATTGGCGCCGATGATGACGATGACATCGGCTTCGTCCACCGAGTCAAAATCCTGCGTTCCTGCGGAGGTGCCGTAGGTTTCCTTGAGGCCGTAGCCTGTCGGCGAGTGGCAGACGCGGGCGCAGGTATCGACGTTGTTATTGCCGAACACCGCGCGCACCAGTTTTTGGACGAGGTACGTTTCTTCATTGGTGCAGCGCGACGACGTGATGCCGCCGATAGCGCCGCGTCCGTACGCGCTCTGGATGCGCTTGAATTCCGACGCCACGCGCCCGACAGCTTGATCCCAGCTTACTTCGCGCCACGGATCGCTGATCTTGTCGCGGATCATCGGTTTGGTGATGCGGTCGCGGTGGGTCGCATAGCCCCAGGCGAAGCGGCCCTTGACGCAGGAATGCCCGTGGTTGGCCTTGCCGTCCTTGTGCGGCACCATGCGCACGACTTCGGTCCCGCGCATCTCGGCCTTGAAGCTGCAGCCCACGCCACAATACGCACAGGTGGTGATCACCGAGTGTTCGGGCTGGCCGATCTCGACCACGGACTTTTCTATCAGTGTCGCCGTCGGGCAGGCCTGCACGCAAGCGCCGCAGGACACGCATTCGGAATTGAGAAAGTCCTCGTCCATGCCTGCCGCCACGCGCGAGGCGAAGCCGCGGCCCTCAATGGTCAGCGCGAAGGTGCCTTGTACTTCCTCACAGGCGCGCACGCAGCGCGAACAGACGATGCACTTCGAGGGATCGTAGTCGAAATAGGGATTCGAAGTGTCCTTCTGGTCGGCGAGATGGTTCTCGCCGCCGAAGCCGTAGCGCACGTCGCGCAAGCCCACCGCGCCGGCCATGTCTTGCAATTCACAATCGCCATTCGCCGCACATGTTAGGCAATCGAGCGGGTGATCGGAGATATACAACTCCATCACATTGCGCCGCAGCTTCTTCAGCGTGCCGGTCTGGGTCGAGACCACCATGCCCTCGGCCACAGGCGTCGTGCACGAGGCTGGCGTTCCCGCGCGGCCTTCGATTTCCACCAGGCACAGGCGGCACGATCCAAACGCTTCGAGGCTGTCAGTCGCGCACAGTTTTGGAATGCTGACTCCGGTTTCCGCCGCCGCGCGCATGATTGAGGTGCCCGCCGGCACGCTGACGGCAACGCCGTCGATGGTCAGGCGCACCGTCGCCGTCGATTGCGAAACGGGCGTGCCATAGTCGGTGTCTTTAATCAGGGTCATGGGCGCACCTTAAGCTGCCAGGCGACGCTTGCGGAAGTCTTCCGGGAAATGCTGCAACGCACTCATCACCGGGAAAGGCACGAAGCCGCCCAGGGCGCACAGCGATCCGGATTTCATTGTACTACATAAGTCGTCCAGCAGCTTCAGGTGATCGTCAACCGCGTTGCCCCCCATGATCTTGTCGATTACCTCCACACCGCGCACCGAGCCGATGCGACAGGGGGTGCATTTACCGCAGGACTCTATCGCGCAGAACTCCATGGCGAAGCGCGCCTGGCGCGCCATGTCGACGGTGTCGTCGAAGACAACAATGCCCGCATGTCCGATCAGTCCGCCCTTGGCTGTGAAGGCTTCATAGTCGAAGGGCGTGTCAAGCAGGCTTTGCGGGAAGTAAGCGCCCAGCGGTCCACCGACTTGCACTGCGCGCACTGGCCGTCCCGTCGCCGTGCCGCCGCCCACATCCATCACCAGCTGACCCAAGGTCATGCCGAAGGGCACTTCGTAAAGCCCGGCGTATTTGATGTTGCCGGCCAGCTGAATTGGAATAGTGCCCAGCGAGCGCCCCACCCCCAGACTCTTATAGGTCTCGGGCCCATCGGCCAGGATGGACGGCACCGACACCAACGAGATCACGTTGTTGACGGCTGTAGGTTTGCCGAACAGGCCGTGATGGGCGGGCAGGGGCGGCTTCGCCCGCACTTGGCCGCGCCGCCCCTCCAGGCTTTCCAGCAGCGAGGTCTCCTCGCCGCAGATATAGGCGCCAGCCCCAACACGCACGTCCATATCGAAGACGTATTCGGAACCCAAGAGATTGGACCCCAATAGCTTTTCGGCGCGGGCGCGGGCTATGGCCTGCTGCATCACCGCCACCGCCGCCGGATATTCCGACCTTATATATATGTAGCCGCGCTGGGCCCCCGTCGCGATGCCGGCAATGATCATGCCTTCGATCACGGCAAAGGGGTCGCCCTCCATGATCATCCTGTCCGCGAAAGTACCGGAATCGCCCTCGTCGGCATTGCAGACGATGTACTTAATGTCGCCCTTGGCCTCTTTGACCGTGCGCCATTTGATGCCGGTCGGAAAACCCGCCCCGCCGCGCCCGCGCAGGCCTGATGTGATCACGGCCTCCAGCGTCGCGTCGGCGCCGATCTTCACGGCGACGTTCAGCCCGCGCAAACCGCCGTAGGCGCGATATTCCGCCAGTGACAATGGATCGATGCGCCCGCAACGCGCGAAGACCAAACGTTTCTGGCTCCGCATGAATGGATGATCATCGATCTTGCCGATACACAATTTGTGCCGTGTGCCGGCCTCCAAAACGCCCGAGACATCATCCGGCGTCATCGGCCCGTAAGCGAAACGGCCTTCGGAGGTCTCCACCTCCATCAACGGCTCCAGCCAGCACAGACCATAGGACCCCGTGCGGGTGACAGGGATGCCCTGCTTGGCCACGGCCGCAGCAACCTCATCGGCACCCACGGCAACCGCCGCCGAATCCATCGGGATGAAAACGCGCATGCTCACGACCGCGCCTCGGCAATAGTGCTGGCCAGTAATGTCGGCGTCAGCCGGCCCACGAGCTTGCCGTCGATCACCGCCGCCGGCGCGCAGGCGCACAGGCCCAGGCAGAATACCGGCTCTAATGTCACGCGCCCGTCGGCGGTGGTGCCGCCCCAGTCGATTCCCAGAGCCTGGCGGGCTGTGTCGGCCAACTGATCCGCGCCCATGGATTGGCAAGCTTCCGCGCGGCACAGCTTCAGCACATGCCGGCCCGGCAGTTCGCGCCGGAAGTCATGGTAAAATGTAACCACGCCATGCACTTCGGCGCGGGAGAGGTTCAAGGCCAGGGCGATCATCTCGATGGCGCGGTCCGGGATAAAACCAAAGGCCGCCTGCAGCGCGTGCAAGATGGGCAAGGCGGCGCCCTGCAAGGCCTTATGGGCCTCAATGATTTCAGCGCCTTGCTTTTCGTCCCATGCAGCAAAAGTCGTCATACGGAAAGTGTCCGCCTTTAGGGCCGCCGCCGGAAGTGTCTTTCATGTTTCGCTTTCCGGTTTACTGGGGCCGAACCGTGCATTATCCTCGTATTATGTCTAGACAAAAAGAAACTGGCAGTCTTGCGGGCAGGGGCGTGCATCGCGCGCGGTTTGCCCGGGTACCGCATTGTAACCCCGATGTTTCTTAGATTTTCTAAAGCGGAACACAGTTCAGTTTGCCCCAACGATTGCGATACCTATCTGT
Source organism: Fidelibacterota bacterium (assembly GCA_947476065.1). Classification (GTDB taxonomy): domain Bacteria; phylum Pseudomonadota; class Alphaproteobacteria; order Rhodospirillales; family Rhodospirillaceae; genus SHVO01. The sequence continues at coordinate 28,090 of CANJPG010000033.1, forward strand.
TGACATACAATAAGCGCGGCACCCGCGCGCAAGAGGAAGACCCGTGCCCTTATTGAATAGAAAGCGCCTTTGCCTCGCCCTCGGATTCACGGCTGCCATCGCTTTGGCCGCCTGCTCCGGGCCGACGAGCGAAGCCGCCAAGTCAAGCGCGATGGCCATCAAAGAGCCCGACGGCGGCACGCCCAAGCGCCTGCGCCTACTCACCGCCGATCAGTATCTCAACACGCTCGCCTATGTTTTCGGCCCCGACGTCAGCCCCGAGACGCGTTTCGCACCGATGACCCGCACCGGCGGTCTGCTCAGCGTCGGTACCTCGCTCGGCGGCGTCACCGATGCGCAGATGGAGCAGTATCAAAAGACCGCCTCGGCTGTGGCTACCCAAGTCACCAATGCCGGTAATCGCGGCACTTTGGTGCCGTGCACGCCCGCCGATGCCAAAGCCGCCGATCCGGCCTGTGCCGCCACCTTCATTGCCGGCGTTGGCCGTTTGCTCTATCGCCAGCCGCTCACCGCCGCACGCTCCAAGGAGTTCGTCGACGAAGCCGGTGAGGCCGCCGTCCGCCTCAAGGATTTCTACGCTGGTCTCGGTGTCGCCCTCGAAGGCATGCTGCTCAGCCCCAAAGTCCTCCTGGTCACCGAGACCTCCGAGCCCGATCCTAAGAACCCGGGCCGCGAACGTCTGGACGCCTATTCCTATGCAACGCGCCTCAGCCTGTTCCTGTGGAACGCCGCCCCCGACGACGCGCTGCTGAAGGCCGCCGAAAGCGGCGAGCTGAACACCGACCAGGGCCGCGCCAAGGTCGTCGAGCGTATGTTGACCAGCCCCCGCCTCGAAGCCGGCATGCGCGCCTTCTTCGATGACATGTTCGCCTTCGACGACTTCAACAACCTCGCCAAAGACAATTCGATCTATCCGGTGTTCACTGGCGTCACCGCGGCGGATGCGCGCGAACAAACTCTGCGCACCGTCATCGACCAGCTGATCACCAAGAAGAAAGACTACCGCGATCTGTTCACGACGCGCGAAACCTTCATCTCGCCGTCGCTGGCGGCGCTCTACCGCTTGCCGGCGTCGCCGGGCTGGACGCCCTATGAGTTCCCCGCCGATAGCCCACGCGTTGGTTTGCTGACCCAAGTCAGCTTCCTCTCTGTCCACTCGCATCCGGGCCGCAGCTCGGCCACGCTGCGCGGCAAGGCTTTACGTGAAATACTGCTTTGCCAAACCGTGCCGCGTCCGCCGGCCAATGTCGATTTCTCCGCCGTCGAAAACCCGCCGCCGAATTTGAAGACCGCCCGCCAGCGCGTCGGCGCGCACCTCTCGACACCGGTTTGCGCTGGCTGCCACAAAATCACCGATCCGATGGGTCTCGCGCTCGAGAACTTCGATGGGGCAGGGCAGTACCGCGACCAGGACAACGGCGCACCCATCGACATCACCGGTGTCCTGGATGGCAAGGAGTTCTCCACCGTCGCCCAGCTGGGTACGGTGCTGCACGATCATCCGCAGTTGCCCTCGTGCCTGGTGAAGCGCGTTTTCAGCTACGGCACCGGCTCGCTGACCACGGCCAAGGACAAAGACATTCTCGCCTATCTCGACGCGCGCTTTGCCGCGAACGGCTACAGACTGCCCGATCTGCTGCGCACCATCGCGCTCAGCCGGGCCTTTTCCGAAGTTGCTCCGCCGCCCGTGAAGACGGCCGCGGCGAATTAATGATGGAGGTTGTTTAGATGACCCAAATGAATCGTCGCCGCGTCCTGCGCGGTATGTTGGGCGGAGGCGCCGTCTCGGTCGGCCTGCCGCTACTGAACTGCTTCCTCAACACCAACGGCACCGCGCTGGCCGACGGCGCCAAGATGCCCGTGCGCTTCGGCACCTGGTTCTGGGGCCTCAGCATGACCAAGGACATCTTTGTGCCCAAGACCTTTGGTGCGGGGTACGAACTGCCCGAGGAAATCATCTCGCTGAAGTCGGTGCAGAAGCACATCAACCTGTTCACGAATCTCACCGCCTTCCGCGACAACGCCGAGCCCATGTGCCACTACACCGGCTGGGTCATCGGCCGGTCCGGCAGCGCGCCCATGAGTGCGAACGACAAGCCCGGCGAAACCCTCGATGTGACAGTCTCCAACCAGATCGGCCGCACCACGCGCTTCAAGAGTCTCACCGCCACGGCCACCGGGGACTTGCGCTCGACCGTCAGCTACGAGAACGCCAACTCGCCCAGCACGCCTGAAGTCTCGCCTATCGCTTTCTACCAGCGTCTCTTCGGCGCCGACTTTCAGGACCCCAACGCGCCGACCTTCACACCGAGCCCGCGCGTCATGGCGCGCAAGAGCGTGCTGTCGGGCGTCATGGGTGAAATCAAGGACCTCGAAACCAAAGTGGGCGCCGAAGACAAAGCCCGCCTCGACCAGTACTTTACCGGCCTGCGCGGCCTCGAGCGCCAATTCGACCAGATGCTGGTGCGCCCCGAGCCAATCGCGGCCTGCGTTGTGCCGAACGCGCTTGGTAAGGAACCGCCCCGCGGCGGCGAAGCCATGCTGATCGCCGCGCGCCACAAGATGATGACCGAGCTCATGGTAATGGCGGTCGCCTGCGACCAAACCCGCGTGTTCAATATGAACTATTCCAACGCCTCGTCGAACACGACCAAAGAGGGCTACGAAAAGCCCCACCACACCACCACTCATGAAGAACACGTCGACGAGAAGCTGGGTTATCAACCTAATTGCTCCTGGTTCACGCGCCGTGCGATGGAATCCTGGGCCTACTTTGTCGAAGCCTTCACCAAGATCCCAGAAGGCGACGGCTCGCTGCTCGACAACGTGCTCATCTACGCCAATACCGATCACGGCTACGCGCGCACGCATTCCTATGACGGCATGCCGGCCTTCACCGCTGGCTGCGCCGGCGGCCGCGTCAAGACGGGCCTGCATGTCAATGGCGCCGCCACCGCCGGCACCCGCGTCGGCTACACCGCCATGCGCGTCATGGGGGTGGACATTCCGTCCTGGGGCACCAAGAGCAACAACACGTCGAAAGAGTTCGGCGAGATCCTCGTTTAAGCAAAGGCGACCCGACATGCGGCTCATGCGCGCGAATATTCTAGCGATAACGGCGCTGATCGCCTTCGGTCCCGTTGCCATGGCTGCCGATTCCAAGAAAACCGCCGCGATGGTCGAGGATTACGAACACGTTCCCCTGCCGCCAGGTTTTCAGGTCATTCACAGTGAGCTGGAAGGTCCGGTCTTCGCCGATGCCGCCGGCCACACGCTGTACAATTGGCCCAGCAAGGGTCTGCGTAACGGTGATGCCGGCGAGCAGAAGGGCAAACCCGGCTGCGACAACGTCAAGCAGACCGAGACCTCCGGCCTTATGAGCCCCTATCCGCCCGGCCTGATCCTGCCGGAAGTGGAAACGCGCCCCACCTGCACGCAAGTCTGGCCGCCCGTCCTTGCGTCTGCTGACGCAAAGCCCGTCGGCAAGTGGACCGTGGTGACGCGCAACGACGGCAGCAAGCAGTGGGCCTTCGACGGCTATCCGCTCTATACCTCCATCCTCGATACCATGCCGGGCCAGACCAACGGCGGCACCCATCGCCGCACGCGCGGTGACGCGCCGGCCTATCGCAAACCCGTTAGCCCGCCGCCGAACCTGCCGCCCCAGTTCCGGGTCGAGCGGCAAATGACGGGACGTTTGCTCACCACCGGCGGCTTCTCGGTCTATGCCTCCGACAAGGACGGCCCCAACAAATCCAATTGCGATGCCGCCTGCCTGCGCCAATGGAAGCCGGTGCTAGCGCCCGCCTACGCGAAAGCCCAAGGCGAGCTTTCGATCTTCGAACGCTCGCCCGGCGTCAACCAGTGGGCCTTCCGCAAGAAGCCCCTCTACACCCATCTCGACGAGGAAAAGCCCGCCAGCTTCGAAGGCAGCGACGAGCCCGGCTGGCACAACGTCTTCACGACAATGGCGCCCAAAGCGCCGGCTGACTTCATCGTGCAGGCCTCCCGCGGCGGCGAAGTGCTCGCCGACAAGAAGGGCAACACGGTATACATCTACATGTGCGGCGACGACGCCATCGACCAGCTGTCCTGCGATCATCCCGACACGCCTCAGGCCTACCGCTTCGCCATGTGCGGCGGCGGTGATCCCAAGCGCTGTCTGGAAACTTTCCCCTACGTCATCGCCGACAAGAATGCCAAAAGCGGCTCCATGGCCTGGAGCGTCGTGGCCATCGAACCCTTGACTGGCAAGAAGGCCGCGCCCGACTCAACGACCGCCCTCCATGTCTGGGCCTTCCGCGACCGCCCCGTCTACACCTTTGCCCGGGATAAATTCCCCGGCGACATCGGCGCCGACGGCTGGGGCGAGTTCAACGCCTGGCGCAACGGCTACAAGGCTTTCTGGCTCCGCGACGACTTCCGCAATAACGCCGGTTAAGGATTTTGGTGATGAAAAAATATCTCGCACCCGCCGTCGCACTTGCCGCAACTCTGGCCGCCGGTTCCTCCAGCGCCATCGAAGGACCCGCAGCCGCGCTGCAGAACCGCACCATCGCCTACGTGCTCTCCAGCGAGTACTACGCGCTGTATCAAACCAAGGACGCCAAGGCCGAATGCCCGACCGGCTTCAATGACGGCCCCCGTGAGCAATTCAAGATGCTATTCCCCGACGACGGCACCAAGCGCACCGTGGTCGATACCCAGCTGGCCCGCGAAGCCGAAGTCTGGTTCCCGACGCTGAAGCCGGAAGCATTCCCGTTCAAGGAGGCCCAGAGCAAGATCGCGCCCGGCGCTAATTTAGATGGTAAAGTCGGCCCCAACGATTTCACCAGCCCGACCGGCGAGCCCGGCATCGACAACCAGCTCTACCGCGCCATCGGCTGCATCTACAATTACCGCGACGGCGGCGAGCTCTGGATCATCACCACCAAATGGCGCCAGCAGCACAACTTCAACCGCACCATCATCGAACTCACCGATGTCGACAGCCTCGTCAACGACGACGACGTCACCGTCACCACCTACCGCGGCCTCGACAAGCTGATGGCCGGCGCGACCGGCGCCGAGTTTCTGCCGGGCGGCTCGCAGCGCGTCGATACGCGCTGGGGTAAGGAGTTCATCTACAAGTTCCACGGCAAGATCGTGAACGGCGAGCTGATCACCGAGCAGGGCGAACTGGTGCTGCCGGAAATGGCCGCCTTCGAAGATCCGTCGGTGCTGCCGTACCGTAGCGCCATGTTCAAATTGAAGCTCACGCCCGAAAAGGCCGAAGGCGTCATTGCCGGTTACTTCGATATCGAAGGCTGGTATCGCCAGCTCAATCAGGGATGGGCGACCCATCACCAAAGCTACGGCCAGGAATCGGCGCCGTCGCTCTATCGCGCGCTGTACCGCCTGGCCGATGCGTTCCCCGATAAAACCGGCAAAAACACCGCCATTTCCGGCGCGCTGGATGTGAAGTTCACGCAAGTCTTTGTCCAGCACCCGCCCCAGGAAACCTCCGAAGCCCCGGCCAAGAAGCTGATACAAGTCGCGCACTAGGCGCAGGAATTTCAGTTATAGGGGCGGGCCAGCAGCCCGCCCCACTTTATTTCGCGGACGCGCTCAGCGTACACTCGCCCTCCAATTAGAGGGAAAAACCATGGGCTTTGGTAAAACGTCTGTACTTCTATCCGCGGCGGCGCTCCTTTTTGCGGCCACGAGTTCCGCACAGAACGCGCCGTCGGTGAGCAATCCGCTGGCCGGCCAGCCGCAGTCGCCTGCGGCTATGAAACTCGCGCCCATCGCCGGCTCGCCGATCCCCACCGCTGCCGACAAGCTGCCCGTCGCCAAACTCAAAGTGCCGCCCGGCTTCAAGGTCGAGCTGTTTGCGGCCGGTGTCGCC
>CANJPG010000034.1 GCA_947476065.1 Fidelibacterota bacterium
ATATTCTCTTCTTCGGCCACGGACATCAGCCGGGCATCGACCTCCCATTGGCGCAGAATGTCGATTTTGTTGCTCCGGCTTAGCTCGGGGTGGATCAATACCTCCTTGGGCGAGTGGAAGTATTTGCTGGGATTGGTTTTTGCGGCTTTGACATCAAGAAGATGCGTCATGTGGCACCCGTGCGTGGTTAAGAAGGCTGTCAGTTAAACGACCAGCTGGAAGCCAATGTTCCTGCCCAGACACGGAAATTTATATCTGCAGTTGAATAGTTATAGAAATTAACAATCTTAAGTATATTTTTCGTGAGAGTTGTGACTTTTTGCTCCCCTTCGACAATTTACGGGGAACTCCGGACGGAGTGCTGCGTTCACAATTCGCCGGATTTTAATGTCAGGAGGTTTTCATGGCCGATCAATTTCAAGAGATGCTCCTTACCCACATGCCGCGTTTGCAGGCATATGCCGTGATGCTCACGCGCGATCGCGCGGCCGCTGAGGATCTTTTGCAGGAAACCGCCCTTAAAGCCTGGCGTGCCCAGGCACAGTTTGCCCTTGGCACCAATTTCACGGCTTGGATTTATAAGATCTTGCGTAACGAATACATCAGCTCGCTGCGCCGTAATAAGCGTAAGCCAGCGCGGCTTGACGAAGTTCCCGAGGAGTTCCTGTCGCGCAATGGCGCCCAGGAAAACGACATCCTGTCGCGCGAAGTCGTCCATGCCATGGGCAAGCTCCAGCCCGAGCAGCGCGAAGTGCTGATCCTCATCTGCGCCAGCGGCCTCAGCTATGAGGAAGCGGCGGAATCCCTGGGCTGCTCGATCGGCACGATCAAAAGCCGCCTGTGGCGAGCCCGCGCGCGGATGTCGGCCCTGGTACTGGGTGAAGAGGCGCCCAAGGAGAGCCACAAGGAGATCGACGATACCCCCCGCTCGAGCAAATCAATCGAAACAGCCGATCACGTATCGTGGACTTAGCCAGCTAGAGTAGTTGGCTACCCCGCAGAGGCGGACTAACATGCACATCGGTGTCGTAAATGCCGCGCTGGCGGCAACTGACGATGAATTGTCTGGCGTAGACGCGCATAAAAGCGCGAGTGTCGATCGGCTTCATTCTAATATGACTGATAAACCATCCTCACCTAAGGCCGAGACGCGCGCCTCCGCGTCTAAACCTGCGCGCCTGGAAACGGCCAAGAACAACAATCCAGCGTTCGATACATGGCTGGAAAAGAAGCTGCACAATATGTTCGATGCCGTGGCGGCGGAACCGTTGCCGCCGGATCTGGTCAAGCTGCTCGAAAAACTTGACCAGAAGACCGGCGTGGCGGACGGCGACGCCGACAAAAAGGGCAAGAAGTAGTCCCCGCACTTCCCGCATCGCAACACTTAGGTTAAGACAGCGTTCTATCCTTCGATCAAACAACTTACCCAATGCAGGTGATGTTATGACGAAGGAACTCCTTTTAGCGTTCGGCCTGATCGCAGCCATTCCGCTTATTCCGGCCGGCGCCAGCGCCCAGGGCGCGCGGCAGACAATCGCCAAATACAAAGTGGACGTCACCAACGTCTCCACCGGCTATCGCGGCAGTAAGCTGGTCGGCGCCACAGTGGTCAATGAAGCCAACGAGAAGATCGGCTCGGTCGACGACCTGATCGTGACCCGTAGCGACAAGGTCGTCTATGCCATCGTATCTGTCGGCGGCTTTCTCGGCGTTGGCGATAAGCTTGTCGCCGTACCGTTCGACGGCTTCCAGCTCGCACCGGACAAAACAATGCTGCCGGGCGCGACCAAAGAAGCATTGATGAATATGCCGAAGTTCACCTACCAAAAGTAATCCCGCCTCAACGACAAAGAGCCAAAGCGGGTGTCCGCTTTGGCTCTTTTCCGTATCTACGCGATGCTTTTAGCGCTTGGCCGGCTTGCCGGTGCTCTTGGCCGGACGCCGGCCAGCAGCTTCGGCGCGCGCCAAGTCGGCGGCTTCGCTCTTCGATGACAGGCTTTTTTTCGCTGCAGCGGCGGCCGGCGCCACCTTGCCAGATTTGGCAAAGCGCGTGGTCGCGTCATTGTACTGTTTGGCGGCGGTGCGGCTGCCCTCGCCTTCGTTCTTCTGCGTGGCCATGGTGTAACTCCCTCAATGATGAATGCAGAGTAGTTGGCGCTCTGCAAGACAACACCAAAGCTCGGATTTGGTTCCACAGCTTTGGGATGCCGACGCAGAAACGGGAGCAGCTGTTGCCAACTGCTCCCGTTCCAAACGTCTAATTAGTCAAGTCTAATTGATGGTCTTTTCCCATTCTTTGACCTGCTTTTCAGCAATGTCCTTTTGAACGCCATAGCGTTCCTGCACGCGCCCGATGAGTTGGTCGCGCACGCCGGCGATGCGATCAAAATCGTCGTCCGTCAGATCGCCCCATTTCTCTTGAACTTTGCCCTTCATCTGTTTCCAGTTTCCTGCAACTTGATCCCAATTCATAGCCAATTCCTTTCAATCAACAAACCAACCTCAGCAAAACGCAAGCACCGCGCTCAAGTTCCCGGGCGTCAGACCACAAACACCCAGACCAGGCCCAATCCGATCAACGCGGCACCGAGGGAAATCGCCAGCACGTAGCGTACGCCGTTGCCGGTCGCACCCTGGCGGATTTCATCGGTCGACAGGTCCTCAGGGTCTTTCACCTGGTTGGTCGCATCCGTCGCAGGCATCGTGCTGCCGTGTTCGCGGGCCACGTCCATATATCTACCAACGCGCATTGAAGCCTCCTGATTCTGTTTCAGTCCAAATATTTGGCGAGATATCTGGATATAAAACGCCGTACGGCAGCGGAAGTTTCAGCGCTCTATTTTGCGATATCGTAACTGGCATTCTGCTTAATGTAGGCATCGCGCTGGCCATACCAGAGAGCACCGTTGTAGTTGGACTCCCAATACGAATGCAGTTGGAAGGTGACTTCCGGCACACCCGTCTGCGGACCGACGTCCTTGATCGGCACGCGCTGGTTGTCATGGCGGTAATCGATGGCGGCCGCCGGAATCCAGCCGCGATTGCCGCGCCAGGATACATCGCACCAATCCCAGCTTTTTAGGCAGCCGTGAATATCAACGGTCAGGTCTTTCGCCAGCCGGCGAACTTCCGGGAACTCGGCGCCCGGACCGGCTTGCATGCTGACGGCGCTCGACAACTTGCCGTCGGCGGCCTGGGCGATTTGCGTCGTTAACACGGGAAGGGCAAGCATGCCCAAGATAATGAAGCGGGCGCGGCGCATGATGGAAAGCCTCTTACAAACGTTTTTGACATAGCTGCAGTGCAGCCTTGACAAACAAACGTCTGGGCTATCGGCGATGTTCCGCGGCCGTCGACGCGGCTGGGCCTAAAGCGAAAGAAAAAAGGTGATCGAAGCCGCCGCCATGATCAGGGTTGCCAGCCAACCGCCGATCATCATCGACCGCGAGAGGGTCAGACGCCCCATGACCCGCGGATTGCGCGCGATCAGCATCATAATAGCCATGAGCGGCGCCGCCAGCACACCATTGACCACAGCGCTCCAATACAAGGCCTTGATGGGGTCAAGGTCTATAAAGTTAAGCGCCACGCCCGCCAGCGTCGCGGCGGCGATGGTGCCATAAAAAGCCTTGGCTTCGCGGGGCAGCCGGTTGAGCCCCTGGGGCCAGCCGAAAAGTTCGCCCACGGCATAGGCGGCTGAGCCGGCGAGCACGGGCACGGGCACGGCGAGCATGCCGGTGCCGATGATCCCGGCCGCGAACAGCAAAAACGACAGCTCGCCCGCGATGGGCCGCAGGGCTTCGGCGGCCTGCGCCGAGGTTTCAATCTCGGTGATGCCTTTGGCATTGAGGGTGGCGGCGGTGGCATAGATGATGAAAATCGCCACCAGATTCGAAATCCCCATGCCCACCAGTGTGTCGAGGCGGATGCGCGAGAACGCCGCACCCGCTTCGCGTGGGCTGATGCACAGTGCTTTGGTGTGGCGCCGGTGCTGCTCTTCGACTTCCTGTCCCGCCTGCCAGAAAAACAGATAGGGGCTGATCGTCGTGCCCAGGATCGCGACCAGCGCCGTTGCGTGCGCGGAATCAAATACGAAGGTCGGCAGTAGCGTCGCCGCCAGCGCGGTCCCCCAGGGCAGGTGCACCGCAAAGACGACGGCGACATAGGCAAACAGCGACAGCGTCATCCACTTCAGCACCGCGGCATACTTTTCGTAGCTCATGAACACTTCAAGTACGATGCAGATGACGCCGAACATCAGCGCGTACAGAGGTTCGGGTCCGCCGATCAGCAGGACAAGGGCTGCGCCCATCGCTCCTAGGTCGGCACCCAGGTTAATAACGTTGGCCACGATTAGCATCAGCACCACCCAGCGCAGCAGCCACGGCGAATAGTGCCGCCTGAGGTTTTGCGCGGTGCCGGCGCCGGTGACGCAGCCGATGCGCGCGGCGATCTCCTGGATGATCGCATTGAACGGATAGCTGAACACCATGGTCCAGGTCATGCCGAATCCGAACTGGGCGCCCACCTGGCTGTAGGTGGCGATTCCGCCGGGATCGTCGTCGGCCGCGCCGGTGACAAGGCCTGGCCCCAGGCGGCGCAGAAAACTTTCCGGCTCCAGCGGGTCCGCTGCCGGGTTGCTGGGTGTCGCGGCGTACTCTTTTGGGATGTCGGTCATTGTCTCTCTTAAACGCTTTCGCCGACATAAGTTCCTATGCTCTTGGCCGCCCGCACGAGATCGTTGCCCGCGTTCACAAAGCGCGGGCCGGTGACCACTCCCTCCATCGGCACGTCCACGGCGGTGCCGCCATGCCAGGCGGTCATGCAGCGGCTGGCGCCGGCGGCCAGCAATTCGACGGCGTGCACCCCGAAGGTCGAGGCCAGCAGGCGGTCGAAAACCGCCGGCGAGCCGCCGCGCTGGAGATGCCCCAAAACAGTACAGCGCGCATCGAAACCAGTACGCGTCTGCAATCCCACGGCAATCGCAGCGCCGATACTGCTACCCTCCTTGCCATCGCCCACTGGGCGCTTGATGCCCTCGGCGGCCACCACCAGCACGGGCCCCGGCCGATTGTGGGTGATGCGGCGCACATGGGTGGCCACGGCATCAAGATCGTAGTCGAATTCGGGCATCAGGATGACGTCGGCCCCACCGGCGACGCCGCCGAATAGCGCGATGAAGCCTGAGTCGCGGCCCATCACTTCGAGCACCATGATACGGCGATGGCTAGCAGCAGTTGACGACAGTCTGTCCAACGCTTCGCCGACCACCTCGACGGCCGTGAAAAAACCAACGGCGTAGTCGGTGCCCGGCACATCGTTGTCGATGGTTTTGGGCACGCCGACCCAGGGAATACCTGCGGGCGTCAACAGCCGGTCGAAGACACGCATGCTGCCGTCGCCGCCGATCACGATTAGGGCTTCAAGGCCCAGGCTCTTAATGGCGGCGATGACCTCGCCGGAGCGGTCGCGCCTACGGCCGTCAGCGTCGGGAAAGGCAAAAGGATCACCGGTCGTAGTGGTGCCGAGCATGGTGCCGCCCGCGCGCAGTAAATCGGCGCGCACGACATCGGTGGTCAGGTCGACGACATCGGGGGGTGTGGCCAGCAGGCCCAAGTGACCATTACGCAGACCCAAGACCGTCCAGCCCCGCCCGGTCGCGGCCTCGGTGGCTGCGCGGATGACCGCGTTCAAGCCGGCGCAGTCGCCGCCGCTGGTCAGAATGCCGATCTTTTTGAACGCCGCCATGTTGCACCCCCTTTGCCGCGCTTTAGCGGCAAAAATAGAGTGTTGCAGCGGGCCTTACACGTGATTTCGGATTAACCGATAACCTCAGACGCCGCGCCCAGCACTTTTTGGGAGAACACGAGGCCTTGGGCCTTGGCTGCGGCTGCATTGACGACCAGCTCGTAGCTGCCCGGCTGCAGCACCGGTAGGTCGGCGACCTTCTCACCCTTGAGGATGCGGCCAACGTAAGTCCCCGCAAGGCGGTAGATTTCCTTGAACGCCGCGCCGAAGCTCATCAATCCGCCGACATCCACAAAAGCCCGGTCGTAGTACATCACCGGCACCGGCAATTGCGACGTCAGTTTGACGATGGCGCCGGGACGGGGATAGGCGCCGCGGATGGGTCCGACCAGCAGCGCCTGCACGCCAGCAGCACCCATCATCTTCAAGGCAGCCTCAATCTCGGCGTCAGTCGCGGCCTTGCCGACGATCAGCTTGCGCTTCATCTCATCGGCGGCCTGGGCGGCCTGGCGGTAGTTGCGATCGAAGGAGCCGAGATTGGCGTCGGCGATGTAGCCCAGGACCTGCGCTTTCGGCGCGGCCTCGACCAGCCACGACAGCCGCTTCGGATTCAGTTCGTTGAAATTGGCGATGCCGGTGAGATTGGCCTCCGGGCGTTTCGGATTGGTGACCTCGCCGTTGTCGACGGCATCAGCGGCCTGTGCAAAAACGACGGGGATCGTTTTGGTTAACGCCTTCAGCGGCCGCGCGGCATTGGGTGTGCTGGCCAGGATCACCGCCGGATTGCGCGCAACGACCTCCTTGGCCAATTCCGGCAGCCTGTCGATGTCGCCTTCGGCGTACCAGGAGGCGAAGGTGAAATTCTTGCCTTCCACGAAGCCGTGCTCGGCCAGGCCCTGACGGAAAGCCGCCAGATTGATCTTGTTGGTCGGCGACGTGCCTGAGATGGGTTCCAGATAGGCGATCAGCGGCATGGCTTGGGCACTTGCACCGAACGGCGCGGCGGCCAAAGCAGCGCCGGCGGCAAGAACCTTCCGGCGCGGAATGTGCGTAGATCCCATGCGATTGCTCCCAAAAGTCACCACCATCCCAGTCTCTTATTGCGCAAGCGTAGTAAGCCCGGCACCTGAGCGGAAAGAGCCAAATGTAAGGTGGGTTATAGGGCAAACCTATGCTGCTCGCGTTGATTCAGATGTATTCAGCGGTCTACATTCGCCCTCCGATTACATAGGTAAAGCCAATAAATAGAATGACGCAGCTTTGGGCACGCATCGAGAAAGACGGCCGCGCGGTTTTCGGCGTGGTTGAGGGCGACAAACTGACTGTTCATAGCGGCGATATGTTCGCGGGCGCGGCAGCCACCGGCGAAACGCTCGACCTCGCGGGCGCCCAGTGGCTGACACCTTGCGTGCCCTCCAAGATGCTGGCGCTGTGGAACAACTTCCAGGCCGCCGCGGCGAAGAACGGCTGGCAGACGCCGCCCGAGCCCCTGTATTTCGTCAAGACCGCTAACAGTTTTTCGGCGCACGGGGCGGTCATCCCCGCGCCGACGAGCTACGAAGGCCGCGTGATCTATGAAGGCGAGCTTGGCATTGTCATCGGGAAACCCACGCGCGGCGTGTCGGTGGAAAATGCGCCGGCGCAGATATTCGGCTACACCTGCGTCAATGACGTCACGGCGCTGGAGCTCTTGCATAAAGACGCCAGCTTCGCGCAATGGACACGCGCGAAGAATTTCGACGGCTTCGGCGTATTCGGCCCAGTGATCGCCAGCGGCATCGATCCGGCGCAACTGGTGATCAAAACACTGCTCAATGGCCGCGAACGCCAAAATTACCCCGTCTCAGACATGATCTTTTCGCCGGCACGCCTGGTCAGCATGATCTCGCAGGATCTCACCTTGCTTCCGGGCGACGTCATAGCCTGCGGCACCTCGTTGGGTACGCTGCCTATGAAGGGCGGCACCACGGTTGAGATCGCCATCGACGGCATTGGCGTGTTGCGCAACGTCTACGGCGCGGCCGCGCCATGAAATTCGCAGTCGTCGGCGCGGGTTCCATCGGTGGATACTTAGGCGCAAAACTGGCACTGGCCGGAGAGGACGTGACCTTCATCGCCCGCGGCGCGACGCTGGCGGCCATCAGGGCCAAAGGCTTCACGCTGGTCAATGAAGACGGCGGCACGCAGGTCGCCAGCACGGCAAAAGCCGCGGCGATTGATGAGCCGGGCACTTATGATGTCATTCTGCTGGCCCTGAAAGCGCATCAAGTGGCTGCCGTGGCAAAGGAACTGCCAGCCCTGTTCGGGCCCGAGACAATCGTCGTGACATTGCAGAACGGCATACCCTGGTGGTTCTGCCACAAACTCGGCGGGGCCTACGAAGGTCGCCAAATCACGACCGCTGATCCCGACGGCAGCATCGCCGCCAATATTCCATTCGAACGCATCATCGGCGCGGTGGTCTACCCGGCCTCGGAGATCGTCTCGCCGGGCGTCGTGCGCGTGATCGAAGGCAACCGCTTTACGCTTGGCGAACTTGACGGCGCCAAAACCGACCGCGTGCGCATCCTGTCCGAGGTCTTGACCAAGGCGGGATTTAAATCGCCGGTGTCCACCGACATTCGCGGTGAGATTTTCCTCAAGCTCTGGGGCAACGTGGTGTTCAATCCTGTCAGCGCCCTCACCCATGCGACACTCGAGGACATCGCCCGCTTCCCGCAGACCCGCGCCCTGGCGGAAACGATCATGACCGAAACTCGCGCCGTTGCGGAAAAGCTCGGCGTGCGCATTCGCATCTCCATCGACAAGCGAATCGCCGGTGCGGCGGAAATCGGCGCCCACAAGACCAGCATGCTGCAGGACGTCGAAGCCGGCCGCGAACTGGAACTCTCGGCCATCGTCGGCGGCGTCGTTGAAATGGCGCGCCTTACCGAAACACCGACGCCGGCGCTTGAGGCCGTCTATGCCTGTACCAGCCTTCTTGCCAAGACCCTCGCCGATGCCAACGGACGTCTTGCCGTCCAGCCGCGCCCTTAAAGAACCCTTCCGATGAGCAAAACGACCCTTCGCATACTTTTGAATACCGGCGCGGACAACGCCACCGCCGTCACCGCGCCCGACGCCGTACCGCTGACCTTCGCCGGCCTGCGGGCGCAGGTCGATGACACCATAGCCGCTCTCAACAGTGTGGGCATCGGACGCAACGACCGCGTCGCCATCGTGCTACCCAATTGCCCGGAAATGGCCGTCGCCTTCATGGCGATTGCATCTGGGACGGCGTCGGCGCCACTCAATTCCGCTTACCGCGTGGACGAGTTCGAGTTCTATCTCAGCGACCTCAGGGCCAAGGCCATGGTTATCGAGTCCGGCGCCGAAGGCCCGGCCGTGGAAGCCGCCAAGAAAGCCTGCGTGCCGCTGGTGCGCCTGACGCCCACGCCGGCGTTTGGTGCGGGCCGTTTCACGCTCGATGTTTCAGCGATCAACGGTGCGCCCGCTGCCAACGGAGGAGCGGCGCAGCCGGACGACATCGCCCTGGTGCTGCACACCTCCGGCACCACCTCGCGGCCCAAGATCGTGCCGCTGACCCAGACCAACCTGTGCGCCAGTGCGCGCAACATCGGCATGGTCACCGGCTTCACCGCCGCCGACCGCGGCCTGGTCATCACGCCCCTGTTCCACATTCACGGTCTGATCGCTGGCGTGCTGGCGCCCTTGGCCGCCGGCGGCGGCGTGTTTGTGCCGGGCGGCTTCAACGCGCTCAAATTCTTCGGCTGGATGCGCGAAGCCAAGCCCACCTGGTACACCGCCGTGCCTACCATGCATCAGGCCATTTTGACGCGCGCGAGCAAGAGTGCCGACGTCATCGCCGCCAATCCGCTGCGCTTTATCCGTTCATCGTCGTCGTCATTGCCGCCGCAAGTGCTGGCCGAGCTTGAGCAGGTGTTCAATACCCGCGTCATCGAAAGCTACGGCATGACCGAAGCCGCCCACCAGATGGCCTCCAACCTCCTGCTACCCGGCGACCGCAAGCCCGGCACTGTCGGTGTGGCCGCCGGCCCGGAGATGGGCATCATGGATTCGGACGGCAACCTGCTGCCGAAAGGCGCCATTGGCGAGATAGTCATCAAGGGCGACAACGTGACGCCCGGCTACGAGAACAACCCCAAGGCCAACGCCGAAGCCTTTACCAACGGCTGGTTCCGCACCGGCGACCAGGGCGTGTTGGATGCCGACGGCTTCATCTCGATCACTGGCCGCCTGAAGGAAATCATCAATCGCGGCGGCGAGAAGATTTCACCGCGCGAAGTCGACGAAGTGCTGATGAATCACCCCGCCGTGCAGCAAGTGGTGACGTTCGGCATCCCCCACGACAAGCTGGGCGAGGAAGTCGGCGCGGTTGTCGTGCTGCGCGAGGGGCAAGAGGCGGCGGAGCGTGACCTGCGCGACTTCGCTTCCAAACATCTCGCTGACTTCAAGGTGCCGAAGAAAATCCTGTTCATGGCCGAGATTCCCAAAGGCGCCACAGGCAAGCTGCAGCGCATTGGGCTCGCCGCAAAACTCGGCTTATGAGTTCGCCGCTTTGAACTTGCGTCGATAGGCGTGCAGCACCGGCTCGGTATATCCGTTGGGCTGCTGCACACCTTGGAACACGAGGTCCAGCGCCGCCTGGAAGGCAATGCTTTTGTCCACGTCCGGCGCCATGGGCTGATAGTTGGGAACACCAGCGTTCTGGCCATCGACCACAGCCGCCATGCGCTTCATCGCCGCCTTCACATCCTCCGGCGTGCAGATGCCGTGCAGCAGCCAATTGGCCACGTGCTGGCTAGAGATGCGTACCGTGGCGCGGTCTTCCATCAGGCCGACGTTGTGGATATCGGGCACCTTTGAGCAGCCGATGCCCTGGTTGATCCAGTGCACGACGTAACCCAACAGCCCCTGCACGTTGTTCTCAATCTCTGCGCGCACGTCTTCGGGCGACCAGTTCACCGGCCCGGCCAGCGGGATGGTGAGAATGTCGCTGAGCTTGGCGCGCGGGCGTGAGGCCAGCTCAACCTGGCGGGCGCGCACATCGACGTCGTGGTAGTGCAACGCATGCAGTATCGCCGCCGTCGGCGACGGCACCCATGCGGTGTTCGCGCCCGCTCTGGGATGCGCGAATTTGGTCTGGAGCATCTCGGCCATGCGGTCGGGCATCGCCCACATGCCTTTGCCGATCTGAGCGTGGCGCTGGAAGCCGCAGGCGAGGCCAATATCGACGTTGGCGTTTTCGTAAGCCGCCAGCCACGTCGTTGACTTCATCTCCGCCTTGCGGATCATGGCGCCGGCCTGCATCGAGGTGTGGATCTCGTCGCCCGTGCGATCCAGGAAGCCGGTGTTGATAAAGAATACACGCTGCTGCAGCGCGCGGATGCATTCCTTGAGGTTGACGGTGGTGCGCCGCTCCTCGTCCATGATGCCGACTTTGATGGTCAAGCGCGGCATCTTCAACAGGTCTTCGACGCGTTCGCAGATGGTCGCGGTGAAGGCGGCCTCGGCCGGCCCATGCATCTTGGGCTTGACGATATAGACCGAACCGGCGCGGCTGTTCTTGAAACGGCCCGTGGCCTTGATGTCGTGCAGCGCGATGAGCGAAGTCACCACGCCGTCCAGAATTCCCTCGCCCAGTTGCTTGCCGTCGACGAGCACGGCGTCGGTGGTCATCAGGTGGCCGACGTTGCGGATCAACATCAAGCTGCGGCCCGGAAGAACCAAAGGCTTGCCGTCCGCGCCCGTATAGCTGCGGTCGGTGACGAGCGCGCGGTCCACCCGTTTGCCGCCCTTGTCGAAGGCCGCCGTCAGCGTGCCCTGCATCAGACCCAGCCAGTTGCGGTAGACTACAACCTTGTCCGCGGCATCCACAGCGGCGACGCTGTCCTCGCAATCCATGATAGTGGTGAGTGCCGCTTCGACGACGATGTCGGCCACGCCTGCTGCGTCTGCCTTACCGATGACATGCGAGCGGTCGATCACAAGCTCCAGATGCAGACCGTTCTGGCGCAGCAGGATGGCGCTGGGCGCAGCCGCCGTGCCGCTGTAGCCGCGGAAGGCATTCGCGTCAACCAAGCCGACCGTGGTTTCGTTGGCAAGCGTTGCCGTCAGCGCGCTGCCGGTGACGCTGTAGCTCACCACGTCGGCATGGGACGCGCCGGCCAGCGGCAAGATCTTGTCGAGCACCTCACGTCCGCGCATGACCACTTTAGCGCCCCGCGCCGCGTCGTAGCCCTTCGTCGTCGGCGGAGGCCCGAGAACGTCGGTGCCGTACATGGCGTCGTACAAACTGCCCCATCGGGCATTGGCGGCATTGAGCGCAAAACGCGTGTTCATCACCGGCACAACCAATTGCGGCCCGGCTACATCGGAGATCTCGGGATCGACATTAGCGTTGGAAATCTTGAAGTCGGGCCCTTCTGGGATCAGGTAGCCGATCTCGCGCAGGAAGGCCTCGTAGGCGCCCGCGTCGATATCCTTGCCGCGGCGCTGCAGATGCCATTGGTCGATGAGTCCCTGCAAACGATCACGCTCGGCCAAGAGTTCGCGATTGCGCGGTGCGAGGTCAGTCGCAAGCTTCGCAAAGCCCTTCCAGAAATCATCGGCGGTCAAGCCGCTGTTAGGGATGACCTCGTCATCGATGAAGCGGCGAAGCTCTTTATCGACCGAAAGGCCGTGCAGGGAGTCATATTGAGACATGCGGGTTACGCTCGCAGTGGAGAAAAAAGTCCCGGCCTGGCAGGCCGGCAGCGCATTCTAAGGGAATGACGGATATGTTGTCGCCGCTAATGTCGCGGTGACCGCAGTGCCTTTACAAACTCTACAGCGTGACAGCCTCAGGTGGCCGGGCTGTAGGCCTCGCACTCGACGCCCATTGGCGAGTTCAAGTGCAGACCCGTCGTGCCAAAGGCGCTGCGAACCGGAAGCTTTCCGGGCTTGAAGTAGGTCCTGTAGACCTTATTGAAATCATCCCACTTCGCAAGATCGGCGACGATCACGGTGCACTTGAAGACGTTGTCAATGGATGTCCCGGCGCGCTTCAGCACCGCGGCGAGGTTGTCCATAGTCGCCTTTGCCTGCGCTTCGGTGGTCGTCGGCATGCCACCCGGCGCGGTGGCGATCTGGATGGTGGCGTAGACCACGTCACCCACACGAATGGCCGGCGTGTAGGGCGGCGCGTTGGTGCCCTCCACCGGGAAATATTCGATGGGCGGACGCTTGGCCCCTTCGGCCTGCGCCCCGTGCGAGGCAACAACGCCGAGCGTGACAGCGGCGCCCAGTGCGGCGCCCAAGCCAAAGATGCCGAGAAGACGATTTTGCATGGGTGATCCCCTTTGCTGAAAATACGCCCCGAAACTATAAGCCCCGCCCTGCCGGCACGGCACTGGGAAAGGGAAATGGTACGATCAGAATTTCGTATAGACCGGGGCATTCTCGCCCCTCCGGCGGCCCTAAAGCGGCGCTATGCTCTCCTGATTGCAATTAGAGGGTCCCATGTCAGTTGGTGTTCCGATTCAACGGCGCAGCGTCCTGCTGAGCGGCCTTGGCGCAGCGGGGCTGCTGATCGCCCCCGGTATCCTGTCCGCCGCCGAAAATCCGGTGGTCCAGACCAAGGCCGGAAAGGTCCGGGGCTATGCCAAAGACGGCGTACAGATTTTCAAAGGCATTCCCTACGGTGCGCCCACCGGCGGCGCCAACCGTTTTCTGCCGGCGCAGAAAGTTGCGTCGTGGAGTGGCGTGCGAGAGGCCGTCACCCAAGGCCAGAAGTGTCCCCAGAACGTGTCCAACCGCGTGCCGGCGGAACTGGTCGAGCGTGGTGAGGAACCCTCAGGCGAAGACTGCCTCAATGTCAGTGTTTGGACGCCGGCGGTTGGGCGCGGCCACAAGCGCCCGGTGATGGTGTGGTTCCACGGCGGCGGCTACCTCACCGGCTCGGGCGGCGCGCCGCGTTTTGACGGCACCAACCTTTGCGTCAAACACGACGTGGTGCTGGTGACCGTGACGCACCGCATCAACGTCTTCGGATTTTTGTATCTGGGCGAGATTGCAGGTCCCAGGTATGCGGACTCCGGCAACGCCGGCTTGCTGGACTGCGTCGCCGCGCTGCGCTGGGTGCACGACAACATCGCCGCCTTCGGCGGCGATCCGGATAAAGTCACCGCCTTCGGCCAATCGGGCGGCGGCGATAAAATCACCACCATGATGGCGATGCCCGCGGCCAAGGGCCTGTTCCACCGCGCCATCGCCATGAGCGGCATCGGCTCGCGCCAAGGTTCGCCGCAGGCGGCCACGCGAGGCGCCTTGGAGCTGTTCAAGAAGCTCGCCATCGATCCCAAGGACATCGCAGCCCTTCAGGCCCTGCCCTTTGAACGGCTGCTCGAGGCCATGCGCAGCATTCCGATCGTGGCGCGGCCCACGCCGATCATCGACGGCCGTTCATTGACGGTCAATCCCTTCGACCCGGTGGCGCCGCAGATCTCCGCGCGCGTGCCGATCATTTTCGGCAGCACGCTGACCGAAGCGACATTCTTGCCGGAGACACTGCTTGATCCCATCGACGACGCCACGCTGCATCAGAAGCTCAAGCAATTTTTGAAGGCCAACGATGCGACAACCGACAAGCTCATTGCGCTCTACAAAAAGCCGCGGACCATGGCCGACAACACCTTCATCTACCAGGTGATCGCCTCGGACGTGTTCATGACCGAGGAAGTCATGCAGGCCGCCGACCGCAAGGCGTCACTCAAAGGCGGCGCTGCGACCTACGTCTATCACTTCGAGAAAGCCTCGCCTGCCCGCGACGGCAAACTGCGCGTGCCGCATACGATCGACATTCCCTATGCCTTCGACAATGTGTCGATGTCGCCCGGCGTGACCGGAGATACTCCCGAAGCCCATGCCCTTGCCGCAAAGTTCGCGGGCGCATTTGCAGCCTTCGCTCATACCGGCAACCCCAACATCGCCGGACTGCCGGCGTGGCCGGCCTATACGCCCGCTCAGCGCGCGGTGATGACTTTCGACGATAGTCCGTTCGTGGTGAACGATCCGCGCCGCGAGGAACTTGTTGCCATCGGCGCGGTGAAGAAGCTCGCGGCGGGCTAGGGCCGCAGGTATCAGCTTTTGGGCCGGGTCAGCGTCATGACCGCAAGCAGGACAAAGCCGACGGCGCTCGCACCCAGGGTCACGCCGCTCCAGCCCCAGGCTTGCCAGGCCGAGACCGCCGCCGAGGAGCCAATCGCCCCGCCGACGAAGATGCTTGCCATGAAGATGGTGTTGAAGCGGTTACGGGCTTCGGGGCGCAGGGCATAGATCACGTGCTGATTAGACACCATGGCGCTCTGCACGCCGAAGTCGAGCACGATGACACCGATGATCAGCCCGGCCAGGGCCGTCCACAGCCCGAACATTGCCCAGGCGGCAAAGGTCAGCGCGGCCCCCAGCCAGATGACCAGTTGCGGGCCGCGGCGATCCGCGAGGCGCCCAGCGATGGGAGCGGCCAAGACACCCACGGCGCCGACGATGCCGAACAGACCAGCCGTATCGGCACCCAAGCCAAAGGCCGGGCTTTGCAGATACAAGGCGAGCACGGCCCAGAAGGACGAGAATAGTGCGAATATCACCGCCTGGATCATGGAGGCGCGGCGCAGTGTGGGTTCGCTGCGCCAGATCTCGGCGAGGGACTTGAGCGCCGCGCTGTATTTGAGGGTGCTGAGGGGTGCGATCTTCGGCAGCATCGCGCGCATGACGATGGCGGTCATCCACATCATCGGCACGGCGAGCCAGAACATCGCCCGCCAGCCGAAGTGGCTCGCCACGAAGCCTGCCAGCGTGCGGCTGAACAACAGGCCGCAAAGCAAGCCGCCCATGACCGCACCGACGGTGCGCCCGCGGTTCTTCTCAAGCGCCATGGCGGCCGCGAAGGGCACGATCTGTTGTGCCGCCGAGGAACACATGCCGATCAGGAGCGAGGAGATCACCAGCATGCCGGCGCTGGGCGCTAATGCTGCGCTCGCCAGCGCCACACCCAGCACGCAGAACTGCGTGACGATCAGGCGGCGCCGATCCATGAGGTCACCCAGCGGCACCAGCAGGAAAATGCCGATGGCAAAGCCCAGTTGGGTCGCGGGCGGTATAGCGCGCGTGAAAACGCTGTCGGGAAACTCGGCGGTGATGATGCCGAGCATCGGCTGGTTGTAATACATGTTGGCCGCGGCCATGCCCGCAGACACAGCCATGGCGAAGATCAGCGCTTTGCTCGGTTCGCGCTGCGCGGCAGTTGCGTCAGTTGCGGTCACGGGATGTAGGCGATCAGGTCCAGGAGGGTGTTGGCGCCCGGCACAACCAGCGGGCCGCCCAGCCTTACCGTGGTCGAAGCCGGTTTGTCTTCGGGGAAATAGCGCGCCCACTCTTCAATGGATTCCGCGAACCATTGGAAGTCGCTGTGGAAACACGCACGCCGGCAGATCTGATCGACGGTGGTGCCCGCCGCCTGACAGATGGCCGAGATATTCTTCATCATGAAGCGCATCTGCATCTGGCCGGGCGAGCCGTACCAGGGGAACTCGGGATGGCGCAGCATGCCGGGCGCCAATGAACCGCTGGCATCAAACGCCATCTGCGTGCTGAAGAACAGGAACTGGCCGGCTTTCACGGCTTGCGGCTCGTGGCCCAGGGGCTGCGGTGCATCGGCGGCAGTGACGGTCTCTTTCTTTATCTTGGCGTTTCCGGCCAGAAGCGTCAGCGCGATCTCGATGCGACGGCCGCCCGCGCCCATGCCCATGTAAGGGATCACTACGCGGGCCGGCGGGTCCTTGGGGAACCACTGCGTCCAAACCCGGTCCATGGCGGCGAAGTCCCGGGGGTGGCCGATGTAGACGTCGGCCTTGACCGTGTTGGCGAGTGACGTGCCGGCGGCTTTGGCGGTGGCTTCGAGTTTCTGCAGCACGGCGTTGGCTTGGGCCTCGACTGTCGAGCCGTGCCAGCTGGGCGCGATATCGGCAGCACTTTCGGCGCCGATGAAAATCCAGTCGCCCCTTCTTATGGCGCGGGCCTGTCTGCCGCCGACGCCGAAGTCGTCAACCGGATCGAAGACTTGATTGTCGCCGTTGCCGGCGATGCAGATCATATCGACTTCGACAATCGTCCCGCGGCACAACAACTCGCGCACGCCGAGGTGCGACGACGGAGGCACCACGCCTTTGGTGGCTTCGTTCCGGACCTTCAGGTAGGAGGCGATGTCGTGGGGCGCTGCGTTGTCGCCGGCGGCAAACTGTGCGTCGCTGGGCTGCTCGGCCACGTACCACTGCCACATGCGCACCATGTCGTGGGTCGGATCGAGGTTGCAATCCTTGAT
The DNA here is from genome assembly GCA_947476065.1 of Fidelibacterota bacterium. Lineage (GTDB taxonomy): Bacteria > Pseudomonadota > Alphaproteobacteria > Rhodospirillales > Rhodospirillaceae > SHVO01. The sequence goes on from CANJPG010000034.1 coordinate 17,129, forward strand.
GGTGTTGTAGAGGTTGCGCAGGACGTAGCGCGACTGCGCCGCCAATTCGCTTTCCAGAAACAGGTTGGCGTTTTTGACTTCGGGCGCGAGGCCGGTCTTGAAGTCGCTGGCGATGGTGCCGGCGATGAAGGTCCAGTCGCCGGCCTGGATGGCCGGGCTGTAGGGCATTAGGGGCTTGGGCACGCCGGCTTCGAGGCCGGGCCAGACAGCAGTTTTGCCTTTGACAGGAGAAGACATCGCAGTACTCCGCGCGAAGAGGTGGACGGCCCCCTCCCGAGGACGCGAGGCCCGCAGAGTAGCAAATGCGCCTTGCGGCTTATATGCTCTTCCCGGCCCTAGCTATGCGGTTCGTACATATTAGAAATCCGCCGTCACCGAGGCCGAGATGCGCCGGGGCTCCAGCATCTGCCAGCGGTTGCCTGCCTGGACGTCCCAGGCAAACTTATTGGTGACGTTCTGCATTTGAACGCGCAGCGTCGCCGGGGCGTCCCAGAACTTAAAGCGGTAGCGCGCGCCGAGGTCGACCACCGTGCGGCCGTCGATGCGCAGCGTATTCAGGCGGTTGGCGACGCGCGAGGAGCGGTTCTCGACCTGGCCGTCCACGGAGAAGCCCTGCCACGCTGTCGGACCGTACTGCAAGTTCAGGCGCGTCGTGCGCGGGATGATGCCGACCCGCGTGCGGCCAAGACCCAGCGCCGTCTGCAGGGCGGGGTCGACCGTCACCTGTGCTTGGATCAGCACGGTGCCGAAAACCAGCGAGAGGCCCTCGGCCAGCGGTCCGGCCACTGAGAACTCGACGCCACGGTGACGCAGACTGCCGACGTTGCCGAAGATGTTTCCGAAACCGGTGTCAAAATATGGCTTGCGCACATCGAACACACCCAGCACGGCCTTCAGGCTCGGCGTGATGGCGTAGCGCACGCCGGCGTCGATCTGCTTGGTGAGGCTGGCCGCTGCCGCTTCGCCGCGGTTGGCGGCGTTCTCGGGCGCAACACCAGATTCCTCAAGGCCGCGCGTATAGCTGCTGTACACCGCCAGGCGATCGGTGATGTAGCCGGCGATGGTTCCGCTATAGAGCCAGGGGCTGCTGCTGACACGGGTGAGTGGCAGGGTCGGCTGAGCGAAGCGGCGGTGATAGCTGGTTTTCTGCAGGCCGACGCTGATCTCGCCGACGTTGAGCCATGTGCCCTGATACGTAATACCACCCGTGCCCTGCTTCACGCGGTCATGGGTCCGTTCGCGGAAGGTGTAGGCGGGAATGGGCTGCGGATCGGGCACGCCCAGGTTGGCGAGGCCGAAGGTATAGCGGTCAGAGCCGTTGAAGTCCTTGGCCACGGCGCGGCCGCGCAGCGCGATCTGGAACGTGTGGCGTCGATTGCCCTCGCGGAACTCGCGCGCAAGGCGGACCTCTCCCGAGTAAGAGCCGGTGTACTGCGGCGGATCGGCGACAACCACATGCGTCGCCGTGCCGTCGGCCTTGGTGTTCAGGAAGATGTTGAGATAATCCTGCGTGCGGTCAGAGATCGAACGGAACAGACCCGCGCGCAGCACCCAGTCGTTAAAGGTATAGCGAGCGAGCGCGCCGAAGTTGGTTTCGGAATAGTACCAGTCGGCCCAGCTCTGGCCGTAGAACAGGCGGCGCGGAATGCGCGGCGGTTCCACGTCGCCGAAGATCTGATTGGCGCTCTCGGCTCCGTAACGCTGATAGCGGCTGTAGTAGGGAATGATCTCGAGATCGTCGGTGGGCCGCCAGCGCGCCAGCACCGAACCCGTGTAGCTTTGCGCGTCGCCGCCGTAGTCATACTCTTCATGGGCGATGCCGCCACCAAAGACGACGCCGAGCTTGTCGGTGATGGGCGTCTGCACGTCGAAATCGAATGACGCCTGGCCGTTGTAAGGACCTGCCGCCAAAATCACGCTGGTGATGGTCTTGTCGCCGGGCATGCGCAGGCGGTAGTCGGCGATGCCGGTCGGCGCCGGGAACGGATAACTTTGCGCCGACAGGCCCACGCGCACCGACGAGCCGCTGACCAGATGCGACGACAGGCTGGCGGCGTTGTCGAAGTACAGGCCCTCGATGCGGATGTTGCCCGCCGAGGTAGGGCTGAAGCCGCGCGCCGTACCGGCGGAGTACAGCCCGACGCTTTCATCTCCAACCGTGGTGCCGAAGGCGTCGTCCGCCGAAGTCAGGGCGTTATCGCTGGCCCGCTGCGCCAGGGCAGGCATCGCAGACACACACAGAAAAGCAGGACAGACGCCCGCAAGAAGAACCGCACGCAATGTCATGATATCTCCCAATCCCGGGCAGACATTATGCGTGCGGCCGGCCACCAGCCATTGCGGAAGCCGCGCCGGCCTATGCAGCGCCTGCAAGCGGCGCTAGCCGTCACTTCCCCTTGTTCTGAGGCCAGGTCCAGGTATCGCCGACAAACACATCCTTGGTCTTGGTGTTGATGCAGGTTGGCGCGCGGTACAGGGGCGCAATGCCGCGCGTGGCCGGCAGCTTCTCGCGGATGGCCATGAACAACGGATAACCGGCCATATCGGGGTAAATGCCGCCAGACTCGTCGTGGTGGTCGGGCTGGAAGACACGCGGGTTGAACAGTTCGATCAGCGGCAGAGTCATTTCGATCTGGCGCTGGGGCACGAAGAAGCCCTGGTAGGAAATGGTGGCGAAGTCCACGCGGCCAAGCCGCTTGACAACCGCGCGCTCCGCCTCAGTGACCGGACCGGCGCTGTCGAGCACCAGCATGGTGTAGCCGGTGTCGAAGGTGACGAGGAAGCCCAGCGTGCCCTGGTCGAGCACATGGGCGTCGCTAGTGCCCTTGGGTATGTCGGTGCCATCGGGTCCCTTCATCATTTGCGAAAACGTCACCGGCGCGTCGATGCCGGCGGCCTTGCGCATCTCGCCCCAGGCTTTCATCGAAGCTTCGAAGCGCGGATTGAGCTTGCCGTCGGCCCCCATCACCGAGGCGTGCTGGGCGAGGATGGTCTCGATGGTAAAGCCCGGATATTTCTGCACGTCGCCGTTCTTGACGGTCATGGCGCGCTCTTTGGCCACGCCCATCTTGAGCGGGGCGTCGATGGTTAGCTTCGCGCCGTACACCGGGGCCTTGGAGGCCGCCGAGACAATATGCGCCGAGGCCATGTGGTCGCTGTGCCCATGACCGATGTAGATGGCCGTGGCCTTCTTGAGATCGGTGTCCTTGACGCCGAGGTCGTGGTTGGGCGCGATACGGGTTTCATACTCGGCATCGAACAGGATGACGGTGCCGCGATAGGAGAGTTCGTAATTGCTGGAGCCGATGTAGCGCATCACCGCGACGTCACCGGTGGGCGCAGGCCCGCCCGTGGCTGCCATGTCCAGGGTCTGGCATGCCGGCTGATCCATCCACGTCGGTTCAGCGGCCGCGGCCGTCATGGCGCCCGCGGCGCAAGCCGCAACACTAAAAGCGCAGCAGGCACTCAACAAAATCGCGCGTAAGGCTTTCATGATGTTCTCCTCCCGATTGGACTTTTGGCGCACCTCCCGATGCAGCCTCAGTATGCCATAGGTGACGAGACCAAAATATGCGTCGTCCGGCCTCTAAAAGCCTTAGGCCGGCGCCGCAGCCGCCCGGGTAAACGAGATCGTCACCTTGGTGCCGGTCTCGGGGCTGGAGTCCACCTTCAGGTCGGCTTTGGCTTTTTCGCGCAAGGAGCGCACGATCAGCGCGCCGAGCTTGCCCGGTTTGGGCCACGCCGCGCCTTCGGGCAGGCCGATGCCGTCGTCGGCGACGACCACGCGCCAGCCGACCTCGTCGGCGACGCTGTGCAGAGTGATGGCACCGCCGTCGCGCCCGACAAACGCGTGTTTGAGGGCATTGGTCATCAGCTCGTTGACGACGAGCCCCGTGGGCATGGCGACGTTCACCGAGACTGGATACGTATCGAGCTTGAGGTTGAGCCGTATGCCTTCGACGGCGTGGGCGTGCATCACCGACGAGACGATTTCGCTGAGATAGACGCCGAGGTCGATCTCGCCGCCGGTGGCAAACCCCGACAACAGCTTGTACAGAAGCTGGATGGAGTTGATGCGCCCCGCGAGGCGCTCAAAGGGCGCGCTATCAAGTTTGCCGCGCGCATTCTTGGCTTCGACGCGGATCAGCGCGGTGATCATCTGCAGGTTGTTTTTCACGCGGTGCTGAAACTCGAGCAGCAGGGCGTCCTTCTCCTGAATGTGCAGGTCGCCGTCTTTGCCCGGGGCAGCGTCGCGCTCGACGGTCTCCACCAAAGCCGCCAGCCGGAACGCAGGCGTACCGCCGTCGTCCTCAATGAGATTGGAATGAGCGTCAACGAGAACCGCGCCGCCGGCGGGATGACTCAGGCGGAAGCTGCCGACATAGTCTTCGCACGCGGCGATAGCGGCACCCAAGGGACGCAGGTTTTTGCCCGCCGTAGGGACACTGTCGGCCGGCGCGCCCTCAAGCACGCTCCAGGGCTGGCCGACGACGGACGCAGCAGTGAGACCCGTCAGCCGCTCGAATTCGGGGTTGGCGTAGGCGATGCGTTCCGGCGCTTTCATTTCGGACACGATGATCGCCAAGGGTATCTGATCGAAGAAGCGCTCGAACTGCGCGCTCTCCTCAACCGCGGCGATAGCAGGCGCGCCATGGGGCGTATCGGGAAGGACCGCTTCGGCAAGATTGGTCACCGCAAGGGTAGGCACGGCGAGAATTGGGTCGGCGGGCGGCGATTTTGCCGCATCTGCAGGAGTCGCCGCACGGTCCGCCGTATACGCCATGCGCACTAGCTCCGGCAGCGACTTAACCCCGGCTTTTTTCATGATCGCCGCGCGATGCGTTTCGACGGTGCGCTGGCTGATGCCGATATCGGCGGCGATATTCTTGTTGCGCTCGCCGGCCAGTATCTTAGTCAGCACCTGACGCTGACGCTTGGTCAAGCCGCCGATCTGGCTTGCGGCCCAGGCAGTATCAACCGCACGCTTGCCGGCCGACCTGGCCTTCTCCAGCACACGCGAGACGCAGCCAAGCAGGTCGATGCGGGTCACCGGCTTTTCGATGAAGTCCGAGGCACCCGCTTTCATGGCCGCTACGGCCAGATCCACGTCGCCATTGCCGGTAATCATGATGGCCGGCAGTTGGTGGCCTTCGGCCTGGAGGTGGAGCAGAAGTTCCACGCCGCTCATGCCAGGAAAGCCGGCATCGACAATCAGGCAGCCTTGGCCGCCGGGGCGATAAGCCGCGATAAAGTCTTCGCAGGATGCGAACTCCTCGACGGCATTGCCCTCGTCTTCAATCATGCCGCGGATTACGTCGCGCACGATGGCGTCGTCATCGACGATGTAGATGGTGGAGAGCGCAGGAGTGTTGTCCGCTGTAGCGCGGCTGGGCTGGCCTTCAGGCATGGCACATTCTTAGCGAGGAGCCGTCATGCTCCGCACCCCCGGAATCTACCGAGACCGTTTGGCCCGTAAAATCGGTCCGTGAGCATTCGCGAGGTTTTGTTCTGCGGGTTTCGCGCGTTACGTGTGCCATTTGCGCCTTCCGGTTTTTCGCGCTGGATTGCCAGACATAAACGGCCGCATCGCTAGATTGTTGTCGGATAGCCGGTAAAAATTGCGCGAAGGGCATCGAAACTACCCGCGGGGCTGCGCTACCAGGCGCCGACCGGCCGATAAAACCTGCGGCTAAAAAAATGCCGGCTTTTTCCCGCGTACGGATCGAAATGGCCAATAATGATACCCCTCCTTCAACTTTTAGGTGTTTTTCAATGCTTTGGGAGGTATTCACTTCCCGAGCGACGGGCCTAGGGACCAGACCGACATCTGGCTGTAACGAGGATTTCGATATGGACGGTTCGGACAACAAGGCGTTCCAAGAAGTGGACGACCTCGCCTTTTTCAATTCGGTCGCGTTGTTCCGCGACGTGCCGCCCGATGAGTTGCGGATGATCGTGGCGATGGCCACCACCGAACGCTTCGCCAAGGGCGAAATCGTGCTGTTCGAGGGCGAAGCTACCAATGACCTGCTGATCGTGCGCGCCGGTAAGGTCGAAGTCTATGTGCTGCGCGCCGAGCACAAGATCCACATCACCGAACTCGGACCCACGTCGTACTTCGGCGAAATGTCGGTGTTCGACGACTATCCGCGCTCGGCTAACGTGGTGGCCGTCAGCGATGTGCTGGCCTACCGCATCGACCGGGATTCCTTCCGCGCTTTCCTGCGCTCCAACCCGGCGGCCTTGTTTCAGATGTGCACTGTGTTCAGCCACCGCCTGCGCAATACCAACTCGGCGCTGGCCAAGCACTGACCGTCGGGCAATGTGCAAGCACGGCCTTTTCCGTTGTTTTGACGCGCGCGCCGCGATAGCCGGCCTTTCCGCGCTGGCCACCCTGCTGTGGGGTGGCGGTGCGCAGGCCGCCTACGACATCGACACCTTGGGCGTGCCCAAGTTCGTCAACGTCAACTACATCGAACTTTCCAAAATTCAGCGCATTTCCAAATTCCGGTCCATGGCCGGGCATAACTATTCCGACAGCACGCAATTCGGCCAGACCGACGGCTACAAGGACTCGACCAACCGCGTCGAAAACTGCAGCTCGATGAAGCACTACTTCGTCGCGCCGGACTCCCAGGTGAAGATCTATTCGCCCGTCACCGGCACGGTAGCCTCGCTGCGCTTGGGCGCCCTTGGTTCGACGGTGGAGATCAAGGCGGACGCCTATCCGGATTTCGAGTTCGGCATTTACCATGTCGAACTGGACACGCCATTGCCCATCGGCGCGCATGTCGTTGAAGGCCAGTACCTCGGCCATCACACCGGCACCGAAACCTGGTCTGACATGTCGGTGTGGGTGCAGACGCCGCGGGGCAAGCACCTGATCTCGTACTTTGAGACACTGACGGATGCCGTGTTCGCCCAGTTCCTGGCCCGCGGCGTACCCTCGCGCGCGAGCCTGATCCGCACCAAGGCCGAACGCGCCGCCGATCCAAACGTCTGCAGCTTCATAGCCGCCGATACCGACTTTGTGCCGCTGTCAGGCACGGTGGCGACGCAGGCGGTGCAGGCGGTCGGCACCCTGCCGGCGACGCTGCATATCGGCGATGCGCCCCTGGCTGTGAAGGGGTCGGCCAGCTCCGGCCTGCCGGTGGAAGTGCTCTCCGACACGCCGAAAATCTGTACCACGGCGAGTAACATGGTCAGCGCGCGCCGCCCCGGCGTCTGCAAGCTGCGCATCACCCAGCCGGGCGATGCGACGACCCTGGAGGCCTACCCCGTGCGTGTCAGCACGCTAGTGTTACCGGCAGGTGCCGCGGAAACCGCCCGGCCACGGCTGGGCATGGTGATGCCGCCGGGCGGCAGCGGGCCGCAGTCTTTCATCCGCTTCTTCAACGGCGGCACCACCGCCGGTACGGTGACGGCGTCGCTGCTGGATGGTGCGACCGGCCAGGTCCTGGCCAAATGGAAAAGCCCGTCGATCCCGCCTGGCGCCTCGCCGCAGTTCGCCGTGACGCAGATGGAAGCGGCGGCCACCACACCCTTTGCCCGGCCCGCTCTTTACAGCCTGCGCATAGAACCCGAGACCACCATCGACGGTTTCCTGCAGCACGTGATGTTCGACAGCGGCCGCGAGACCATCACCAACGCCAGTACCTGCGACGTCGGCACGATGACCAGCGGCAACCGCATGATCAACGTGCATTCGTCGAACTTTGACTTCGGCTACCCCAGCACCCTGGTGCTAAACAACATCGGCATCACCAGCGCCGCCATGACCTTTGCCATGCGTGACGCCACCGATGGGCGTCTGGTGGGCAGGTTCTATTCGGGCCGCCTGCCGGCAGCGACGAAGCTGCCCTCCATCGCGTTGCCGACGCAGCACATGGTCATGCCCGAATACGCCGTGGAGACAGTGGTGGCGCCGGACAGCAATACGGGCGTGACGGTAAATATCTCGCCGCCGCCGGTGTCGCAGTTCAATTTCATCGACGAGGGCACGCTATCCTTCACGGATTCCGCCGTCGTGAATTACTACTACCAGCACTACGTCACCAATAAGCGCTCCGGCGTCATCTCCGACATGTCGACGGTCTGCGGACTCAATGGCCGCAGCACGGGCACCTCGGCGGCCCTGCTGGCGATGGCCGGCATCCAATCCACGCTGCAGACCGGGGCGCAATCGGTGTTCCGCTTTTATAATGCGGGTGCTGCGGCGGGACCGGTGAAGGTCACACTGTATGGCACAGTCGAGGATCAGCCCCTGGGCACTTGGGTGAGCCCGGCGGTGGCTCCCGGCAGCATGCTGGAGACCTCCATCGCCACCATCGAAAAGGAATTGGTGCTGCACCGCGTCGATTCCTACGTGCCGCCGGCGCTGGTGAAACAGAACACCTATGCCATGACCGTGCAGACTGCCATCGACGGCGCGTTCCAACACGTCACCGGACGCACAGACGGCCCCTATGCCAACCTCAGCGTCTGCAACAGCGCGGTGATCACGCAGCCCCGGGAGCTGATGGCGGTCAACACCGCTGCCAACGACGCGGCGGGCTATGCCAGCACCATCGTCATCAGCAATACCGGCACGGCGGCCGCCGCCGCCCGGCTGAGTGTTTTCGACGCCCGCGACGGCACGCTGTTGGGGTCGGCGGAAACCCAGGCGGTGCCCGCCGGCGGCCTCTACCGCCTCGACGTCGCCACGCTGGAGTTGGGCGCCCACATCACTCCGGACGCGGCGCGCAAGTACTACATCGTCAAAGCCGACGACGGCTTCCCCGGCTTCTTGCAGCATCTGGTCTTGCATAAATCTTCGGGCATCATCACGGACATGACGGCCGTCTGCTCGATGTAGGCCGGCGGGCGCGCCAAGTCCGCAGGTCGGCCGTAGACGCGCTTTCTCCTCGCCGCTAGGCTGGTTCAGCTAGCCACGCAGGTCCGGGAGGGGTGTATGTCGACCAATCGCAGAGACTTCTTGAAATTGGCCGGCGCCGCCGCCACGGCTGCCGCCGGCACGCAGACCGCTTCGGCCGCGGACGGGCCCCGGCCGCGCGGGCTCGCCACGGGCCTGACGCTGCTGCAGACTATGGAGGGCGGCCGCGCCCGACTCGCAGTCAAGACGCAGCGCGGCATCGTCGATGTCGCCGAGGCCGCCAAGATGCTTGGCCTTGCCGCGCCCGAAACCACGGACGAGCTCTTGCAGAACGAGGACGGCCCGCGCCTCAACACGCTTATGACAGCTGTAATGCGCGACGGGCGCGCTGGCCTGTTCAAGCCCGAGACCGGCATCACGTACGCGCCCCTGGTCACCCGGCCGGGCAAAATCGTCTGCGTCGGCCTGAACTACCGCGCGCATGCCGCCGAGATGGGCGACAAGGAGCCCAAGCAGCCGGTGCTGTTCGCCAAATACGCCAATGCGCTGCACGGTCACGGCCAGCCCCTCAAGCTTCCCACGGCAGTGGCCACTAAGTTCGATTATGAGGTCGAACTGGTCGCCGTGATGGGGAAGCGCGCGCAAAGCGTCGGCGAAGCCGAGGCGCTGTCCTATGTGGCCGGATATGCCGTCGGCAACGACATGACCGCGCGCGACCTGCAATACGATACCGGCGGCCAATGGCTGACCGGCAAGGCGCTCGATCACTTCGCGCCGCTGGGGCCTTATTTGGTGACGGCTGACCAGGTGGATCCGCTCAAGCTCAATCTGGAATGCCGCGTCAACGGCGAGACCCGCCAGTCGTCCAACACCGAGAACATGATTTTCAATACGCGCACGTTGATCAGCTACATCTCGCGGCACATCACGCTCGAGCCCGGCGACATCATCTACACCGGTACGCCGGACGGCGTGATCAACGGCATGCCCGAAGCCAAGCGCGTCTGGCTGAAGGCCGGCGACGCCATCGCCTGCAGCGTGCAGGGCCTGGGCGAGCTGACGTTCCGCCTGAGCTAGCCGCCGCGATTTGGCTAGTGCCTACGATCCCTGTGGACTACGATGTCCTGACAAACTCAGGTGGGCGACATGCGCTCCTCAACAGGTTTCAAAGCCGAGCCGGCGACTAGCCTGAGAGCGCGTCTCCAGCAATCAACGCAAAGCCAGCATCGCAACGTCGAGCGCCACCTGCGCCTGGACAGACCGGTCTGGACCGCGCCCGCCTATCGCGCGGTATTGGAAAAGATGTGGGGCCTTTATCTGCCCCTCGAATCCCAGTTGGACCGGATCGACTGGCAGGACAGCGGCATTGTCATGCATGAGCGCCGCAAGACGCCGTGGTTGCGCGCGGACCTGGCCTATTTTGGACTGAGCGACGCCTCAATCGCGGCGCTGGACCTCTGCGGCGACGTGCCGCGCATCGACAGCATCGCCGCGGGACTGGGAGCCCTGTATGTGCTTGAGGGTGCCACGCTCGGCGGCCAGGTGATCCTCGGGCGGCTGCAGCCGGGCCTCGGCATCTCGCCAGGTAACGGCGGGACGTTTTACGCCAGCTACGGCAAGATGATCGGCATCATGTGGCGCAGCTATCTCGCCGCGATGGAACGTGTCGGTATCGCCCCTTCCCTTGCCAACGCCATTGAGCGCGGCGCGGTTGAGACCTTTGCGGCCTTTGAGCGCTGGCTCTCGGTACCGGCTCTGGCGGTGATCGAAGGCCCCCCAGAAAACCATGTCTGACGCCGCCGTCCCCTTTGGCCTCGCGAGCCTGAGCAACTGCGACCGCGAGCAAATTCACATCCCCGGTTCGATCCAGCCGCACGGTGTGTTGCTGGCGCTTGAGCTTGGCTCGCTGCGGGTGATGCAGGCCGGCGGCGACACGGCGTCGTTGCTGGGCGTTGGCATCGGCGATCTGCTCGGCGCTGGTTTTTCCGAAACCGCCGTTGCCAGCCTGCTGGCCCCGGCCGACAGGGAGCGCCTGAAAGCCTCGCGGCCGAGGCGACCAATGCACGATTGCTGGCCTCGATGGATCGGCGCGCAAGACTGCAGTTGCGCCTACAGCAGACCGTCGAAGGCCTGTCGGTGGCAGCCATTGCCTATTATGCGCTCGGCCTCATCGGCTATGCCTTCAAGGCGGCCTCGGAGGTGTGGGAGGGTTTCGATTCCTCCATCGCCACGGGGCTCTCGGCATCGGTGGTAATCGGCCTGGTGTGGTGGTCGCTGTACCAGACGCGCCGCAAAATGGCGGCTGAGGAACACGACGTCACACATTCAAAGATCCCCTAGGACTTCAATTGGCCGGGCTCTTTTGCCAAACTGAAGGTGAGCGTTTGATTAATTCCGCGCTGTGAACCTTGAATCCCGGGCCACCCCAGGTCTAGGCTCGGTCGTGTTCCATTTTTCGATCATCCAGGGGGTTTTCCTATGAGTGCAGGACGCGTTGCCGTCGTGCTTGCCGCCGTCGCGGTTGTCTTGTCCGGGGCTGCATTTCTTCGCGGTCAGACCGCGGCGCCGCCGGCCGAAAAGGCGGGCGCCCCCGTCGAAAATGAACATGCGGGTTATGCCCCGGGGTTGGGTGAAATCATGACCTTCCAGCAGATGCGTCACGCCAAACTGGCCATCGCCGGCGCCAACAGCAACTGGGCCCTGGCCGATTACGAGCTCGACGAGCTAAACGAAGGCTTTGACGACATCGTGACCTATCACCCGACGCACAAGGACATCAAACAGCCGCTCACTGAAATGGTGCCGGGCTTCATGAAAGCCTCGATCGACGCTCTGCGCGAGGCGATCAAGGCCAAGGACGCCGCCAAATTCAACACGGCCTTCGACGAGGTGACGGCGGGCTGCAACGGCTGCCACCAGGCAGCCGATTTCGGCTTCAATGTCGTCATCAAACCGGCGACTGCACCCTATCCGAACCAGCAGTTCGCGCCGGTTAACTAGCGGCGGCGGGCGGTCCAAACCATACCGTGAGGGCTTCGGTAAGCACGCCGGTTGGCGTGTGCTAGGTTGGCTGTCCCACCCACGCCACATAGCCGTCAGGCCGCACGAGCACCGCCGTGGGCGTTTCGACCGCGCCGATGACCGGCAGTTCCCAAGGTTTGTCGTAGTCGGCCTCAACCGCCTGCACGCGGCCTGACCACGGCATGATGTCGAATCCCGGCCGGCCCAGGATCAGGAAAACCGGCCGCGCTCTGTTCAGTAGCGTGTACAAACGCGTCGAACCCATGGCCGTCAACAGATCGAGATCGGGCATGCGGCGCCCGACAAGCGGATGTTCGCCGCCAAGATCGTAGTGAACACCGAGGCCAGACATTTCGCCCGCGAGGTGGGTGCGGGCATCGTTGGTGCCGAGCAGATCGGCGACGGTGTCGCTCAGGGCCTTACTGCGCTCGTCGGTACGCCACAGAGCCACCTGCGCCATGGAATTGCGCAAGACACGCGCCGCAACCGGGTGACGCTCGGCGTGATAGGTGTCGAGCAGACTGTCGGGCGACGTGCCCTTGACCACCTGGGCCAGCTTCCAGCCGAGATTCACCGCGTCCTGCACCCCGATGTTGAGGCCCTGGCCACCCATGGGCGGATGCACGTGTGCGGCGTCGCCCGCCAATAGGATGCGTTTGTTGCGATAAGCTGCGGCTTGGCGCGCCATGTCGGTGAAGCGCGAGAGCCAGGTAGGGCTGTGGGCGCCGAAATCGGTGCCATAGACGGCAATGAGCGCTGCGCTGACCTCGGCCATGGTGGGTTCGCCGCCCGAGCCGACCTGCCGTTCCGTCAGCACGATCCCCATGGTGTGGCCGTTCTCCAGGGGACCGATGGCATGTATCCCGAGCGCGTCCTTGTGGAAACCCAGCTTCGGCGTCTCGGTTGTCTCGACCTGGGCGATCAACCAGCTCATGGTCGGGTCCCAGCCGGGAAAGTCGATGCCCGCGGCCTTGCGGATCAAACTACGTCCCCCATCGCAGCCGACGAGGTACTGCGCCCGCAGCGTCGCGGCACTATCGAGCAAAACATCAACTCCGGTGGCGTCTTGCGCGAAGCCGGTCACCTCACGTCCGCGATAGACCGTCACGCCCAACTCGCCGACCCAGGCCGCGAGGATGTGCTCGATGTGATTCTGCGTCAGCGCGAGGCCGTAGGGGTGACGGCTGGGAAAGTCGCTGATGTCGAGGCGAACCATGTTAAAGCCCGCGACTTGCGCCACCTGCCCCTGTGCGAGGAACCGCTCGGCGATGCCGCGCTGATCGAACACCTCGATGGTGCGCGCGTGCAGTCCCCCTGCGCGCCGGCCTACAAGGTCCTGGTTTTCGCGCCGCTCAACGATGGCAACGTCCACGCCCGCCAAGGCAAGCTCGCCCGCCAGCATGAGCCCCGCCGGCCCGCCGCCAGCGATGATTACGGCATGATGGGTCATTAGCTACCTCCCCTAGCCCTCGGTTTAGGCCCTGTGGTTTAAGGTGGGCCGTTCTAAGGCCAAGCCAAGACGGGGTCTTGAAACAAGCCCCTTGTGCGCCATATGTAAGGAGTAGGGAGGCACACCTGACGTGCCGCCGCCACATTGCCCACCACAATCGCGCGTTGATGAGTTTACGACCGCCGGCAGATAGCCGACAGGTGCGGGAGCGGCTATTCTGCGACCTGCGCCATTAGACCCTGCGCACTGCCTGACCCCGAGAAATCCAATTATGTCCGTGCGCGCCGTCGAAGAAGCCCTGTTGCAGCTGGTTTATCTTGTTGTCGACGACCAGGAGGAGGCGCGCGGTGAATTGGCGGCCAATCTGAGGGCCGTTGGCGCAAAGCAGATTCTTACGGCGGCGAGCGGCGCGGAGGCGGTCGGCGTGCTGAAAGCGTCGCCCCGACCGGTGGATTTGATTCTCTCCGATATCCGCATGCCCGACGGTAACGGCTTGCAACTTTTGCAAGCCTTGCGCACCGGGCAGATCAAGGGCATGCGCATGAATGCGACATTCGTGCTGGCAACCGCCTTCCCGGAAATCGGCATCATCCAGACGGCCTCATCGCTGGATGCCAATGGCTTTGTCGTCAAACCGGTGAACCCGGTGAAATTTGAAGCGGTGCTGCTGAAGGCGCGCCGCAGCGTCTTCCCGCCCAATCCGGGGCAGCACAGCAGCATTTTCGTGCCGGCTGAGTTTTAGGGCGATCACCGTGACAACGCCCAACCCATCTTCTCAGACCTTCGACGCCCTCAACCTCCAGGGCCTGACAATGGCCGACTACCTGAAAGTGGAGCCGCGGCTCACCGTTGAACAGAAGACCGCCCTCGCCGGGCATCTTGCCGCCAGCCTCAATGCAGAGGGCCCCGATGGGCGGAACGGCAGAACCGAGGATTTCGTGCAAGCAGAGTCTATCCTGCGTTTGCTGGCCTGGAACGGCGAGCCGCCGATTGTCGACGCCATGGCACGGGCCGCGGCCCTCAATCCGCATACACCGCGCAGCCTGGCTTGGGCCTTGGCGAACGAAGACGACGTCGCCGCCGAGCGCGTGCTCGAGGTTGCTGGCGCCCTTTCGGACGCTGATCTCGTGAGCATTGTACAATCGAGCCCTAACCTTGCGAAACTTCAAGCCGTCGCGCGCCGTCCCGCCGTCAGCGCCGATGTGTCACGCTCCCTTGCCCATCACGGCGACGAGGCCACCCTGCAGACGCTTCTCGCCAACACAAAGGCTGACATTCCCGACGATGCGTACAACACGGCGCTCGACCGCTTCGGTCAGGTTGATGCGATTGTCGAGAACATCATCGACCGCGAGGCTGTCTCGCCGGCAATTGTGCAGCGGGTTTCAGAGTCTGGGCCGAGCCCGCAACTCGCGAAGAAAATCGCCGTCAAGGCCGCACAGACCCAGGCTGCGTCGTCTGTTCCTTTGGCTGCGGCGGCGCCGCCTTCCGCATCGGTTTCAATACCGGCCCCGGCGCCCACCTCTCCCCGTGCGCCGGTCGCAGTCCCAGCCGCACTGCCGGGCTTTATCGATGAGCAGAGCGATGCGGCGTGGGAGACGCGTCTTGCGCAGATGGTTGCCGATAAATCGCTCAATGAATGGGCCTTGGTGCGCCAGCTGTGTCTCGGCAATTTTGATTTTTTCGCACGCGCCCTGTCTGCCCTCACAAAAGTGCCGAAAGACGACGTGATATCCAAGCTGCTCGGTGACCCGTCCACGCACCTGCCGGCGCTTTGGAAGGCGGCAGCCCTGCCCGCCGATTGGCTTGCCATGGCGTCTGCTGCGCTGGCTGCGTTGGTTCAGATCGACCGCAGCACCAACAAAACCGATCGCGATCTCTTCTCCAAGAACATCATCAACCGCACCCAGGCGAACCTCAAATCACAGAAGGTGGTGTTGAGCAGCTTGCAACAGCGGTTTTTTGGGCGACCAGGTTCGCGGTAACGCAGAAGCCGTGGTGGGCCCGGCAGGACTTGAACCTGCAACCAGACCGTTATGAGTTTTCACCCGATTCGTCCACGCCAACCAACGCGGGACAGTATAGGACACACAAAGGCCCATTCCGTAAGGATTTGTTGAGTCCATCTATGTCCCGCCGTATCCAGGCTAAACCACCGGCATTTGCCCAATTCTTTGGGAATTGCACTTACATTGCACTTACGGCAGATTCCGTGACGCGGCACTTAGCCGCTATTTATCGGATGTTCTTGCGTGCGGAAGACTCTCACCCAGCCGCTGATCGACGCACTTAGGCCAAGCGCCAAACCGTACGAAGTCCGAGATAAACGCATTAGAGAATTGTTGCTGCGCGTGCAGCCATCCGGAGCCTCGGCCTTCTACCTAGTCTATGGACGGGGTCGACGCCGCCGGTTGGGGCCTGGTTCAGTTCCGATTGACGACATTCGGGAGATTGCCCACGAATACCTGGCGACATTGGCTAAGGGAAAAGACCCTGGCCACGTTTTGGCGCAGTCAAAGAAGCTCACGTTCCTGCAGTTCATCGAGCAAGAAT
>CANJPG010000035.1 GCA_947476065.1 Fidelibacterota bacterium
GACACCCAGATCAGCGGCCTCTCGGCCACGCAGTTGAACAGCCTGGGTGCAGACTCTTTCAGCGCGCTGACGTCCACGCAATTGGCGGGCTTCTCGACCACCCAGGTGAAGGCCATCTCGGCAGCCAACATCGCCCAGCTGACCACCGTGCAGTTCGGCGGGTTCTCCTCGACCCAGGTAGGCGTGCTCACGACAACCCAGGTGAAAGCCCTATCGCCTACGGTCGTCAACGCACTCACCGCCATTCAGCTCAGCGGCATTAGCGCTACGGTCGTGGGCGTGCTCGACGCCAACCAGCTTAACGCGCTCACCACCACCAATATCGCTGGCCTAGCGCAGACGCAGATCGGCGGCCTCAGCTCAACGCAGTTGGGCGCGTTCGACGCAACGCACTTCGGCGCGCTCACATCCGACCAGTTGGGCGGCATGACGGCAACGCAAGTCAAAGGCTTCTCGGTCGATGAGTTGGCGGCACTTTCCACCCATCAGGTCGGCGGCCTCACGTCCACGCAGATGGCTGCCTTCAGCGCGGTCCAGCTGAGTGCGCTGACGCCGACGGTGGTTGCAGCCTTGGCCGATACCCAGATCGACGGCCTCACTGCCACGCAAATCGGCGGTCTCGACAGCGACACCTTCGCCGGCTTCGCCTCCACGCAGCTGACGGGCTTCACCAGCACCCAGGTTAAGGGGTTCTCGGTCGCCGAGATCGATGCGCTGACCGTGGGGCAGGTGAGCGGCTTCGACTCAACCCAACTTGCCGCACTGGCGACGACCCAGGTCGCGGCCCTGACGCTCCCCGCCATTACGTCGCTCACCGCGGGCCAGCTGAGTGGCCTGTTGTCCACGCAAGTTGGTGCGCTGACGCCCGATCAGGTCAACGCGCTGACCACGGCCAACGTCGGCACGCTGACATCCACACAGCTCGACGGTCTGACCTCGACGCAGGTCGCCCAACTCGATGCCACGCATTTCGCCTCGCTGACCTCGGACCAGCTCAACAGCCTGTCCGTGACCCAGGTCAAGGCGATCACCGCTGCAGACCTCGGCATCATCACGACTGTCCAAGTTGCCGGCCTGCTGTCGACCCAGCTGGCGGCGCTGTCCACGGCGCAGCTGGAAGCCTTCAGCGCGACCGCCGTGGCTGCGCTCACCGATACCCAGATCAGCGGCCTTTCGGCCACGCAGCTGAGCAGCCTGGGTGCGGATTCCTTCAGCGCGCTGACGTCCACGCAATTGGCGGGCTTCTCGACCACGCAGATCAAGTCCATTTCCGCCGCCAATATCGCGCAACTGACCACCGTGCAGTTCGGCGGTTTCTCTTCGACCCAGCTGGGCGTGCTGACGACGACGCAGGTCAAGGCGCTGTCGCCGCCGGTCGTCGAAGCCATGACGGCGGTCCAGCTCAGCGGTCTGGGCGCAGCCGCTCTGGGTGTGCTCGATCCGGGCCAACTGAATTCGTTGACCACAACCAATATCGCTGCCTTGGCCGCGACCCAGATCGCCGGCCTCACCTCTACACAGCTGGGTGCGTTCGATACTGTCCGCTTCGGGGCCCTGACCTCCGATCAGCTGGGCGGCATGAACTCCACTCAGATCAAAGGGTTCTCGGTCGATGAACTGACCTTGCTCTCGACGCGCCAGGTCGGCGGGCTGACCTCGACCCAACTGGGCGTGCTCACCACGGTCCAGCTCAGCGCGCTGACGCCCACAGTGGTATCGGCCTTGGCCGACACGCAGATCGATGGGCTGACCGCTGCGCAATTGGGCGGCATTGATACCGACAGCTTCGCCGGCTTTACCTCGAGCCAGCTGACCGGATTTACGACGACCCAGGTCAAGGGCCTGTCCACTGCGTCCGTTGATGCCCTGACGGCGGGCCAGCTGAGCGGCCTCGACTCAACCCAACTGGGCGCACTGGCCAGCACGCAGGTCGCTGCCATTACCGCCGCCGTTGTCGCAACGCTGACCGCTGCCCAGGTAAGCGGCTTTGCCTCGACCCAGGTCGGCGCCCTGACTACGGGGCAGGTGAACGCCCTGACCACCACCAATATCGGCCAGCTGACCTCGGTGCAGCTCGACGGCCTGACGTCTACCCAGGTGGCCCAACTCGACGCCACGCATTTTGCGGCGCTGACGTCGGACCAGCTCAATAGCTTCTCAAACGTCCAGGTCCAGGCGCTATCCGTCGGCGATCTTTCGGTACTCACCACCGTGCAGGCGGGCGGCCTGACATCGACCCAGCTCGCCGTCCTCTCGACCGTCCAACTTGGCGCGTTCACGGCTACGGTCTTCAACGCGCTGACCGACACCCAAATCAGCGGCCTGTCCGCCACGCAGTTCGGCAACCTGAGCCCCGATGTATTCGCCGGCTTCACCTCGACCCAGATGGCGGCCTTCAGCACCACCCAGGTCAAGGCGCTCTCGGCGGCCAACCTCGCGGCGTTGACGACAGCTCAGTTCAGCGGCTTCACGTCCACCCAGATCGGCGTGCTGAGCACGACTCAAGTCAAAGCCCTGTCGTCGGTAGTTGTTGGATCCCTGACGGCCGCACAGCTCAGCGGCCTTGGCTCCACGGCCGTTGGTGCGCTCGATCCCACGCAGCTGAATGCCCTGACCACCACCAACATCACGGCGCTCACATACGCTCAGCTCGACGGCCTAACGGCGACGCAGCTGACGGGCCTCGACTCCGGCCAGTTTGCCGTCATGACCTCCGATCAGCTGGGCAGCTTCACGACGACCCAGGTGAAGGGTCTTTCCGTAGATGCCCTGTCGGTGCTGACGACCGTGCAGCTGGGCGGCATTACCTCCACGCAGCTAGGGGTGCTGGCCGGCACGCAGCTCAACGCGCTGTCGCCAACCCTGATCGCCAATCTGACCGATGCCCAGATCGACGGCTTCACCTCGGCCCAGATCGGCGCGATCGACCTGGTACCCTTCAGCGGTTTCACCTCGTCACAGCTGACGGGTCTGACGACGACGCAGGTCAAGGGCCTCACCGGACTGCAGATCGACGGCCTCACGGCCCAGCAGTTCTCGGGCCTGTCCTCGACCCAGCTGGGCGCTTTCTCGGCGACACAGATCAAGGCCCTGGCCGGCGGCAGCATCGACGCGCTGACCACCACGCAGCTGTCCGGTCTGACCACCACCCAGGTTGCGGCACTGACCTCGATGCAGCTGAACGAGCTGTCGGTCACCAACGTCGCCAACCTCAGCGACCCGCAGATCGACGGCCTAACGGTCACCCAGATCGCCAGCCTCGACACCGGGCCGTTCGCCGGATTCACGTCGACCCAGCTCACCGGCTTCACGACGACGCAGGTCAAGGCGCTGAACGTCTTCCAGCTCGACGTCATGACCACGGCGCAGTTCAGCGGCCTGACGTCGACGCAGCTCGGCGTGCTGTCCACCACCCAGGTTAAGGCGCTGACCCCGGCGCTCCTGGAATCGCTGACCGTGACGCAGCTGGGCGGCCTGACGTCGCTGCAAGTAGGGGCCCTGGCCACGACCCAGGTAAACGCGCTGACCACCACCAGCATCGCGGCACTCACCGATCCGCAAATCGACGGCCTGGCGGCCGCGCAACTTGGCGGCCTCGACGGCCTGCCCTTCAAGGGCTTTACCTCGACGCAGCTCACCGGCTTTACGACGACTCAAGTCAAGGCGCTGTCCACCAGCGCACTGGCCGAACTCACGGCGGCCCAGGTCACCGGCCTCAGCTCCACGGCCATCGGCGTGCTGACCACGACACAGCTCAATGTGCTCACCGCCACCGCCATGGCCGCGCTCAGCGACACGCAGATCGATGCCATGTCGTCGGGCCAGCTCGGCGGCCTCGATACCACGCGCTTCGGCTCGTTCACCTCGTCGCAGTTCACGGGTCTGACCACCACGCAGCTCAATGGCTTGACGACCACCCAGTTCGGCGTGCTGTCGGCGGCTCAACTCAGCGGGTTCAGCGCCGACGAAATGGCCGTGCTGGCCCAGACCCAGCTCAATGCCTTCACACCGGCGATCATCTCGACCCTGGCGGCGACGCAGCTGGGCGGCATGTCCTCGACGCAGCTTGGCCAGCTCGATACCACACACTTCCTCGCGCTGACCTCGTCCCAGCTCAGCGGCCTGACGAGTACGCAGGTCCAGGGCTTTGCCGCGACTGAACTGGTCCTCATGACCCCGGCGCAATTCTCGGGGCTGACTTCGACTCAGATGACGGCTTTGACCTCACCGCAGATATCCAGCCTCAACACCACGGATATCGCGGCCATGACTTCGTTCCAGCTGAGCGGGCTGACCTCGACGCAAATCGGCGCCCTGACCATGACCCAGGTGGTAGCGCTCACCACGTCGTCCATCGTCGATCTGTCCACCACGCAGATGACGGGCCTCGAGCCGCAGGACATCTCGCAGTTCACGCTGACTCAGATCCCGGCTTTCGAGACCACCGATCTGTCCGTGCTCAACAGCACGCAGATCGCCGCCTTCACATCGACCCAGCTGGGCGTGATGTCCTCGACTCAGCTCAACGCGATTGGGATGTAGGGCTTCGGGACTTCAGCGCCCGCAAGGGCCTGCCGTCGATGAACGCCAATCCGATGCCGATCACCGCCATGCCGGCAATATGCGCCGGTTGCAGCTGTTCGCCGAGGAACACGGCGCCCAGGATGATGGCGGTAATGGGGTTGAGGAAGGTCACCAAGCCGACGTTGGTCGCACCGGCCGTGGCCAGGATATGGAAATACAGCACGTAGGCCACGCCCGAGCAGAACACCACCAGCACCGCCATGGCGGCGAGCACGTCGTTTGATGGCATCGCCAGCGCCCACGGGCGGTCAGTCGCCAGCATTATGGGCACCAGGATGATGCTGGCCGTGGTCAATTGCGCGGTAGCCGCTGCCAGGGGCGGTACGCCCGCGAAGCGCCGGCCGTAGACCGCGGCAAAGGCATAGGACAGGGAGGCCACGAGACAGGCCAGCTGTGCCAAAACATTCCCGCTGAAGACCGAGTCAAATTCGCTGCCGATCATCGCGGCGACGCCAAGCAGGCCAATCGCGGCGCCGGCGATATGGCCCGGCGTCATTTTCTCATCGCGGGTCAGCACATGGGCCACGACCACCGTGAACAGCGGCGTCGTGGCGTTGAGGATCGAAGCCAGCCCGCCAGTGATATGCGTCTGACTCCAAGCAAACAGGCAGAAAGGGATGACGTTGTTGAGCACGCCCAGCCAGGCGAATCCCAGCCATGCGCGTCCGCGCGGCATGTCAACACCGCGCGCCCGCGCGAATGCATATAAGAGAATAGCCGCCAGATTCAACCGCACGGTAACCAGCGTAATCGGCGGCAGTTCCTTGATCGCAACGCCGATAAAGAAAAACGAGCCGCCCCACAAGACGCCTAGCGCCAACAGCGCTGCCCATTGTAGCGGCGTCATGGATTGATTGATTTGCGGCGGCATCATCGGCTCCGGGTGAGGGCTCAGCCTACCCGAAGCCGCGATTATTGTCCTAGTGGGCCAGCGCCTGCTTTCTCTGCTGGGTGACTTTTTCGGCGTCGCGGCCGATCAGCTCCTGATAATGGCTGAACTTGTGATCGAAAGTGCCGATGCCTTGCGAGATCGAGCGGATCTCGGTGATCAGGGTCTGCATCTCGCTCTCAGGCATGTTGACCTGGATGACCTCCCAGCCGTCCCAGCCTTCGCGGGCATTGAAGCCCAGGATTTGGGCGCGGTGCTGGGTGACGGCGCGCTGCACCTTCGATGTGAACTCGGTGGGCACATAAATGTTTACCTCGCAGATCGGCTCCAGCAGCACCGGCTCGCACTGTGGCAGACCCTCGGTGAGCGCCTGGCGGGCGGCGGTCCTGAAGGCCTGGTCCGAGCTGTCGACGCTGTGATATTGGCCGTCGAACAGTTTCACGTTCAAGTCCACCACCGGGAATCCCAGGGGTCCCTGGGCGATGTTGTCGCGCAGGCCGGCTTCGACGCCGGGGATGAAGTTGCGCGGCACCACACCGCCGACGATGGCGTCAGTGAAGGTGAATCCCTGGCCGCGGGGCAGGGGATTGATCTCCACCTTGATGTCGGCGAACTGCCCGTGCCCGCCCGACTGCCTCTTATGCCGCGCGTGCTGGATGACGGCCTTGCGGATGGTCTCGCGGTAAGGCACCTGCGGCGTTCGGGTGTCGATCACCAGATCGAACTTGCGCTTCACCCGGTCCAGCGCGATTTGCAACTGGATATCGCCCTGGCCGCGCAGCAGCATCTCGGCGGTCTCGGCCACATGCTGCAGCGACAGGGACGGGTCCTCTTCACAGATTTTACGCAAGGATTCACCCAGCTTGACGTCGTCCTTGCGGTCCTTGGCCATGACCGCGACGGTGTACAGCGCCGTGGGACCCGTGGGCCATGTTTGCGGCTCCACGACACCGTCGGCGGTGAGGATGCTGCCCGCGTGTCCGGCCTCGAGTTTTGTCACGGCGACAACGTTGCCGGCGCTGACGTTGTGTACTTTGGCTTTGCCGAGTTTCGGCTCGGCGCCGTCCTGCATATTGCTGATGCGCACACCGGCCAGCGTATCGCCGTCCTTCAGCGCGCCGCGCCACACCCTGATCAGCGACAGCTTGCCGATATGTGGGGCGTAATCGACCTTGTAGATCTGCGCCGCCAAAGGAACATCGGGAATGCCCAGCCGCTCGGCGGTTTTGGCGGCGCTCGGCACCTCGTGGCGCAGCAGCTTCATCAGCCGGCGCACGCCATGTTCATGCTCGGCCGCGCCGATCAGCACCGGCACGATCAAATCCTCTTGCAGATCCTTGGTCAGCTGCCGGTAAACCTCGTTTTTGTCCGGCACGATGTCTTCCAGCAACTTTTCCAGGAGGGCGTCATCGAAGTCCGACAGCTTCTCGATCAGTTCGCGGCGCGAGTCCGGAACACTTTCGTCGGAGAACTTGTCGATGGGAATGCGTTCGGACGGCTTGTCGAGTTCGTAGTGATAGGCGCGCTCGGCCACCAGATCGACATAGCCGGTGATCTTGGCGCCCCGCACCAGCGGGATGTGCCGCAACACCAGGGGCCGCGCCGATTGACGCTGGGCCGATGTTAGCAGATCACGCACCGGACCGCTGGTGGTGTCCATTTTGTTGATGAACAGAATGTGGGGAATCTTGTGGTCATCAAGAAAGCGGAAGATGGGCCCGAGCGCAAGCATGCGGTCGGCGTCGGGATCGGTGACGACGATGACGGTATCGGCGGTCATCATGCCTTGGCGCGCTTCCTGGCTGAGATCAACCGCGCCCGGGCAATCCAGCGCCACCCACTCGTCACCCAGATAGGAGAACCGCGCCGGCGTCAGCTGCGTCGACATTTGCCGCGCGCGGGCTTCCGGACTGGCGTCGCCCACCGTCGTACCGTTGCTGATGCGGCCCTTCTTGGACATGGCGCCCGCCGCCAGCATCATACTTTCCAGCAGCGTCGTTTTGCCGCTCGACTGCGGGCCGACCAGGGCGATACATCTTGTACCCTTCGCGCTCTTTGCCTCTGTCATGGGGTCTCCTCCCTCTTATTTTGAAAACAAAAAAGGAGCCCTAAGGGCTCCTTGCATCTCCTCGGTCTACTGTTTCGCCGGTGACGGCGGCAGCGGCATTGTCGGCGATAACGGGTGCGCTGAGGGGCGTCCGGGTCTGTGCCGGGCGAGGCGGTTTTTGGAACATCTCGACTTGCGTCATCTGTCCCTGCCGATTGCGGGCCGCTGCAGCAGCGGCGTGCGTCACGACATCTTAGCAAATGGCGGCTGCCGGTCCAGTTACGTCGGGGTGCAGCGTGTTTTATTGCACCGCGAAATCTCTTTTGATTTCAATGCCTCTGTAACCCGAAGTTTTGCTACACTCGCTCTGCACCTGGGGAATTGGGAGTCACCGCCGCCATGATACGACTTTTGCGCACAGCCACCTTGTTGCTGGTGCTCGGCGTTACAGGGCCAGCCTCTTCCGGACAGGCGGTCATCAAGCCCTACGGCATGCCGATCCCGTCGTTCTTTTTCCCGGCCGCCGAGCAGCGCGCCCGCGAGGCTTGCGCGCAAGAGCGGCCCGAGTGCCGTGCAAGCGTGCGCGCCGACATGGAACAGGAGATGGCGATCTCGTTGGTGATCCCTTGGGTGATATTGGGGGTCGGCATTCTCATTGTGCTGCTCTACCTTCGCAAACAGGAGAAGGCCAAGCAGAAGGCCCGCATGGCCGCCCGTCAGCACCACGACCCCGCCGCGTTCCGCAAGCTCGACCGCGAAAAGGAAGAGCGCAAACGCGGCGATGATGACGACGACGATCAGCTGGATTAGCTGAGCACTCTATTCAGGAACGCGGCCCCGAACTGGGCCCCTTCGCCGTCGATGCCGTGCTGCAGGCCGCGCACAGTGTGGGTCTCCACCTTTACTCCCGCGGCGGTCATGGTCTTCTCCGCCGCCGCCATGGCCTGGAACGGCACGACCGGGTCGGCATCACCGTGCACCAGGGCCACCGGGGGCTTGGACTTGATCTCGCCGGCCAGCATGTCGGGCCCGGTGAGGGCGCCAGAATATCCCAAAATCCCAGCGATCTGCTTCTCGCGCCGTAAGCCGACATGCAGTGACATCATCGTGCCCTGCGAGAATCCCAGCAGCGCAAGCCGGCTTGCCTCCAGCCCATGATGAGCCAGGACCTGGTCGAGATAGGTGTTCAGTACCGCCGCCGCTGCTTCGGTGCCCGGACGCAGGGCCTTGAACGTATCGGTCAGGCGCTGGGGATCACGAATCATCGCCTGGGGTTCATAGCCGCCGAGGCCGAACCATTGATAGCCGCCCATGAATCCGCCCTCGATCGGTGACGGTGCGTTGGGCGAATAAAATGCCGTGTCGGGCAGCAGGCGCGCGAAAAACGGCACCAGACCCATCAGGTCGTCGCCATTGGAGCCATAGCCGTGCAGCAGCACCACCACGGATGTGGGCGCCTTGGCGCCGGCGGGCATCATCGGGGCGGGGCCCTTCAGGGCATCGATCGTCGCCATATTCTTCTCCGGCTTAGGCTGTTTCTGACGCTGGATTTTGGATACAAGTATTTCCCCGACATGACCAGTCACCAGCACAGATAAATATGTCCGAGCACAACGCCGTCCTGTTCGCCAACACCGCCTGTTACGCCGCCTTTGCCGGGCGCGATGTCAAGGCCATGGAACAGGTGTGGTCTAGGGAAAAGCCCATCAGCTGCACCCACCCGGGCTGGCAGCCCCTGGTGGGCCGCGATGAGGTGATGGAAAGCTGGCGCTCGATACTGGGCAATACGTCGGCCCCCAATATAACCAGCCGTCAGGAACGCCCGGTCGTCTATGGCGACTTCGCCATTGTCACTTGCCTCGAGCAGATCACCGACGAGCACGGCAATTCGGAATTCCTGACCGCGACCAACATCTTTACGCGTACCGGCAGCATCTGGACTATGGTGCATCACCAGGCCGGTCCGGTGAACGTCGATCCCCAGGGGCTGGAAGACGAAGACGAAACGCCGGCGTTGAACTAGCGCCATGCACTGCTTCTACATCAACCTCGAGAGTGCCACCCAGCGGCGCAGCGCCATCGAGGCCAACTTTGCCGAATCCCGCAAACAAGGCTGGAGCCTTGAACGCATTGCGGCCATCGATACGGCCTATGTCGCGCGGGCCGAGATTCCAGGTTCCATCCGGCCGGCCGAGAAGGCCTGCTTCCTTAGTCATAGGAACGCTGTCTTCCATAGTCTCGGCAACGACGACCATGCCTTCATCCTCGAAGACGATTCCGTCTTCAGTCCCAAAACCTGCGCGGCCGTCGATGCGCTCATGGCCACGCCGCCGTCGCCCAACTGGGACATTCTTTTCACCGACATTGGGCTCTCTGATATCGCCACGATGGTCGAACTCATTTTGCTACGAAATCAGATCGACCCGACGCGCGCTGTCAAAACCCTGAACCTGAAGTCGATCGGATTTTTCGGGGCCACGGCCTATGTCATCAACAAGGCATCAAAGGCAAAGGTCTTTGCGCTTCTCAATGCCGCGCCTAATTTCGACGTGGCTTACGATCTGTACCTTCGCAATCTGGTGGCCCAGTCCAGAGTGCAAGCCCACGCGGTGTTCCCCTTCGTCACCACCAGTAGCGACTTGGGCGATACATCCACGGTGCAGCCTGGCAGCGACAAGACCACCGATCTGATCATGAGCCTGTTTCGCAAGGTGATCTGGATTGACGGCGGCGTGGCCGCTCACCGCGATGTTCTCAGCCAGATCGATCAATCCCTCGGCGAAGATGCGCGCGCGCTCGGCACGCTTTGGGCCGCGATGGTGGACAAGAACTTTAAGCGGAAATGAGTCCGCGCCTGCACGCGAAGGCCTAGTTAATCCAGGCGGAGTGCTGCCGCGTTTGGCATTAGCCGCATCGTCGCCAGGGCGCGCACGTCGGCGAAGTTCGCTAAGCGCGTAGAATCATAGAACACATAAACAAGCTGACCTGCGATGGCGCAATCACCCAGATTGAGGGGGCCTCCGCGATAGCCGGCTTCGCGGGCGCGGGCGTCCAGCGTATGCAGGACGTCGGCGATCGGTAGGTCATGTTTGCGGCAGTGCTCCAGAATTTCCAGACCATCTACTGTATCGATCAACATGCCGACCTCAAGCAGCCGTCCTGCGACATGCAGATAGAAGTCGTCGCCGCGGCCCAACTTGGCATGATGCAAGCGCCAGGCACTTTCGATCGCCGCCAAAACAGAATCTGCGGCATTGCAATGAAGGATGCGGCCCGGACTTTCGATGGGTTTGGATGTCACGTTCAAACTCGATTTAAAGGGACTTTCTCGGCTGTTTATCAGAGCACCGTGCCAAGTCGAGCGCTTTTCGTTTTGCCTTCCGGATACGACAGGCTGCAGTTGTACGCGGCACATTAGTTGCGGCCTTGCCAGTCGTGGTTGCGTTTATTCTGAGCCCTTTGCCACTGAGTCGCGTGGGGCGGAATATGGCGGAACCAACCAGCTGGGATATCGTTTGGACTCTGCGCCCCCCTGTAACATCCGGCGGAGCAGACCATGACCACCAAGAATCACCCAGAACTGAAACCCAAAGCCTCCAAAGACAAAGACGAAAACGCCGGCGAATACACCAAGCGTCAGGCGACTGCGATTGCCATGGACAAGAAGCGCCAGCCGGAAGGCCCGCGCCGTGCCGCCATGGGCCGCACCTCCTCGAACTGAAGCCGGCAAAGCGAAGGGCGCTGCCAGCAGATTGCGGACAGCGCCCTTTCTTTGTGTGTAGATCTCTAGCGGTATTGCGCGCGCTCGGTCTCGATCTGCGCCGGCGTGTAGTGCGGGGCCTTCGGATCGAAGGTTGCCCACTCGCTGGCCTTGTAAGCTGAGCGCCGCGCGGCGACATCGATGGCACTGTGGTCCATGATATCTTCGACTTGCCGGCGATGCTCGTCGTCGGTCTTCACGGATACAAGTGCTCCGCCGCGGCGAATGGTTTCCATGTAGAGATCGACGTCTTCCTTGCTGACCTCGTACTCGGTCAGCTTGCCGATGACACCACCCGCGGCCGCACCCGTTCCGGCGCCGGCAGCAGCACCCGCCGCTGCGGCAATCAGCCAGCCCGCCGCAACCACCGGTCCTACGCCCGGAATGGCCAGCATGCCAAGACCGGCCAGCAAACCTGCGCCGCCGCCCAAAACGGCACCTGTAGCGGCGCCTGTACCCGCGCCTTTGGCGGCCGCGTTTTTGTGAGTGGGGTCGTGGCGCTTGTCGGCATCGTTGGCGACAATGCTGATGTCGTTATGTGAGATGTCCGCGGCTTCGAGCGCGTTGATGACAGCCACAGCCTCATCATAAGTGTTGTAAATCCGGTTCACGATTTTCGACATGATTAATCTCCTGTTGGTTTTGGATGGGCGATCAGGCGCAGTGTTACTGCGCGGTGACGTTGCCCTGGTAATCGACGGCGACAGTGACGGCCTTGCCGTCCTTCATCGCCTTGCCGTCCTTCATCGCCTTGCCGTGCCAAACCGATTCTTTGTCTTTCATCAGCCCGCTAACGGTGGAATAGCCGTTGTCTTCCAGCCGCTTCACCACCTGGCCTTCGGTGAAGCTGTTCTTGCCGGCGACGGGTGCTGCTGTGGTTTTGTTGATGTCGCTCGGATTTGCGACCGCGGGCGGTTTCGTCGTGGTGCGCGATGCGTCAGTGGTTGCATTCTGCGCGAATGCCGGTGTGGCGATCAGCATCAATATGCCTGCGCCCCGCGCGAGTGTGTTCCGCATGAGTGGTCTCCTTGTATGTGGCGCCTCCACACAACGCGGGAGGCGTTATGCAACGACCCCCTGCGGCTTTTGTTGCCGAGAAATAAAGTGCAGTTATGCGCGCGCGTGTTGTATGCCGCGGCTTCGCGTACCGCGTGCAAGCGAGCGACATGAGAGGCGGGGAGGCCTTAGCCTTCGGCGGAGGTCTGTTCCGGCGCTGACTCGGCAGCGTGTGGCGCGGCGTCTGCTTCGGGCGCGGCGTCGTCTTCGTCCGTCAATTCGCCTTCGTCTTCGATGGCGCGGGGCGGCGGCGCGCCCTTGCCGCCGTAGGGATCAACCAGTAGGAAAGCCGGCGTAAATCCGCCGAAGGCGACGACGTTGTCGGCGATATCCATTTCGGCGATGCCGTGCGGATTGCGGCGAGTCTTGCGGGCTTTGTCTTCGGCGCCGCGGGCATCGCTATTGCGGTCCTGGCGCGTGCGGTCGCCGCGCGGCGCGCGGGCTTTGCGTTCACGCGGGGCGCGCGTTTCGACGGCGTCGTCGTCCGGCGCGGCCGCGTCTTCCGACGGCGCGGTATAAGAAACTTCAGGCTCGGCGAAGGCGGGTTCGGCTGCCGGTGCGAAAACCGGTTCAATAACGGCGGGCTCCGGCGCGGCAACGGCGGCAACAGGTGCCTCGGAGTCACTGCGCGCGGGCTTGCGGTCACGGCCGCCGCGCGGGCTGCGCTCGCGCCCACCGCGTTCAGGACGGCCACGCGCGCCGCCGCGTCCGCGGCTGGTGTCGCCTTCGTCGGCGGAATCGGCGGCAACGGTCATGTCGGCGAGTTCGGGGATCACCAGCGCGGGGATCGGACCCTTCAGCATCTTTTCAACCGCGCCCAGCAGGCGTGCGTCGCCCGGGGTCGCGATGGTGTAGGCGTGTCCGCTCAATCCTGCGCGGCCGGTGCGGCCGATGCGGTGGATATAGTCTTCAGCATTCACCGGCACGTCGAAATTGATCACGTGGCTGACCGCGGAGATATCCAGGCCGCGCGCGGCGACGTCGGAACAGACCAGCAGCTCGGCTTCATTGGCCTTGAACTTGGCCAGCATCTCGTTGCGCTTGGACTGCGGCATGTCGCCGTGCAGGGCGACGACGCTGAAGCCGTGCTTCTCGAGCGATTTGAACAGGATATCTACGTCCTTCTTGCGATTGCAGAAGATGAAGGCGTTGTGAATGGCTTTCGCGCGCAGGATGCGGCGCAACACTTCGCGCTTATCCAAGGTGCGCACGGTGACCAGGCCTTGCTCGATGGTGGTAGCGGCGGTGGCCGAGGCGGTGACGGCGATCTCTTTCGGGTTCATCAGGAACTGGTCCGCCAGCTTGCGGATGGCCTTGTCCATGGTGGCCGAGAAAAACAGCGTCTGACGCATCTTGGGCAAGAGGCTGACGATGCGCTCGACGTCGGGGATGAAACCCATATCAAGCATGCGGTCGGCTTCGTCGATCACCAGGATCTTGGCGTCGTTGAGCAGGATGCGGCCACGCTCGTACAGATCGAGCAGGCGGCCGGGCGTCGCGATGAGCACGTCGACGCCGCGGTCGAGGGCGTTCTGCTGGTCAGTAAAGGATTCGCCGCCGATCAGCAGGGCCATGGAAAGCGGGTGGTACTTGCCGTACTTGATGAAGCTTTCCGAAATCTGCGCGGCCAGTTCGCGGGTCGGCGCCAGGATCAATGAGCGCGGCATGCGCGCCTTCGAGCGTCCATCGGCAAGGATGTCGATCATCGGTACGGTGAAGGCGGCGGTTTTGCCGGTGCCGGTTTGGGCCACGCCCAAAACGTCACGGCCCATCAGCACAACCGGGATAGCCTGCGCCTGAATGGGCGTGGGCGTGATGTAGCCGGCGTCTGTTACCGCTTTAAGGGTGTCCGGCGATAGGCCGAGGTCTGCAAATTCCATTGGGCTCGGAAATTCTTCCGTCGCTGTACGATTGTTGGGCTGCGATTAAATCCGCCAAATGGCGGGCAGCGCGTGCGACAGGTTCACGGCGCGGCATAATAGGTGTTAGTTTGCGCCTGTCAACGCCGGAAACTGCCGGCAAAACGTTGAAATCCCAGGATTCCCGCCACTTTAACCCCGGTTTTTAGCCTATGAGCCGCCCCCGCCACCTTATTCTCCTGCCCGGCCTGCTGTGCGATGCCGCCCTCTGGCGCCATCAGACCGAGCATTTAAAGGACACTGTCGACGTCCAGGTGATCGACCTGACCCGCGACAACAGCATCCCAGCCATGGCCGAGCGCGTGCTGGCCGAAGCCCCGCCGACCTTCGCCCTGGCCGGCTTGTCCCTGGGCGGCTACGTCGCCCACGAGATCATGCGCCAGGCGCCCGAGCGGGTGGAGCGTCTCGCCCTGGTCAATACGAACGCTCGCGCCGACACCGAGGAACAGCGCAAGGTCCGCGGCGAACTGATCAAGCTGGCCGAGATCGGCAAGTTCAAAGGCGTGACGCCGCGCCTCCTGCCCAACCTCGTGCATCCCTCGCGCCTCGAGGACCCCAGCGTTGCCGGCGTGGTGATGGAAATGGCCGAGCGCGTCGGCCAGCAGGCCTTCAAGCGCCAGCAGGAAGCCGTCATGGGCCGCAAAGACAGCCGCCCGGATTTAGACGTCATCCGCATCCCCACGCTCATCCTGGCGGGCCGTCAGGACGCCCTCTGTCCGCCCAAGGTCCAGGACGAAATGGCCGAGCACATGCCCCAGGCGAAGGTGGTGCTGGTGGAAGACTGCGGACACCTGGCGCCGCTGGAGCGCCCCGAGGCGACGACCGCCGTGTTCAGATATTGGTTGGGGTAGGGGATATGTTCGACCGTATTTTTTCCGCGCTGCGCGGTGAAGCCGCCCCGGCGCAATCCAGACCCGACGATCTGCAAATCGCCGTCGGTGCCCTCCTCGTTGAAGCCGCCACGCGCGACGACGTCTTCGATGCCGCCGAAAGCACGGCTATCACGCGGCTGCTTGCGGAACGTTTCGATCTCTCGGCTGAAGCGACCACCGACTTGCTGAAGGCCTCCGAGGCCGCCAAACAAGGTTCATTGGAGCTATTCGGTTTCGTGCGCCGTCTGATGCGCGAGATGGACGAGGCTCAGCGGATCGAAGTCATCGAGATGCTGTGGGAAGTGGCCTATGCCGATGGCGTGCTCGACGCCCACGAGGATGCGATGATCCGCAAGGTGGCGGGCTTACTCTACGTGTCGGACTTCGACCGGGGCGCCGCGCGCCGGCGGGTGCGCGAGAAACTCGGTCTCGCGGGGTAGCTAGCCCGCGCGCCTACCCGGTACGAGCGGGCGGCACGCGGGCATTGTCGCTTACTTCTTTTCGGCAGCCGGTGCGGCCGGCGCGGGGGCTGCTTCCGGCGCGGCCTGAGCGACCCACAACAAGCGCACTTTGAACAACAGGACCGAGCCGGCCGGGATCGGGCCGCCGCTTTCATTGCCGTAGGCGAGATCGGCGGGAATGGCGAACTCCCAGGTCTCGCCTTCGCGCATCATCGGCACGCCTTCCTGCCAGCCGGGAATGACGTTGGCGAGCTGGAACGTGGCCGGCTCCTGGCGGTCATAGGAGCTGTCGAATTTCTTGCCGTCGATGAAGGTGCCGTCGTAGTGCACGGTGACGATGCTGCCCGGGGCAGGCTTCGGCGCCGCGACGCCCGCCGGCAGGCCCTTGATCACGTGATACTGCAGGCCGGTCTTGGTGGCCTTCCAGCCGGGCTTCTTCAGATTGGCAACGAGGTATTGGGCTTGCGGCGACACGGCAGGAGCTCCTTTTGCGGCCGGAGCATCGGCGGCAAAGGCCGCGCCGGCGTAAACTGTGGTGAGGGCCGCGGCTGCAAAGGCCAGCGCGGCAGCGAAAGAACGAGTGGACGACATGTAAGGCTCCCTGCCTGATTGGTCGAATTGGCGATTGGTTAGAGTCATATCTGAAAACCAAGGCAACTCAATGCCTGGGTTTGGAGCTGGGCGCAATTGTCCCATTGATTAAAAAACGTATATTTATCAATGGATTGGTTTATTATGCGGTTGGTGGGTTGCGCCCCCTGGGGCAATTGAGTATAGAACGGCCTCCTTATTCCAGGCCCCGCCGGTGGCGAGGCTGCTTCGACACCAAGGATACCGGCTATGAAAGTGCGTAATTCTCTGAAGTCTGCCAAGCTGCGCGACAAGAACTGCCAGATCGTCCGCCGCAAAGGCCGCGTCTATCTCATCAATAAGAAAAATCCGCGCTTCAAGGCGCGTCAGGGCTGACCGTAATATCAGTCCCTGTGTAAGGGAGAGACTTCGAACCGCGGGCTAGCATTTCCCGCGGTTTTTTATTGCCCGGATTTTGGGGGCAAGCCCTAACCCACAATGTTCATCGCGATGAGCATACCCATCGGGACCGTGCCGGCATTGTGCCAGGCGTGATTGGCGTTGCGCATGACCATCAAATCACCGGCCCGCATCGTCACCTGACCTTCGTCCAGCACCACCGTCACTTCGCCGCTGGTGAACAGCACGTAACTGAGCGCGGCCGTCCGGTGCAGTTCGATGGTGGCGCGGTCGAGGGGGCCTTTGGCCGGCGGAATGGCCGAATAGAACCAGCGCGAGTTGGTCTGCTGGCCCGGCGTTAAATCACGCGTCGGCGTGATGACGATATTGGGATCGCCGGGACCGCCCGCGCCCAAAAGCTCGGCATTGCTGGAACGCCAGACTTCGCCGAACTTAATTTTCTCGTCTTTCATGACGTAGGATTTGCCGGCCGCATTGTTGCCGGTGACCACGCGGCGGAAGCCTTCATCTTTCGGGTCCAGCAACGTGCGCATGCCGTCGGCGGCGGCCGCCGATTCCGTCATGCCCAAGGTACTGACTGCGATGGCGGCGCCACCCCACAACGACCGGCGCAAAAGCGCTCGGCGTCCAAACGAAACGGCGTTCGAGAAAGTCTCTGCGAATTTCGGCATGTGTCCCTCCCAGGAAATGACGACGAAGCTCAGGTAGCTTGGGTCTCGCCTCCGATCCACACAACGCGCACC
Source organism: Fidelibacterota bacterium (assembly GCA_947476065.1). Classification (GTDB taxonomy): domain Bacteria; phylum Pseudomonadota; class Alphaproteobacteria; order Rhodospirillales; family Rhodospirillaceae; genus SHVO01. The sequence continues at coordinate 17,322 of CANJPG010000035.1, forward strand.
ATGTTGGTCGAGCCGACCTTGCCGAAGGGCATGCCGGCGGTAATGACTAAGGCCTGTCCATCTTTGCCGATGCCGCAGCGCTGGGCACCTTTGACGGCGACATCACCAATGTCGTCGACCGAATGGATGAAATCGCCGACCAGGGCGTGCACGCCCCAAACCAGGCCCAAGCGGCGTCCGGCGGCGAGGCTGGGTGTGATGCACAGGATGGGCACGTCGGGGCGCTCTTGGGCTGCGCGAAGCGTGGTCGAGCCCGACGAGGTAAAGGTAACGATGGCCGCCGCTTTCAACGTATGTGCGATCTGCCCGGCGGCGGCGGTGATGGCGGCGGGTGAGGAATGCTCGGTCTCGGCATGGCCGGCCTGCATCAGGGCGAGGTAATGCTCGTCGCTTTCCACCTGCACGATGATGCGGTGCATGGTGGCCACGGCGCGCACCGGGAACAATCCGGCGGCGGTTTCAGCCGAGAGCATCACGGCATCGACGCCGTCGTAGATCGCCGTGGCGACATCCGAGGCTTCGGCGCGGGTCGGCACCGGCGACTTGATCATGCTTTCCAGCATCTGTGTCGCGACGACCACCGGTTTGCCGTATTTGCGGCAGGCGCGCACGATGCGCTTTTGCAAGACCGGCACCTGCTCCAGGGGCATCTCGACGCCCAGGTCGCCGCGGGCGACCATCACCGAGTCAGAAAGCTGCACGATTGTGTCCAGCTGATCGAGGGCCGAAGGTTTTTCCAGCTTCGACAGAATGCCGGCACGGCCCGCAACAGCGGCGCGCACTTCGGCAACATCCTCGGCGCGTTGCACGAACGACAGGCCAACCCAATCTACGCCTTGCGATAATCCGAACTGCAGATCGGCACGGTCCTTTTCCGTCAGCGCCGGAATCGGCAGCGTGACGTCGGGCACGTTGACGCCTTTGCGGTCGGAGATGACGCCGCCGATAATCACTTCGGTCTCGGCGAAATCCTTGCCGCAGCTTTTGACCTTCAAACGCAGGTGGCCGTCATCGACCAGCAACGTCGAGCCGGGCTTGAGGGCCGCGAAGATTTCCGGGTGAGGCAGACAGGTGCGCTTGTCGCTGCCGAGCGCCGTATCGAGGTCCAGGCGGAAGGTGGCGCCCACCTGCAGCAAGACCTTGCCTCCCTCGAAGGGGCCGACCCGCAGCTTCGGGCCTTGCAGATCCATAAGGATGGTGATCGGCCGTCCGGTTTCCTTCTCCAGGGCCCGGATCGCAGCCACCGAGGCCGCATGATCGGCGTGTGAGCCGTGGCTGAAGTTGAGCCGAAAGACATCGGCGCCGGCTTCATGCAGCGCAGCGATGGTGTCGGGGTCGCGACTGGCGGGGCCAAGGGTGGCAATGATTTTCGCGCGGCGGCCACGGTGCAGGGATTTGATTTCATTCATAAAGCGACTTTACACGGGAGCGTTGAAATAGGCGAGGGGTGCTCTGCAGACTCCTGCCACTGCGGGACTCCACGGGGCTGGATTCGTCCAGCACGTGTCCGGAAAGTTGACGCCGAACGTGCACAGTGTCTCCGATTTCTTACACTGAGATTGCAGTCTACCCGCAATAACATAGTAAAATCGCAATTCCGGTTGTGGCCCGGCGCTTGCATTGGAATGAGGTACCGTTAACCGCCAGCGCTGAAGGAATTGTTATGGAAACCGCCCACCGCGATACCACCGTCGCCGCGCCGGGGCGCACCACGCGTGGCCGCCTGTCATCAGGCGAGCCCAATCCGGTCGACGTGCACGTTGGCCAACGCGTGCGTATGCGCCGCACCCTGCTCGGCATGAGCCAGGAGAAACTGGGTGAGGCCGTCGGCCTGACTTTTCAGCAGATTCAAAAATATGAGCGCGGCGCCAACCGAATCGGCGCCAGCCGGCTCTGGGACTTAAGCCGGGTTCTGGACTGTCCGATGTCGTTCTTCTTCGAAGACATGGACGAGCAGACCGACAAGCACAGCCCCCGCAATCTCGGCGGCGAAATGCCTGAGCTTGAAACCCATGAGGATGTCGAGGAAGGCCGCCAGGCGCTCGAGTTGATGCGCGCCTTCTACAAAATCCCCGAGCGTGCCGTGCGCGGACGCATCTGCGACCTCGCGAAATCGCTGGCTTCGCCGACGCAGTAGCGCGGCGAAGCCTAACGATCGGCTATTTTTTATTGCGGTAGACGTCGTGGCAGCCCTTGCAGGAAAGGGCGTCCACGACTTCCGTCATCATGGCATCCTGACCTTTTGTGCGCGCCGTCACCGCTAGGGCTTCGGTCTTCTTTGCAAAGCTGTTCATGCGCTCGGAGAAGTCCGCCCACTGCTCCCAGACGAGCGGTTTGGACTCGCCGCCTTGCACCTTCGGCTCAAAGCTTTTCAGGGCCTGTTTGGCGGTGAGAGCGATGGCTTCGGCATGGGCGGCTAGGTTATCGGGCGGTATTTGCGTCGCCATGAGCATTCCCAGGGCCGCGGTCTGTTCATCTAATGTCACCATAATGTGTTCGCGATAGTCGATGATATCCTTGTCCTCGAAGGCGCTGGCGGTGCTGCCGGCGCCAAGAAGCACCAGCATGGACATGACGACTAATCTGGCAGGCTGCATTGCGGACTCCCCAAACTCCGTGTGAGCGTTCACATTGAACGCCGCGACATTTTCGGGCGGGCAGAAATCGGCTGCCTTGATCGGTGTCAATAGTTCTAACGGCTGGAGGCGCGCCGGGAGACTTCCAAGCCTAGGAGGAGGGCCAGCGCGCCGGCTACCTGCGTCCACGTCACGGCTTCGCCGAACATCAGCCAGGCCACCGCGCCGGGGATGGCTGGCTGCAGCAGGAACATCATCGCGACCAATCCCGCCGAGACGTGGGCGAGCGACATGGCGATGAACATCTGGCCGCCGATTTGCACAAACAGCACCATGCCGGCGGCCGCCAGCCAGCCCCGCGTGGTATGCGGCCAGAGCAGGTCCTCGGTCAGCGCGGCCAAGGCGAACAGGATGATCGCTGACACCACACACCCGATAGCCATGGTCGGCACGATCGACACGCGCTTGCGTACGCGGGAGAGCGTCAGCACGTAGCCCGCGTAAAACGCCGCCGCGCACATCGCCAGCACATCGCCGGCAACCGAGCGCCCGGCGACGCTCAAGCTCTCGCGCATCATCAGGGCCGAGCCGAGCAGCGCTACAGCCATGCCGACGATAAAAACGCCGCGCGGCTTTTCCTTGAATAGCAGCCAACTTCCGAGCACCACATAGACAGGCGTGATATTGGCCAGCACGGCGGCATTGGTCACCGTCGTCATCATGATCGCGGAATTCCACAGCACCATGTCGCCGGCGAAAAACACCCCGCTCAGCACCACCAGCCAGAAGTCTCGCTTGCCTGTCGCCGTTCCCAGCGGAATGCGCTCCGCGGGGCGAAGCCACAGGACGGCGAAGAACAGGGGCAAGGGTAGTGTCAGGCGGTTCATGCCGGTCGCAATGGGTCCCACCTCCGACAGGCGCACAAAGATCGGCGAAAAGGCGGTGGAGAGCAGGCCCAGCAACAGAATGGGAAAGGCATGACGCGCGATAAAGCCCGGCGGCTGGGCCTCGACAGGTGCTAATGCAAGGGCGTCGGGATCGGTGGCCATGGCGTCGTGAAGTCCAGCGAAGAAGGCCTAGAGCCCCACATTCCTACACGTTCCAGCGCCTGGAGCGGACGGAATTATTCTATATAATGCTTTAGCCCAGTTGGGGCCCCAATTGGGAGACAGGAGATATCCATGCGTATTCTGACTTTGTGTGCCGCCATGTTCGGCCTGTTCATGCTGAGCCACCAGGCCATCGCTGCCGCCCCGCGCGGCGGTGACTCCGAGCCGGTCATCGGCTCGTGGCTCGACAAACTGCCAGACGGCTCGGCGATGATGATCTCCTTCACGCCCTATGCCGTCACCTTCAACACCATCGACAGCCGCGGCATGGGCAGCGGCCCGCCGACGACCATCCAGGTGGAATATAAAAAGCAGGCCAATGGCTCCTTGATGCTGACTCCCACGGGAACCGTCGGCGAGCCAATGGCCGTGCGCGTCAACGGTCCCGACGTCATGGTCATTCAGTTCCAGGGCCTGCAGCCGCGCACACTGGTCCGGCAAAAAGAAGACGCCGGCCCGGCCAATCCCCACGCCGCGCACTGAGCTTTGTTCATGGACGAGTTGACCCGCCTCAAAGCCGAAGCCGCCGCCTTCCGCGGCCTCGTGCAGCACCTGCAGAAGCGCACCGATGTCCAGAACATGGACATCATGAACACGGCTGGCTTCTGCCGGAACTGCCTCTACAAATGGTACAAAGCCGCCGCCGACCACTACGGCGCGCCGATCACCGTGGAAGAGGCCCAGGAGACCATCTACGGCATGCCGGTCTCCGAATGGAAAACCAAATTCCAGAAACCCTCCACCCCCCAGCAGGAACAGGCCTATGAGGCCAGCAAACCCCTGCATGCCAAGATCACGGTGGTGGAGTAGCTGAGGCTGAATAGTCCCCGTTATCCCCGTTATCCACAACTTGTGGCGCGCGCCTGCGCTGCTATGGTCCGCTTCTGTTTTCATGATCATCAGGAGAGCGACCCATGCCCGACGGCCAGGCAGATAAAGGCGTTTCGGCCCAACGGCTGAAAAGCTTCATCACGCGCATCGAGCGCCTGGAAGAAGAGAAGAAGGCCATGGGCGCCGACATCCGCGAGGTCTACTCCGAAGCCAAGTCCTCGGGCTTCGACGTCAAGATCATGCGCAAGGTCATCGCACTCCGCCGCATGGAGCCCAACGAGCGCCAGGAGCAGGAAGCCCTGATGCAGGTCTATATCGACGCCATTGGGTTTTAAACGTAGAGCGCATCCAGCGCCGCGCGATACTCTCTCAATACCGCATGCCGGCGCACCTTTAGCGTCGGCGTCATCTGCCCGTTTTCCACCGTAAAGGCTTGAGTCGCCAGGGCGAACTTGCGCACCTTTTCGATGGCGCTCAGCTGCTTGTTGGCGTTCTCGACGGCTTTGGCTATGACGGCCTTGAACTCGGCATTGTGGGCAAGCGTCGCGAGATCTTCAGACACGGCATGGGCCTTGGCCCAATTGGCGGCAAAATCCGCATCGGGCACGATCAGCGCGGTGATGTAGGGTTTCTTGTCGCCGTAGGCCATGGACTGGGCAATGGATTCCTCAAGGCCCAGCACACCTTGAATCCGCTGCGGCGAAACGTTGTCGCCGCCCGAGTTGACGATGATGTCCTTCTTGCGGTCGGTGATCTCGATGTAGTTGTCCTCATCGAGCCGCCCGATGTCCCCGGTGTGCAGCCATCCATCAGTGTCGATCGCGGCAATCGTGCCATCGGGGTCATTCCAGTAGCCCTTCATCACCAGCTCGCCGCGGATCAGGATCTCGCCGTCGTCGGCGATCTTGACCTCTACGCCTTTCATCGGCGGGCCGACGGTGTTCAGTTTGATCTTGGTGGCGAGGTTGGCGCTGATCACAGGACCCGCTTCGGTCTGGCCGTAGCCTTGCAGCAGACGAACCCCCAGCGCGATGAAAAACACTCCGACGTCATAATTGAGCGGCGCGCCGCCCGAGATCATCGCCTTCAAGCGCCCGCCGAAACGGTCTTTCACCTTCGAGCGCACCAAGATGTCGCAAACCTTGTCGCGGGCCTTGTCCCAAAGCGTCATTGTCTCCGGCGCTTCGCAGCGCTTCTGGCCCAGCTCCAGGGCCAAGTGGAACAGATTGCGCTTCACCGCCGACTGCGCCTTCAGCCCCTGCAGGATGCGCGCGCGCATGCTTTCGTAAAGCCGCGGTACGGCGGTCATGATGGTCGGGCGCGCTTCGCCGAGGTTGGTGGTCAGCGTCTCGACGCGCTCGGCGTAGTAAATCTCCGCGCCCAGGGACATCGGAAAGAACTGCCCGCCCGAATGTTCGTAGGAGTGGGAGAGGGGCAGGAACGATAGGAACACTTCTGCGCCGATGCCCAAGGGCCGAAGCACCTCGCGCGCACCGGCGCAATTGCACAGGATATTGCCGTGGGTCAGCATGACGCCGCGCGGCAATCCTCCGGTGCCCGAGGTGTAGATGATGCAGCACACATCATCGCGCTTCAGCATCACGACGTCGGGCGGCGGCGAGGCCTGGTTGGCGCCGGCGGTCATGAGGTCGGACCAGGCGCGCACGTCGGTCTGCGCCTTCATGGTCTTTTCCGGCTCGTCCATCACATAGAGCACAACCTTGCGGTCGGCTTCGGCGGCGGCCTGAATCACCGGCCGCGCCAGCTGCGGCGTCGAGACGATGATCACCTGGGCACCGGAGTCATTGATGATGTGCAGGTGGTTGATGGCCGTATTGGTGGTGTAGGCCGGCACGGCGATGGCGCCCAAGCTCATGATCGCCAAGTCCGCGATCAGCCATTCGGGCCGGTTCTCGGAGACGAGCATCACCCGGTCTCCGGCCCGCACCCCTGCGGCTTTCAGCCCATGGGCTGCCGCGGTCACGCGTTCGGCGACTTCATTCCAGCTGTGGGGGCGGTAGATAGTGTCCACCTTGGCCCACAGGAACGGGCGCTCGCCCAGGCGCTTGGCCTGGTCGAACAACATCCCGGGCAGGCTGGTCACAGCCGCGATATCAATGGCATAAGCACTATCGGCCACGCCGTTCTCCCAAAAGCGGTCGTCCCACATTTATATCAGGCTTTGGGGGAAGCGAAGCAAGGCCGGGATTGGCGCCGCTCGCGGGAAGTATTTACTGTTGGCGTGCGCGGTTCGGCGGCCTATATGGGCAAAAAGAGGTTCAGCATGCTTCATATTCAAAATGTCACAAGTCCTAAGGATGACCCCGCCGGCAGCGGGGCTGATTTAGGCCCTTTGCCCGAATGGAACCTGCGCGACCTTTATAGTGCGCCCGACGGCGCAGACCTCAAAGCCGACTTCACCGCGGTCGAGAAACGCGCGACGGCCTTTGAAGCCCATCGCGGCAAGGTTGCGGCCCTGTCCAGCGCGGACTTCGGTGCGGCCATCGCCGAGTTCGAGGCCATCAACGAAACTTTGGGCAAGATCGGCAGCTACGCCCAGCTCTATCAATCGGGCGACGTCTCTAGCCCCGAGCGCGGACGCTATTATCAGGACGTTGTCGAACGTCTGACGGTGATCGGCGGCCAGCTGTTGTTCTTCACCCTCGAGATCAACCGCCTGGACGATGCCGTCCTCGCCGCCAAGATGACCGACCCGAAGGCGGCCTACTACGCGCCGTGGATTCGCGATCTGCGCGTGATGCGCCAGCACGAACTCAGCGACGATTTGGAAAAGCTGTTCCTCGACAAGTCCACCACCGGCCGTACGGCCTGGGTGCGCCTGTTCGACGAAAAACTCGCCGGCTTGCGCTGCGGCATCGACAACGAACAGCTGACTCTGACCGCCGCCCTCAACCGCCTGTCCGATCCCAAGCCCGAGCGCCGCAAGGCTGCCGGCAAAGCCATTGGTGCCGCCTTGGGCAACGAGATGTCGCTGTTCACGCTGATTACCAACGTCCTGGCCAAGGACAAAGCCGTCGAAGACGACTGGCGCAAGTTTGCCCGCCCCGTGTCATCGCGCAACCTAGCTAACCTCGTCGAAGATGAAGTCGTCGATGCGCTGGTGGCCGCCGCCAAAGGCGCCTACGCCGACACCGCCCATCGCTATTACAAGTTGAAGGCCAAGTGGCTGGGCAAGGACAAGCTGGAATACTGGGACCGCAACGCGCCGCTGCCGACCGTCGAGCATCGTGACATTCCCTGGGCTGAAGCCCAGAAGACTGTGCAGGGCGCTTATGCCGGCTTCTCGCCGAAGCTTGCCAGTATCGTTGACGACTTCTTCGCAAAAGGCTGGATCGACGCGCCGGCGCGGCCCGGCAAGGCCTCGGGGGCCTTCTCCCACAGCACCGTGCCCTCGGCGCATCCCTATATTCTGCTCAACTACCTCGGCAGCCCCCGCGACGTACAGACCCTGGCCCATGAACTCGGTCACGGCGTGCATCAGGTGCTGGCCGCACCGCAGGGTGCGCTGATCTGCGGCACACCGCTGACGCTCGCCGAAACCGCCTCGGTCTTCGGCGAGATGTTGACCTTCCAGGCGTTGCTGGCCCAGGAGCAAGACCCCGCGCGGCGCCGCGCGCTGCTCGCGGGAAAAGTTGAGGATATGCTCAACACCGTCGTGCGCCAGATTGCTTTCCACGACTTCGAGCGACAGGTCCACGACGGCCGCAAAAACGGCGAATTGTCGCAGGAGCAGATCTGCGAGATCTGGCTCACGGTGCAGAAGGAAAGCCTCGGACCCGCCTTCCACTTCGACGACGAATACAAATACTACTGGGCCTATGTCAGCCACTTCCTGCATGTGCCGTTCTACGTCTACGCCTACGCTTTCGGGGATTGCCTGGTGAACGCGCTCTACAACGTTTACGCCACCAAGGCCGTACCGGACTTCGAGGCCAAGTATCTCGACATGCTCTCGGCCGGCGGCAAGCTGCGGCACAAGGAGCTGCTGGCACCCTTCGGTCTGGATGCCAGCGACCCGGACTTCTGGCGCCGGGGCATGAAAACAATCGAGGGCTTCATCGACGAGCTGGAGAAGGCGTAGTTGCCGCCTAAAAAGTCCTCCGACGAAAACACCCTCACAGGCCGCGTCAAACGCTATGCCCAGGTCGGCAGCGCCATCGGCGGCTTTGCCGCGCGTGTCGCGGGCGAGCGGGTGCTGGGGCGCAAAGCCGATCCTGCCAAGAACGCGGAAGGCTTGAAGCTGGCCCTCGGCGGTCTCAAAGGCCCGCTGATGAAAGTGGCGCAGATCCTGTCCACCATCCCCGAGGCGCTGCCGCCGGAATACGCCCAGGAGCTGTCGCAGCTCCAGGCCAACGCGCCCCACATGGGCTGGCCCTTCGTCAACCGCCGCATGACTGCCGAGCTGGGCGCGGACTGGAAAGAGCGCTTCACATCCTTCAGCCGCGAGGCCGCGCGCGCCGCGTCGCTGGGGCAGGTCCATAAGGCCGTGTCGCTCGACGGGCGCGCCTTGGCGTGCAAGCTACAGTACCCGGATATGGACTCGATCGTCGAAGCCGACCTGCGCCAGCTGAAGATGGTCTTTGCCGCTTATCGCCGCATGGACCCGTCCATCGATCCCAGCGACATCCACGCCGAAATTACCGCGCGTCTGAAAGAAGAGCTCGACTACGAAAACGAGGCCTGCAACCTCGCGCTTTACCGCCACATGCTGGCCAAGGAGCCTAGCGTGCATGTGCCCGAGGTGCTGGATGATCTCTCGACCAAGCGCCTCTTGACCATGACCTGGGTAGAAGGCGAGCCGATCAAGGACGTCGCTGCCCGCGCCGACCAGACAACCCGCGACGCCATCGCCGTCAATATGTTCCGTGCCTGGTATCTGCCGTTCTACAAATTCGGCGTCATCCATGGCGACCCGCACCTGGGCAACTACACGGTGCGCGAGGACACGACCATCAACCTCATGGACTTCGGTGCCATCCGCGTCTTCGCGCCCAGCTTCGTCAAAGGGGTGATCGACTTGTTCATTGCGCTGCAGAAGGGCGACCGCGCGCTCGCGGTTTCGGCCTACGAAACCTGGGGCTTCACCGGCCTGTCCAATGAGATGATCGACACACTCAATATCTGGGCGGCCTTTGTGTATGCGCCGCTGATGGAAGACCGCCCGCGCCTGATCGAGGAAACCAATGCCGCCGATGCAGGCCGCGACACCGTCGCCAAGGTCCACAAGGAATTGCGGCGTCTAGGCGGGGTCAAACCGCCGCGCGAATTTGTGCTGATGGATCGTGCAGCGATTGGTTTGGGCTCGGTGTTCATGCACCTGCGCGCCGAAGTGAACTGGCACCGCCTGTTCCACGACACCATCGCCGGCTTTGACGTGAATGTGCTGGCCAAGGCGCAAAGCACGGCGCTGAAGAAAGCCGGGCTTACTCACTCCTGAAGGTAAACACACCCTGCGCCAGGTCGTAGCGCAGCAGGTAGTGAAACTCCTTGCCGGCGTAGTCTATATGGCCGTCGACAACCACATCGATGCCGTCATCCTTGTCCCACTTCTCGCAGCTCAAATAGAAGTGCGTGTCCTTGGCCATCTTCGACGGCCTGATCCAATCGGCGTCAGCCGGAACGTTCTTGGGGTTGTCGAGGGCCGCACTTAGGCTCTCCAACGTCATCTTGCCGTCGCCGGCTTTCATCACCATGCAGTCGGCGACGTTGCTGCCGAGGCGGTTGTTGACGAACAGGCTGTCGCCTTGGGACCAGTCGCCGTCGACGCTGCGCATGAAATTAAGCCCGGCCACTTCGCCGCCGTGGGCGTCCTGCACCGAAAACCGGAAGGGGTAGCTAGTGTCGGGGGCGACCTGATTATAGGTCGCGATCCAGGCGCCCGATGGCGACGGGGCTGCCGGAGAGCCGGGAAAATCGAAGGCTGGTTCAGCCGCGCTGGCCGGGACGGCAGCCAGCAAAAGGACAAAAAAGACGGTATGCATATGGCGCGCACCATACCGCGGCATGTAACGATTTACTCGTCTTTTTCTTGACCAAAAGTCTCACAGGCTGCGGCGTTCTGGCTGCAGTCGGCGGTCAGGTTCATCACGCCGCTCAGCAGGTCGTTACTCACCACCAGTTGCAGCGGAATGAACCGGGCGTCGTTGCTGAACAGGAATTTGCCCTCTGAGTCCTTCATGCGCTCCTCGGACTTGCGGCTGAAGCCGAACACCGGTTCAAGTTTGGCCGTCACGGGGATCACCGCCTGGGCGACGCCATTGATAGTGGAACTGCGCGGCGCTTCGGCCTTGCCGATGATGTCGTAGCGGCGGCGGCCATCGTAGATCGGCACGCGGAAGGTTTGGGACGCGCCCGCGACACCGCCTAGGGCGAGGCTGGTCATGATTTGGGCGCGCGCGGCGACAAAGGCTGCCATGGGATCGAGCACGTTGGTGCGCATGTCGGCGGGCACCGGCTTATCTTTGTCGCGCTTGTCGGCCCAGGGGAGGTCTTCGGGGGCTATGGCCGCTGCGGTCGCCGGGTTGAAGTAGCGTTCTTCCGACACCGCCAAGCCCGCCGCGTCGAACTTCATGGTCATGTCCGAGGCGACCTCGTCCGTGGACCACTGGCGGCTGTAGGCCGCCGGCAGGGGCTTGGCGCCAGCCTCGGCGAAACGGCCTTCGCCCCGCATATCGGAGTGGAAGTTCTTGACCATTTTGGCTACGCCGCGGGCGGTCACCTTCATGTCGGTGGAATAGCCGGCGCTGGTTTGGTTGAGGCCGATCATGGCGTCGCCCAGATGCAAACCGCCGACCATGATGCTGTAGACGAGGCGCTCCGACTGCATGGCCGGTGCCGGCAGGGCTGTCCCCCAGCATATGAACGGACTTGAGATGGTTACCAAACCCGCAAGGCTCGCCGCTCTACGCCACATTCGCATCGGACTCTCCATTGTGCCGCGCCTCAGACTCTAATGTATCTCTGATGCGCAATTCCATCAGGTAAAGACGCCCGATTCGGGGCAGAAGTTCCCCTACTGCTGCAAGTGCTAAGCGGGGCTAGGCTTTTGCAACGCGGGTGAAAGTTTGGTCTATGGCGGCGGGGGGATTAAGGCTACAAATAAGGGACGAGAACGCCGAACGACCAGAACGTGAACGACGAGACCATGCAGCAGGGGAGGGCCGCTCAGGTCCCCGCCGCTGTAAGGCGAAGCGCGTACATTTAGGGGACGTTTCAATGCAGATTGCCGTTCTAAAGGAGCGACGTCCGGGCGAGACCCGCGTCGCAGCCTCACCCGATACTGTCAAAAAATTCATAGCCCTTGGCGCCCAGGTCGCGGTTGAAACCGGGGCTGGCGCCGCGTCGTCGTTCAACGACGCCGTCTTCCAGGAGGCTGGCGCCACCATCGCGCCCTCTGCCGCGGCCGCGGCCGGCGGCGCCGACATGGTATTCAAAATCCAAAAGCCCATGACCGCCGCCGAGGGCAGCGACGAGGTGAGCTACCTCAAGTCGGGCTCCATCCTCATCGCGCATTTGAACGCGCTCACCGACAAGCCGCTGATGGGGGCGTTGGCCGCGCAAGGGGTGACCAGCTTCGCCCTCGAGATGATGCCCCGCATCAGCCGCGCCCAGGCCATGGATATTCTATCATCGCAATCGAACCTGGCCGGCTACAAGGCCGTGGTCGATGCCGCCGCCACCTTCGGTAAGGCCATGCCGATGATGATGACCGCCGCCGGCACCATCGCGCCGGCCCGCGTACTGATCTTCGGCGCCGGTGTGGCCGGCCTCCAGGCCATCGCCACCGCCAAGCGCATGGGCGCCGTGGTCTATGCCACCGACGTGCGCTACGCCACCAAGGAGCAGGTGGAATCCCTTGGCGGCCGGTTCATCGTCGTCGACGAAGAGAAGATGAAGGCCGCGCAGACGGCAGGCGGCTACGCCAAGGAAATGGACGATGACTTCAAGAAGAAGCAGGCCGAGGCCGTGCACGCCGAAGTGCTGAAGGCCGACATCGTCATCACCACCGCGCTGATCCCGGGACGCCTGGCGCCCAAGCTGGTGACCGCCGAGATGGTTGCCGGCATGAAAAACGGCTCGGTGATTGTCGACCTGGCCGCTGAAGCCGGCGGCAACGTCGCGGGCACGGTGAAGGACCAAGCCACCATCACCGCCAACGGCGTAACAATCTTGGGCCACACCAATATGGCCGCGCGGCTGGGGCGTGACGCCAGCGCGCTGTTCGCCAAGAACATCCTCAACTTCGTCACCCCGATGCTCGAGAAGGGCACCGGCAATCTGAAGATCAATTGGGACGACGAGTTGATCAAAGGCACGCTGGTCACCAAGGACGGCGCCGTCGTTCATGCTTCGCTCGCGGGTTAGGGGGGTACCATCATGGAACATGCAACTGAACTCGCAGGCCTTGCGGCCCACGGCCCCAACGACTTCTGGTATCTGCTGACGGTCTTCGTGCTGGCGGTCTTCGTCGGCTTCTACGTGGTTTGGAGCGTCACACCCGCGCTGCACTCGCCCTTAATGGCGGTCACCAACGCGGTGTCGTCGGTGATCATCGTCGGCGCCATCCTCGCTGCCGGCCCCGACATCGTGGGCCCGGCGAAAATCCTCGGCTTCGTCGCCGTGGCCTTGGCTTCGGTCAACATCTTCGGCGGCTTCCTGGTCACCCAGCGCATGCTCTCGATGTTCAAGAAGAAGGCCAAGTAGCATGACCGTCGCAAGTGCAACCCTTCTGGCCTACATCATCGCCGGCGTCTTTTTCATCCTGACGCTACGCGGCCTGTCCAATCCCGAGAGTGCGCGGCGCGGCAACCAGATGGGCGTGCTCGGCATGGGCATCGCCGTCGCCACTACGCTGACCTCGCCGGTCGTGCAGGACTACACCTGGATTTTCGGCGGCCTGTTGGTGGGCGGCGTCATCGGCTATGTCATCGCCAAGAAGATCGAGATGACGGCATTGCCGCAGCTCGTCGCCGCCTTCCATAGCCTCGTCGGCATGGCCGCCGTGCTGGTGGCCACCAGCGCCATGCTGGCGCCGCAGAACTACGGCATCGGCACCGTCGGCGAAATCGAAGCCGGCAGCCTGGTGGAGATGTCTCTCGGTCTGGCCATCGGCGCCATCACCTTTTCCGGCTCGATCATTGCCTTTGCCAAGCTACAAGGCCTCATGAGCGGCAATCCGCTGGTCTTCAAGGGCCAGCATTTCCTGAACGCGGCGCTGGGTATCGCCATCGTCGTGCTGATCGTGATGTTCTGCCAAAGCGAAAGCCACATGCAGTTCTTCGCCGTCATGGGAATTAGTTTTCTTTTGGGTTTCCTGCTCATCCTGCCCATCGGCGGCGCTGACATGCCCGTGGTGGTCTCGATGCTCAACAGCTACTCCGGCTGGGCGGCCGCGGGCATCGGCTTTACCTTGCACAACAGCCTCCTGATCATCGTCGGCGCGCTGGTTGGCTCCTCTGGCGCCATCCTCAGCTACATCATGTGCAAAGGCATGAACCGCTCGATCTTCAACGTGATCCTCGGCGGCTTCGGTGGTGATGCGGTTGCCGCTGCGGGCGGTGCCAAGAAAGAGGCCCGCCCCCACAAGTCGGGCTCAGCCGACGATGCGGCTTTCATCATGAAGAACGCGAGCAAGGTGATCATCGTGCCCGGCTACGGCATGGCCGTCGCGCAAGCCCAGCACGCCTTGCGTGAAATGGCCGACAAGCTCAAGGCCGAGGGCGTCGAAGTGAAATACGCCATCCACCCCGTGGCGGGACGCATGCCCGGCCACATGAACGTGCTGCTGGCCGAAGCCAACGTGCCTTACGACGAAGTGTTCGAGCTTGAGGAGATCAACCACGAATTCTCCACCGCCGATGCCGTCTACGTCATTGGCGCCAACGACGTCACCAACCCCGTCGCCAAGACCGATCCCACCAGTCCCATCTACGGCATGCCGATCCTCGATGTGGAAAAGGCCAAAACCGTGCTGTTCGTGAAACGCTCCATGGCCGCGGGCTATGCCGGCGTCGACAACGAACTCTTCTACCGCGATAACACCATGATGCTGTTCGGCGACGCGAAGAAAATGACCGAAGAGATCGTGGGCGGGTTGGGGTAGGCCCCAAAGAAAAATCCCGGAGCTTGTCCGGGGTATCGTGAATCCGACTTAAATAGTGCGACCCCATCTCGAAGATGGGGTCGTTTTCAGTTTTGTAAGGTTGAATAACAGTGAGAGGGGCCCCATTGTGGGCCTAATGGCGGAAATATGCGCGGTGAGACTATTGGCTGTTAACCCCCCTAAATCCAGGAAGCTACGCCCCCCAAGCAACGCAAAGCGACGGTTGGACGATACCTCATATGAGTTGTTCTCCGCGAAGGGGGTCAATGCTGTGGGTATCGATGAGCTGGTTACTCAGTCGGGCGTTGCGCGAATGACGCTCTATAGAAACTATAAGTCGAAGGACGACCTTATCCTCGCGTTTCTCGATCTCCACGAAAAGCGGTGGACGGTCGAGTGGTTAGCTACGGAAGTCGAGCGCCGAACGTCTGACCCGCTCAAACGTCTACTTATGATATTCGCATTGTTCGATGAATGGTTCCAGGAAAGCGGTTTTAGGGGATGTGCCCTCATAAATACGCTAGTCGGATCAGAATTCGGTGGGTCTGGGAACCGTGCCGCAACTCAGAAACTAAGCAACATTCGGTTGTTAGTCGAGAGATGGGCCAAAGAAGCCAATCTTGCTAGCGTCCGTGATTTTGCGAAGATGTGGAAACTTCTGATGCGAGGCTCAATCATTGCCGCACATGAGGGCGATCTCAATTCAGGCGTCAATGCGAAGCGGGCAGCTACGATAATACTGAAAAGTTGGCCACGTAAGCAGCCCGCACGAAAAAAGAAAATATAAGCCCGCTCGGCCAAGTCTTCGGCCAAAGCTTTTGACACCGACGACACGCGGGCGGCCCCATCCATAATCTCTCTTGCGCTGCTGTTGCGGCGCATTCTCAAAACGCCTGCGTTCAAGCGTTTTGGCCATTTGAAGATAGTTGGGCGGCATGTGCGGAACATTGCATGTGCTCTAATGGCAATATCAGGTGAAAGTGCCGAGCGCGAC
>CANJPG010000036.1 GCA_947476065.1 Fidelibacterota bacterium
CCGCAAACGGCGTGGAGTTTATGCCGTTCGCGATAAGTGCCCACCAGCTGTTGCGCAGTCAATTTCGAGATGGCGTAGGGATTGATGGGACGAAAAGAGCTGTCTTCGTCGAGCAGCTGTCCGACGGAGGGAATGCCAAAGACTTCAGAGCTCGATGCAAAAAAGAGCCGCGCTTCAGGCGCGATCAGGCGCAAGGCTTCGAGCACGTTCAAGGTGCCGAGGACGTTGGTCTCAAGAACCGAACGCGGTTGCTGATAGGAGTCCGCGACGAAGCTTTCTCCAGCGAAGTGATAGATGTGGTCGGGTTTAACGCTGGAGATCGCCTCTACCACCTGGAATGGCTCATGCAGGTTGAGATTGATCAGTTCGACCTTGCCGATTAGGCCCATTTCCTCCAGGCGCCAGAGCTTGGTGGCTTCGCCGCGGCGGAAGCCGCCGCGTACGCGCCAGCCGTCGCGCACGAGCTTTTGCGCGAGCAGGGAGCCGTCCTGGCCGGTCACGCCCAGTATGAGGGCGGTGCGCTGTTTGGCTGTCATGAATAGAGTTCCTTCAGCGACAAAACGGCTTTGGCGAAGCCGGCGCCGCCATGTAGGTGGCCTTGCCACACCTCGATCACTTTGACGCAGTCCATGGACATGGCAGCGGCTATGGCCGGCTGGTTCTCGGGATCACCCTCGCCGAAGGCAACGCCTTCGCCGTCGTAGCCGCTAGCGTCGGCGATGTGCACGTGCCGGGTATAGGGGGCAAGGTCCCGCACCACATCGGCAGCGTTGAAATCGAACACCTTGTCGCCCATGCACAGATGGCAGATGTCCATGCAGATCGGCAGGTTTAGGGCCTTGATATGCGCAATATCGGCGATGTTATTCATCGCGTGCAAACGCACTGCGCCGCCGAAATACCAGGCAATGGGCGGCAGCCATTGGGGCATGATGGTAACGCCGGCGTCGCGGTAGCCCGCCAGAAGCTCGGCATGATTTTGGAAGAAGGCGGCCAAGCTGCCGTGCACAACGGAAAAACTGCCGACGACCGGCACATCGGCGCCGGTGCGGTCCTGCAGCGCCTTCGCAAAGGCCACCGTGCGGTCGAGCACGCGGTGACTGGCGCGGCGCTGATCTTCGGCCGGCGCGAAGGGGTCCATCAATTGGGTCGGGCTCACGTAGTCGGGCAAATGTACGCTGTAGCGGTTGCTGGACGTCAGCATCGCTGTGTCGATGGCCCGCTCGACGTCGCCAAATGACAGATGGAACTCATAGTTGCCGAGTGGAATGCGCGCCTCGATGGATGCAAGGTCGTGGAAGCGCACCGGTATCGAAAGCCTTTTGGCGCGTGCAAAATCGATCGCATCGGGTGGCAAGGTGACGGGTTTTTCGAACACAGAGCGGTCGATAACCGTTCCCCGGCCGATGGTTCTGACGGCGGGCCGGCCGAGGAAGTCGCCGATCTCCTCCTGTCCGAGGCCCGTGCGCGGTGCGCGCAGCACAACCTTCTCGCCGCTGACGGCCTCGCCGGCAGCTATGGGGGCTCTGGCATAAAACGACCGGCCAAGGTTTTGCAGGTTGAGGAGTTCGCCCTGATTGGGTACGCGCGGCCCATCGCCGGCCAGAATCAGGTTCATGTTGTCGGCAAAGCGCGCCAGTTTGGCGAATTCGTCCGGCGTCGAGCTTGAGGAATGATCGAGCCCGTCCGCTGCCTTGTCAAAGGTGATGTGACGCTCAATCACCGCGGCCCCGGCTTGCAATGCCAGCAGGCATGTCTCCCAATATTCGTCGTGGCTTGAATAGCCGACCGGTGCGCCCCACAGCCCGCGCAGATGCGTGATGTAGCCCAATTTCGGATTGGGGATGCCGACCGGGTAGTTGGAGATGCAATGCAGAGGCACCCAGAGCTTGCGGTCCAGCGTACCAAGCACGCGGCGGATGGCCGCTTCGGTATAGGCGCCGGTCGAGATCAGGCCGTATTTGCCGAAGGACTCAATGCGCTTGATCAGCGGCAGGTTGGTGAATTCAACGGAGGGGATTTTGAAAAATTCAAATATCCCGATATCGCCGCCAAAATCGGCAATGTCATCGGGCGTGAAAAAACTGATGCCCGGTTGAATGCCGCGCGCGAGGGCGTGCTGCGACAGCTTTACGATGGTTGCCGGCGCCAGGTAGTTGCGGCGGATTTCCTTTTGCAGGATTTCGTCGCCCAGTTCGCGGGCATCGTCGGCATAGGCATTGGCGAGATTGCGGTACTGGAATTTTACGCCCCAGGCCCCCGACGCCGCGGCCGCATTGATCAAGGCGCGGGCGGTCTCTTCCATCCCGTTATGATTGATCCCAATCTCGGCAATGATGCGTGCAGACGTCAACGGCAGATCCCCGGCCAAAGCAAAGCCCAAGCCCTTGAAAAGGTTAAAATTACCCTGAGCCTAGATCAGGGTAGGGGGTCCCGGTTAACAACTGGCAAAATATCGGGCGGAAAGCTCCGATCTTGGGCGCTAGGCGCCCGGGCGTTCCTGCCAGGCAAAGACGCTGACGATGAACTTTTCCGTCCGGCAGAAGGCAAAGGGCGGCGGGGATAATGAGGGTTCCCAGATGGCCGCGTGCAGATCGCTCAGTACATAGCGGAAGTTTGCCGCCTCCAGGCGCTGCAGAAGTGGGCCTATACGGGCCTGGGTTGCGCCCATGGCGTGCACCTCGATGATGAGCCGATCGACATTGGCCAGCTGGTCGCCGCAGTCATCGATCAGGTCGAATTCGGCCCCTTCGACGTCAAGTTTCAGGAAATGTACCCGCTCGCCCAGCAGCGATTTGAGTCTGACGGAGGGCACCTTTTCAGCCCCCGAGGCCTCCGCGACATGTCCGGCATCGTCATGGGTCGTTGAGAACGACACGCCCTGATCGTGAGTCCAGACGGCCGCTTGCACGACCTCGACGTCACTGGCCCCGAATGCAGCCAGATTGGCCCGGCAGGTATCAGCCAGCTGCGCATCGGCCTCAAAAGCCTGGATGCGGGCCGCCGGGAAGCGCTCCTTGAGGAACAGGGACGCGAGCCCGATATGCGCCCCGCAGTCCAAAATGCGAGGGGCCGGCGCACCGCATTGGAAATCATAAAGCCGGTCGCCGAAGATCTGCCGGGCCTGATGGAAAAAGCTGTGCATATCGGCGTAGCGCAGGATTTTGCCGCCCACAACCAATAGGCCGGGCTGCCGCCGCGGCCAGCTTTGAACGCCGGGCGCCAGTTGCGTGACGATATCAAGGATCTGCGGTGTGAGCATGTGCGCGGCTGAAAGGCGTTTTGCTTTTGGTAACCGGACAGGCCTAAGAAAGTGATAAGATCGCCGGATCATATGTGTGTGGCCGCCGGCGGGCGTCCATCGAGGAAACGAGTGTGCTGGAAGACCTTACCGCCAATATCGTGGTTGCCTCGCATCGCCGGTCCGGCACCCACCTCGCCATTGACACCATCAGAAACAATATCCTCGGTGTAAACCCGGCGTTTTTGACGTTGGAAACAATCCTGCCGCGGCACACCGAACCCGTCACCCGTGCAGATTTCGAAGCCAAGCGCCAGGCGCCCGGCCGAGCCATCATCAAGACCCACGGGTTTTCAAGCATGGAGCTTTTCCCGGTTGACGATGGGCTGCGCGAATATGCTCGGGGGCTCTTGCACAACAGCCATATCGTCTATGCGCTGCGCGATGGGCGCGATGTCATGGTCTCGTTCTACGAGTACCGCAAGAAAATCGCCGGCGGTCAGCTTGCGCCGTTTTCGGAATTTCTTAGAACGCCTTACGGCGGTTACAGTAGTCCGGCCGCCCATTGGTCGGCGCATGTCAAAGATTGGCTGAGCAAGACCGATGTCCTGCCGATCTTTTACGAAGACATGCACGCCGATTTCGAAGGCGTCGTGGACCGTCTCGCGGCGTTTCTGAACCTGCCGCGTCGTGGCGATGTCTTTGACGCGGTGATTTCGCGCAATGCCGCCGCCGCCGAGACCTCGACGGCGGTATTATATCGGCGCGGCAAAGTGGGTGATCACGCTGATTATTTCTCGGCCGACGATACGGCGTTCTTTACGCAAGAGGCCGGCGAGGGCATGGACCTGTATAGGCAACGCCGCGCGTCGGCGGCCTCCCCGTCGTCCCCAGAAACTCCCGCCGCCGCCCGCGCCCGCGCGACACGGTTTTTGCAGATCAACACCTTCTACCCAGCCTATCTCATGGACTTTTACGCCGCGCGGCCGCAGCTGATGAACGCGTCCTACGATACGCAGATCAACACACTCCTGGATGACGGCTTCGCGGATTCTCATATATTCACGCGTCCGTTACGCCGCTACGGATTCGACACCATGCAGGTGGTCGCCAACAACAGCGTCTCACAAGGCGCTTGGTTGACGGAGCAGGGACTGGCCACCGGCGGAAAAGTGGACGCGGCTTTAGCTACCTTGCGGCAGATCGAGCGGTTTGCACCCGATATCGTCTACACGACCGACGTCGAGACATTGCACAGCGGCTTTTTCCGGCGCCTGGAGAAGCGTCCACCCGTGATCGCCGGCTGGCGCGGCTTTCCGTTGCCGCCGCAGACCGATCTTTCTGGCTATGACTTGATTCTCACCAGTTTCGACCGGATTTTCGAGGAAGCCATGGCGCGCGGCGCGAAGCATATCGAGCGTTTCCATCCGGGTTTTCCTGAAGATTCGCCGGTGTTGAAAGAGCCGCGCAAGATGGAATGGGATGTGGTGATCTCGGGCACGGTGACGCACCAGCATCTGCGGCGTATTCAGATCATCAACATGCTGGCCGAAATGAGTCGCGATCCAGCTGCACCTTTTTCCCTTGGGCTGTTCATGCCCAATGCTTCGGCGCTGTCGCCCTTGGCGCAGTCGCTCAATCGCGGGGCCAGATGGGCCCACGACATGCTGCGGCTATTGCGCAGTGCACGCATCGTCGTCAACATCGACGTCGATGCATTTGGGGCACAGCCGCCGAATATGCGGCTGATCGAAGCGACGGGCGCGGGTGCGTTCCTGCTGACCTCGCACCATCCGGGCTTGGCGGCGTTCTTCGAGCTGGGGGTCGAAATCGAAACCTTCCGCACACCGCAGGAACTGGCGTCGAAAATTCTCTACCTACTATCGGAGCCGGGACTGTGCGATGAGATGGCTGCCCGGGCACAGGAGCGTTGCCTGCGCGACCACGGCCTTAGCAAGCGCGCCGCTTGGTTTGCGGATATCATGCGGCACGCGGTAGTGCGGGCCGCTTAATAGCCGCTTTTCAGAACCCAACGCCAAGCGTCATCGACCTGCTGCTCGAGTGTCGCTTGCGGTCTCCAGCCTAGCGCCTTTTTGACCCTTGAGGCATCGGCGACCAATACGGCCGAATCGCCGGGCCGCCTTGGCTCGACCGTCACCGGGATAGGCTTGCCGGTGACGCGACGCGCGGTGTCTATGACTTCCCGCACCGAATATCCGGCTTCACTTCCAAGATTGAAGATATTCCCGCCGGGATGTGATTCGAGATAGTCCAGGGCCGCCACATGGGCCCGAGCGATGTCGCAGACGTGGATATAGTCGCGAACACATGTGCCGTCTGGAGTCGGATAGTCGTCACCGAACACTTGCAGCGGCGCGCCGATGCCCGCCGCGGCCCGCAAAATGTTCGGAATGAGGTGAGTCTCCGGCTCATGCCATTCTCCGGTCTCTCCATCAGGATCGGCGCCGGCAGCGTTGAAATAGCGGAATATGACCCACGACCCGTTCGATGCCGCGCCGGCGTCGGCGACGATGCGCTCCATCATGAGTTTGGAGTGCCCATAGGGATTGATCGGCGCGATCAACGTGTCTTCAGTGATCGGCGTAATCCTTGGTATGCCATAGACGGCGCAGGTGCCTGAGACGACGATCGTTCCGATATCGTGCTCAAGCATCGCCTGCACCAAGGCCGTCGTTCCGCCAGCATTGGTCCGCTGATACATCTCGGGTTGTTCAACGGATTCACCGACGACGGTCAAGGCCGCGAAGTGCATGACGGCGGATGGCTTATATTTTTTTATAACGGCCGCAATTGCAGCGGCGTCGCAAATATCGCCGATCTCCAGCGGTCCCCATTTTACCAGTTCGCGGTGGCCCCGGATCAGGCTGTCGTAGGTGACCGGGGTGTAGCCGGCCTGGGCCAAGGCCTTGCAGGTATGGCTGCCGACGTAGCCGGCCCCTCCGGTGACGAGAATGGTTTTGCCGTTCATTGCGCAGCGCGCTCGGCTTCGGCGGATACGCGTTCATAGAATGCGGCGTAGGCATCGGCTTGCGCTTGAAGCGTGTAGCCGCGCTCGACCATCTCGCGGCCCCGCACGCCGCAAGCCTGCAAGTGATCGCGGTCTGCAAAGGCCTTCATGAACGCGAGACTCAATCCGGGCACGTTGCCGGGGGCGGCGAGAAAGCCCGTCTCATCTTCGCGCACCAGGTCGGGAACGCCACCGACGCTGAAGCCGACGACCGGGGTTCCGCAGCTCAGCGATTCCAGAATTGTATTTGGCAGGTTGTCCTGCCGCGATGGAATCGCCATGACGTCAGCTGCGGCATAGACCGCAGCCATGGTGGCGTCGTCGTTGACATGCTCGATCTGCATGATCTTGAACGGCGCCTCTGCGGAGAGAATATGGCTATCCCCGACGCCGACCAGCAGAAGAGTTTCAAGATCGGGAATGAGAGACAAGGCGTGCACCAACTCCCTGAAGCCCTTGCGCGCGAGGCGTATGTGGTTGGAGACGAACAGCACGATCTGCGCGTCCTGCGGCAGTTTAAGTTTGGCTCGCGCCTCGGCCTTGTCCATCGGTTTGAACACGGTGGTTTCAAGGCTGTTGGGGATGACCGTGCTTTCAAATTTTCCAAACAGCGCGCTTTGCCGTGCCTCATCGGCCAGCCAGCGGCTCGGCGTGACGATGTGCAACATATGCTTAGGCCATGCGGCGAAGATGTCTGCTTTCGCCGCGAATACGCGGTTGGCAAGATCACGCTGGTCGTCGCTGCCCAATAAGGGACACGCGCCACATCCGGTCTTGAATTTGCCGCAGTCCTGATCGTAGTGGCACCCGCCCGTAAACGGGTTCATGTCGTGCAGTGTCCAAACGACGGGGCGTGAGATTCGGGGCGTGAAGAACGTGTGATAGTCGACGAACCCGGCGACCCAATGCAGGTTGATCACATCGCCCCGCGGCATCTGCGTGAAGAAGTTCTCGTTGCCGTCCACACGCTCTTGGCTGAATAGCTCGATATCGGGGCTGCGGGTGGTAGCATAGGCGTCGTAAGCCGCATCACGGGCGGTTTTGCATGAGGCACGGTGCTGCACGGCGGCCGGCGCCGGATCTGGCACGAATCTGCGGATAGTGGGATCAGCCCGCGTCTGGTCGCGGACGTAATAGGTGCTATCAACGCCTATGCCGCATAGACCCTGATGCAGCCGGTAGGCGGCGCGCGCTGCGCCGCCCTTGGTATCCATGGTGTTGATCAGCGCGACCCGCATCCCGGCTGTCTGTTCATGCGGGCTATGGCTACGCTTAGTTCAGGCCGCAGGTGGCTTCGGCGCCGCTCAGCTCGTACTTGCCTTCGTCCACACTGAGTTTTTCAATCGTGCCGTCGGTGACGACCATGGACCAGCGTTTGCCGCGCGTGCCCAATCCAAACTTGCTGCCGTCCAGTTCGAGGCCGAGCTTCTTGGCGAACTCGCCGTTGCCGTCCGCCAGCATCAACACCTTTTCGCCGACATTCTGGGATTTACCCCAGGCGTCCATGACAAACACGTCGTTGACGGCGGTGCAGGCGATGGTATCGACGCCTTGAGCTTTGATTTTGTCGAAATTGTTCACATAGCTCGGCAGGTGCTGTTTCGAGCACGTCGGCGTAAAGGCGCCCGGCACCGAAAAGAGCACGACTTTCTTGCCCTTGAAGATGTCATCGGTGCTGACTTCTTTCGGGCCCTCGGCGCCCATCACTTTGAATGTGCCGGCGGGCAGCTTGTCGCCTTGTTTGATTGTCATATTGTCCTCGTTCGTCCCTGCAGGAGTTTTTAAGGGGTTTTGGCGCGCCGTAACGGCGCGGGCTCTGGGCTAAGGTAAGCACTCGCCGCGCAATTTCCAAATGATTTGCGGAAAGAAAGCGCCGCGGCTGCTAGTTGGCGTAAGACCGCCGCATGACGTAGTGGTCGCCTCTGAACTCGGCAAAGTACGCCGTGACCTCAGGATGGCGGACGGGCTCGCCGGATTCATCGGCCAGCAAATTCTGCTGCGAAACATAGGCAACGTAGTGGGTCTGCGCGTTCTCCGCCAACAGATGATAAAACGGCTGGTCCTTGCGCGGCCGTTTATCTTCCGGGATGGCCATCCACCACTCCTCGGTATTGGCGAATACCGGATCGACGTCGAAAATCACGCCGCGAAAAGGAAAGGAACGGTGCTTGACCACCTGCCCGATCCTGAATTTGGCGCTTCTCGGCTCCATCGACGTTCTGGTCCCTGCGTGTTCGCGGCTGCGGCCCATAAAATAGGAATCCGCCGCCGAAAGGTCCAGCATATGCCTTTAACTACATGAAATATAATAATATATTTCCTTACCCAGTGCGTTGGCGCGGGCGTGTTAAAGTCCCTTTTCCTGCTGAGCCCTTACGGGATTCATGGAGTCGGCCCCCGGCTCTCATGTAAATTTCGGCGGTGGGGACGTACGGGGAAACGATGGCTGTTGGGGCCAACCCAAATCTTAAGCAGCGCACGCTGATCGTTGCCGGCATGGCGCTGGGCATCATCGCGGTGATGGTCATCAACCAGGTCTGGCAGACCTATGATGCCACCGTTGCCACGGCGCGGCGTGATGTTCAGCAGTTTACCCAGATTCTCGAGGCCAATACGGACATCACCTTTCAATCGGTGACGCTGATTCTTGATCACGCCGTTGAAGCTACACGCCAGCGCAAGGGCGATCCGCTGACTGACCAAGCAATCGCCGATCGCTTTATCGCGATCGCCGACAACTGGGCGCTTATACATTCCGTCACCCAGGTCGGTGCCGACGGCATTGTGCACGGTGCGGTGACACGCGGGGCAGATGGACGGCTTCATGCGCTGCAGGGGCCGTTGGATGCTTCGCACCACCCCATGTTCCTTTACCACCGGAACTTGCAGACCGCCGGGCGCGCCTTTTTCATCAGCCGGCCGTCCCGCGACATTGCGTCGTCACAGCGCATCATCGGCGTTACCAAGACAATCTATGACGACGCCGGCAATTTTCATGGCTTCTACATGGTGACGGTGGCGGTCGACGCCTTCACCCGCATTTATGCCGGTCTTCTGCCGTCGCGCTATGCGGCGGTAGAGCTTTTTAGGCGCGATGGTGCGTTGCTAGCCAGCACTAATGCCGCGCGCAAAAGCGAGCTGAGCGAAAATGAAAAGTTGCTTATCCGTGAAATGGTGCCGGCCTCAACGTCGGGTGTTTACCGCATAACGTCCTCGGGCGGGGAGAGCGGCAATCTGCTGTCATATCGTGTCCTTGAACGCTACCCGATCATCATTGCCGTTACCGCCAATTGGTTTCAGTTCATGGCGCGCTGGTGGGAGTCCAGCCTAGTGCTGATCATCTCGGCGCTCACTGGCGCGCTGGTCATTGTCGGGCTGACTTGGTGGCTTGTACGCCGAATCAGCGCCGAGCACTCCGCCAAGCAGGCTTTGCAAAAGAACGAGCGCAATATCCTGGAATCCCAGAGATTGAGCGGCATCGGATACTATGAGCATGGTCTGCGCGCGAGCCGCTTCAGGTGGTCGTCGAATATGTTTGAAATTCACGGCCTGCATCCGGAGACGTTCTCGCCATCGAATGAAACTTACATCGATCTTGTCATCCCGGAAGACAAACCTCATGTCCTGGCCGTATGGGCGGACTTTGAGCGCTCCCCGCGCTCGGGCAGTTTGGAGTGCCGCATAACACGTCCCGACGGCGAACTCCGCCATATCCGATATAGTTGGAAAATCCTTGAGGATGGCGGGGCGGGCCTAGATCGCGTTTTTGGCGTGGCACAGGACGTTACCGCCATGCGCAATGCCGAGGACACCATCCGGGAGGATGAGGAGCGGCTGCGCGATATCGTCGAGTGCTCCAGCGACTATATTTGGGAGCTGAACGCCAATGGCGCCATCACCATGTTCAGCGGCGCCGCGGTCTTGCAATTCGGCGACGGCGCCGATGCAGGTTTCAAAATTCTGACCAACGAGGCTTCCGACGTCGAAGGCGGCGACGAGGCAGCTCTTCAGCGCTCCATTAAGAATCGCGTCAAATTCCGCAGCCTGATGGTGCCGATTAAAAACGCCAAGGCCGACGTGCGCTGGGTGCGCATCAGCGGCAACCCGCGCTTTGACAGCCAAGGCCGCTATCTTGGCTATCGCGGTGCCGGCACCGATGTGACGGAGTTCTATCATCGCCAGGAACGCGATGAGGCGCATCGCAGGGCCGAAGCGCTGGGTCGGCTGGCCAGCGGCATGGCGCATGAAATCAACAATCTGCTGCAACCGATCGTCATCTACGCCAACCTCGGAACCGCCCAGGACGGTTTGGCTACGATTGTCCGCCAGTATTTCGGCCGCATTGGACTTGCGGCCGAGCGCTCGATGATGATCGTGAAGAATGTGCTGGCATTTGCGCGTCAAAGCCCGCCCAGCCGCGAGAACGTCAGTGTGCTCGACGTTGTGCGCGAGACGGTCGATCTGATTGGGGATACGTTGACACCAGGCACCAGCCTCAGTGTTAGCGACGGCGCGACCAACGATCTGCTCGTGCGTGTCGATCGAACTGGGCTTACGCAGGTGCTCGCCAACTTGCTGACCAATGCCGCGGAGGCGCTGCCGTCCGGCGGACGTATCGGCGTTACCGTCAACGCCGTCAATCTGGCCGGCGATGCGGCCAAGGCGCTGAACTTGGCGCCGGGACTGTATTGCCGTTTGATGGTGGAGGATAACGGCGCCGGCATCCCTGCCGATCAATTAGGCAAAGTCTTCGATCCGTTTTTCACCACCAAGCCGCAAGGCAAGGGCACTGGTTTAGGGCTTTCGGTGGTCTCGGGGCTCGCCAAAAGTTGGGGTGGCGCCGTTGCCGTGGATAGCGGGATAGGGGCCGGCACCTGTTTTACGGTTTACCTGCCGGTCGCGGAAGCGCAACTCCAGGCAGCGCAATAGCCCATTCGGGGCAATGCGCGAAATGTTTCTAAATATTTTATTTCGCGCCGCGGCCTGCTACGCTCGCCACGCCGAATATTGTTATCCCGGGGTCCCGTTATGCTTGAATCGTTGCCGGCCACAGAGGGCAATCTTGTTTGTTTACGGGCCGTAGGGACGCTGACTGAGGAAGACTACGCCGATGTCTTCATTCCAGTCATGACCGAGGTCCTCGAGCGCTTCCAGATGTTCCGCCTCTATGTCGATATCAGCCGTCTTCTCGGATGGGACGAGAGTTCCAGTTGGGAGACCGGCGCCATCCTGCATTCCAATTTGCACAAGTTTGAGCGTGCCGCCATTGTCGGGGGGCCGTCATGGGCCGGATTGGCGCTGGTGTTGAGAGATTCATTGCCTGTGGGTGCCTATGAGTTTTTCACCGACGGCAATCAGAAGCGCGCCATGGCCTGGGTCCGGGGCTGACGCCCCGCCGCATGGTCCAACCCGACGTCCTTTCAGATCCTTTCGCCTTTCTAGACCGGCTTTTTGCCGCCGCAGTAGCCGCCGTTCAGCCTTCGCCGAAGCTCGCCGCCTATTTTCCGCCGCCGCCCCGCGGCCGGCTGATTGTCCTTGGCGCTGGCAAGGCCGCTGCGGCCTTGGCGGCGGCCGCCGAGGCCCATTACACGGTCGCCATTGAGGGTTTGGTAATTGTGCCGGAAGGCTATGCGAGGCCGTGTTCGCGCATTGCCGTCGTTGAGGCGGCACATCCGGTGCCCGATGCGCGCGGGCATGCCGCCGCCGCGCATATTCTTCAGCTCGCACAGAGCGCCGGCCCAGACGACTTGGTGCTTTGCCTCATCTCCGGCGGAGCATCGGCCTTGATGTCGTTGCCGGCGCCTGGCGTGACGCTTGCTGATAAGCGCGCGGTGACGGCAGCGCTTCTGCGCAGCGGCGCGGCTATCGGTGAAATCAACTGCGTACGCAAACATCTTTCGGCCATCAAAGGGGGTCGCCTGGCCGCTGCTGCGGCACCTGCCCCCGTCGTTAGTCTGGTGGTATCGGACGTTGTTGGCGACGACCCGTCCGTCATAGCTTCGGGCCCTACCGTCCTAGACACGACGACATGTGCGGATGCATTGGCCGTCCTCGACAAATATCAGATACCCATATCGCCCGATGTACGTGCGAAGCTGCTGAAGGGGACTTTAGAGACGCCGAAGGCGGGCCTATCGCATGCGAAGGTGCATATCGTTGCGCGTCCCGGGGATGCCTTTGCCGCCGCTGCGGCCGTAGTGCGCGCAAAGGGTTTGCAGGTTCTCGACCTGGGCGACGGCTGCGAAGGTGAGGCGCGAACCGCCGCGGCAGTTCAGGCAGCGCTGGTCGAATCAATCGTATCCGGAACAGGCCCCGTCAAGCCGCCCTGTGTGATCCTGTCCGGCGGCGAGTTCACCGTCACCATGACCGGCGATGGGCGGGGCGGGCCCAATACCGAGTTTGCGTTAGCGCTGGCATTGCAACTCAAGGAGCACGAGCAAGTGTGGGCTTTGGCCGCAGACACGGATGGCCGCGATGGTGCGGCCGATGCGGCGGGTGCACGGATAGGACCTGCCACGCTACGCCGAGCGCTGAATTTCGGCCTGGATCCGGTGGTTGCCCTTAGTCGCAATGATTCTGCGGGGATTTTCCGGGCGCTGGGTGATCTCGTGGACCCCGGTCCCACATATACAAACGTCAACGATTTTAGAGCGATTCTTGTATTGCCGCCGCCCGATACATCTATGTGTTGAGGGTTCACCGTAGTTCGGGCCGTTAACCGCATACGCCCTCGGATTGAATTGTTCTCGTCCGCGCAAAACCCTATACTCCACCCAGCTGAAAGCGCACCGAGAACGGGGCAATGAGCGAGAGTCAAAAGAAAGCCGAGATTCTGGTGATGAAAGCCGCGGGAGAACTCCGCAAGGCTGCATCCCTCGACAAAAAACGATACGCCGAGTTGTCGGGTGTCGCAGATTATCTCGAGAGCATCATCCACGAGACCGAACTGGGCTACGGCGACCCTATCTTCCCCGAAGCTCCGGTCGATGGCGCGTCTTTGGCCGGAGACAAAATCAAAAGGATGATCAAACCTTACAAGGTGCGCCTGAGCCGCTGATTGCGCTCCAGCCGGCGTCGCGCGAAAGAGGCGGCTATGACGACGGCGTTCGCAGCCGCTGTGCACAATATCTCCGATTTTGATCGTCTAACGGCACGGGCGTTGCTGGAGGCGATGGCGTCTGCGGCGGTAGTCCTGGACGGCGCAGGCACGCTCGTGGCGCACAATGCCCGTGCTGAGGACTTGCTGCAGACTCACGTGCTCGCGGTTGTGGGAAAGGTCATCGAAGGTCCGTTCCGGATGATGGCCGACCGCGCCCGTCGCATGGGTGACGGCACGACATCCGTGACCTTCGACCAAGCCCTCGGAAACACGTGGTACCACGTTTCAGTCTACCCGATTTGGGCGCAGACCGGCGGACCGATGCTGCAGATTATTGCCGCGACCGACATCACACAGCAAAAGCACGCCGAATTCGAAATTCGGGAAAGTGAAGCCCGTCTCGAGGAGGCTACGCGCATCGCGCAGCTCGGCACATACAAACTTCATTGGGATACCGAGGCGATTCAGTGGTCGCCGCACATGTTTGTGATTCACGGCCTGTCACCGGGCTCCTTCATTCACACACGGGAAACATATAACGCGCTGGTCCATCCGGAGGACCGAGAGCTGTTCGACCAATACCGTCGCGATCAGTTCGAAGGCAAGGCGTTGCGCGGTGCAGAATACCGCATCGTCCGCAAGGGGGCGGTACGGTGGCTGCGGCTCGACGGCCGCGTGCTGTTCGACGCAGAGGGCGAGCCCTATGCCTCGTTTGGTACCTGCCAAGACATTACTGAAGCAAAGCAGCGTGAACAGGAACTCAAGAGCCTGTTGCGCCGGAATGCGATCCTTTACGAAGCGCTTGATGCTTCCCCCATTGGTGTAGCGGTGGTGACAACCGACGGGCCGCGCCCTGAGGTCTTCTACGTCAATGCCGAATTCGAGCGTCTTACCGGCTTCAAAACATCGACGCTCGCCAAGAATACCATCGAGGCCCTGCAGCCAAAGGAAGAAGCGGGTGAATGGCAAAAGGTTGCGCAGGCTCTGAACACTTCAAGCGCCGGTGCGTTTGAGCTCCTCTGCGCGCGCCTTAACGGCACGTCGTTTCTCGCCCAGCTCGAGATCGCTCCCGTACGCGACCACCCCGGCCGCGACGCCATGGTTTTTGTGTTGAATCTGCGCGATATCACCATCGATCGTCAGCGCGCGGAAGCCTTGCTTCAATCGCAAAAGATGGAAGCGCTCGGGCAGCTTTCGGGCGGTGTCGCCCATGAGATTAACAATCTGCTTCAGCCAATGCTGGCCCTATCTGAGCTGGGTATCGACATCGCCGACAGCGATCCCGAAAAGGTGCGCAAGTATTTCGAGGTCATTGCCTCTAGCGGCCGCAAGGCGCGCGATATTGTGCGCCAGGTTCTGACATTCGCCAGAAGGGACGCACCCCAACTTGCACCCTATGCGATCTCCTTTCTGGTCGCCGATGCCCTGCGCCTTTTGCAAAGCGGACTGCCGCCGGGCATTAGTCTTGAACAGGATATCGCCGTCGGCGATGCCGAAGCCGTGGTCAATCCCACGCAGGTGTCGCAGGTTGTGCTCAATCTGGTGAAGAACGCCGCCGATGCGATGGACGGGGAGGGTGCTGTACGCGTCGCACTGACGGTCGTCGATCTTGACGTCGCCGCGGCGGCCGCGCTCACCCTGACGCCTGGCCGCTGGATTCGGTTGCGAGTCGCTGATGAGGGGTGCGGTATGGACGCCTATACGCTTTCACGCGTGTTTGAGCCTTTTTTCACCACCAAGTTGGCGGGGCGCGGAACTGGACTCGGTCTGTCGGTTGTCTACAGCATTGTTACCGGATGGGGCGGCACGCTCAAGCTCGAGAGCGAAGTTGATCACGGAACAACCGCGGTGGTATACATCCCGACCGCTCCTTCCTCCTAGCGCCGCGCAAGTTCTGGAGTTTTCATGGCGCATATTCTGCTCGTTGAAGATTCGCCCGAGGTCAGTCTCTCAGTCCGCGAGATTCTCGCATCGGTGGGGCACACCGTCGAAGAAGCCGCCTCCGGAACGGAAGGCCTGAAGCGCCTGCGCGCGTCGAAGTTCGACCTGATCGTCAGCGATATCTGGATGCCGGAGATGGACGGTATTGCTCTGCTGAAGGAAATCAGAGGGGCGGGCGACGATATTCCGGTCGTTGTAATATCAGGGGGGGCGCCCAATGCGCCCTTGACCTATACGGCGCCTCTGGCGGCAACGTTCGGTGCGAATGTTGTTGTCTATAAGCCGTTCGAGAAGGCTGAGCTGCTGAAAGCCATCGAGACAGTTCTGGCCGACTAACCGCTGGCACGCGGCGTGATCCTCTAAATGTGGATCAGCTGGCGCAAAACTTTTTCCATACTCACCGCCAAAGCCCAACGCTCTTCTTGCGACAATGCTTCAAGCGCCTGGCTGAGTTGTTGCAATGGATCGCCGCGCAACAGCGCCTGACTTTCATCGGTCAAGACCAGCCGGTGAACGCGACGGTCCTGCTTGTCGCCTACGCGGCGCAGATAACCTTTGCGTACGAGCGCGGCTACCGTCTGCGAGGCCGTACCTTTTGTCGTACCCTGGAATTGCGCAAAACCGGTGACCGTCCGCCGTTCGGTGGTGGCTTCGTCGAAATAGCGTAAGGCCGCCCATTGGGCAGGATTGAGCCCAGGCGTAAAACCGAGATTGTACGCGGCTTTTCCGACCTGCTCGATCAGACGTGCCAAGCCGCGCGTGGAAAGCTTTGGATCGTTACGCACGGAAGATTATTAAGTCCGTATTATCAGTTCCCCTGAGGTCGGCAATATACCGGCTTGCTGGGGCTACAAAAAGGGGCTTGCGGAGAAAGGGCATCGAGGGCCTGGTGGCTGCGGCGCGGTGCCGGGGGATATGCCTGCAATAATTACGTGAGTGCATGCCTTTACGCTAGGTATTCGCGGTTGAATGTGCGGCAAGTCATATAAACAGCTGAGCGGCTGTCGGGACCGCTTCCGGAAATCACTCTGGTGAGATACAGAGTGGCGCATGGCGAACGTATACCGTCTCATTTTACCGTTTCTACGACGAATTGATCCCGAGCGGGCCCATAAATTGGCACTTTGGGGCCTGAAATCGGGGCTCGCAGCATCGCTTTTTCCGCCTGCGCCGGACGATCCAATCCTGGCAACGACCGTGTGGGGGCGCACATTTTCCAATCCGCTCGGCCTTGCCGCCGGGTTCGACAAAAATGCCGAAGTGCCCGATGCCGCGTTGGCGCTGGGTTTCGGTTTTGTCGAGGTCGGCGGTGTTACGCCGTTGCTGCAGGTGGGTAACCCGGCGCCACGACTGTTTCGCCTCGATGCCGACCGCGCTGTCATCAATCGCATGGGTTTTAACAACGACGGTTTGAGCGCAGTTCTCGACAGGCTCGCCCGCCGCAAGCGCGGCACCAGCCCCGTCGGCGTCAATCTCGGAAAGAATAAGAACTCGACCGACGCCGCTGGCGACTATGCAGCCCTCGCCGGCCGCCTGGCGCTGCACGCCGACTTTCTCGTCGTCAATGTCTCTTCACCCAACACGCCGGGTCTGCGCGCGCTTCAGCATACCGAGGCTCTCGTTGCCATCATTCGCGCCGCGCGCACGGCGCGTGACACGGCGACGATTGGCACGGCGCCGCCGCTGTTGATCAAGATCGCGCCGGACATGGATTCCGCCGAATTGGCCGATATCGCCCGCGTCGCCATGGACGAACGGCTGGAAGGAATTGTCGTCTCCAACACGACGGTCGCCAGACCGGCTTCGCTGTTGTCCCCACTGCAGGCGGAAACCGGCGGCTTGAGTGGCGCGCCTTTGTTTGAGCCATCGACGCGGATGCTGCGCCGTGTTTATGAACTGACGGCTGGAAAGATTCCGTTGATCGGCGTCGGCGGTATCAGTGGCGGCGCCGATGCTTATGCCAAGATCCGCGCCGGCGCTTCGCTCGTGCAACTTTACTCGGCCATGATATTCGAGGGCCCAGGCCTCATCGGGCGCGTCAAACATGAACTGGCTGTATTGCTGAAGCGCGACGGTTTTGCCAGCGTTGCCGAGGCAGTCGGTGCCGACTATCGCGCGGGAGCCGGGAGATGACGTTGAGGGCGATCGCGGGCCTTCGCGAGGTGGCGGACATATTCGACGGCTTCATCCTCGATTTGTGGGGATTGGTGCATGACGGCGCCAAAGCTTATCCGCCGTCGGCCGATACCTTCCGCAGTCTGCGGGCCGCCGGCAAAAAAACTATTCTATTGTCCAACGCTCCGCGCCGCGCCCATGTATTGGTTGAGTCGATGACGCGCATGGGGATCCCGCGCGAGCTTTACGGGGAGGTGTTGTCCTCGGGTGAAGCGACGCGTGATGCGCTGATCACCCGCAGCGATCCGTTTTTTGCGGCCCTGGGTCAGCGCGCCTATCATCTGGGCCCAGAGCGGGACCGCAGCATTTTCGACGACACCGGTCTTGAGATTGTAGCCGACGTAGCGACGGCTGAATTCATTGTCAACACCGGGCCCGACGGACTTGATGACGTTGTGGCGGACTATGCCGACGTTCTGGCAGAGGCCAGCCGCCATGCGCTGCCAATGATCTGCGCCAATCCTGATATGTTGGTGATTCGTAGCGGCCAGGAGGTGGTCTGCGCCGGCGCCATCGCCAAACATTACGAGGCACTGGGCGGCAAAGTGGCCTATCGCGGCAAGCCCGATCCGGCGGTCTATCACCTTGCCGTCGCGAAGCTCGGCCTGGCTGACCCCAGCCGTATTGCCGTTGTCGGCGACGCGCTTGAAACCGATGTAAAAGGCGCCAACGCCGCGGGTCTGGCGGCGATTTGGTGCACCGGCGGCATTCACGCCGAAGCCTTGGGCACCAGCTATGGCGTGCCGGCCGATCCGCGCCGCGCGGCAGAATTGGCGCGTGGCGAAGGCCACAAGCCCGACGCCATTATCCCCGGCTTTTTGTGGTAAGTGCGATTTGTAACTATGGAGCGAACTGCTCGGCGACGATGCGTTCTTCAAGATTGTGATCGGGGTCGAACAGCATACGCATGGACAGGGACCGGTCCTCGCGTACGGTAACCTCGACAACATCACGCACTTCGTCGCGGTCGGCGACCGCGCTGACCGGGCGTTTTTCGGGCTCCAGCATGACAAATTTTAGAATCGCCGTGTGGGGTAAGATGGCACCGCGCCAGCGGCGCGGCCGAAAAGCACTGATCGGGGTCAGCGCCAAGACATTGGCGCCGAGCGGCAAGACAGGCCCATGCACCGATAAATTATAGGCGCTCGATCCCGCCGGTGTGCTGACCAGCGCGCCATCGCACGACAGTTCGTTCATGCGTTCCTTGCCGTCGATAAATATCCTGATCTTTGCAGCCTGGCGCGTCTGACGCAGCATGGAGACCTCATTCATGGCGACGGCCTCGTGGGTCTTGCCGTCTGCCGTGAGCGCGACCATGCGTAGAGGATGCAGAATAACCTCGGTGGTTTTTTGCAGGCGGTCGAGAAGGTCGCCTTCCTCGTAGCGGTTCATGAGAAAGCCGACCGTGCCGCGATGCATTCCGAAGATCGGTGCCTTCAACTGCATGTAGTTATGCACGGCTTCCAACATGAAGCCGTCGCCGCCCAAAGCGACGATGACGTCCGCATCCTCGGGCCGCTGCTGACCATAACGGCGGGTCAGGATGTCGAGGGCCTCGCGGGCGGGGTCGGCATCCGCAGCCACAAAAGCGACGCGTGCGTAAGACATTGAGCGGCGTATCCTGACTGAACGTGCAGTGGGCTGGTAGGTTGGAGTATATCGTAGCGCGAGAGCGGCGCCAGACCGTCAGAACATCGCTTAACCGCCGGTCACGCTCATGTGACGGTTGACGGCCGGTCGATTGTGGCGCCGGTCGATGACAAAATCGTGGCCCTTCGGCTTACGGGCGATGGCCTCGCGGATCGCAGCCCGCAGGAGTTCGTCGCCTTCACTGGCGCGCATCGGTGTACGCAGGTCGGCGGCATCTTCCTGGCCCAGGCACATATAAAGGGTGCCAGTGCAGGTCAGGCGCACGCGATTGCAGGATTCGCAGAAATTGTGGGTCATGGGCGTAATGAAACCTACGCGTCCGCCAGTCTCCGCCACGCGCGTATAGCGGGCGGGGCCGCCGGTGGTATCGGGAATCGGAGTTAGCTCGAAGCGCTGCTCAAGCTGCGCCCGCACGAGAGATAACGGTAGATATTGCGCGGTGCGGTCACCATCGATATCGCCCATGGGCATAGTCTCGATTAACACGAGATCAAAGCCCTCGGCGCCGCACCAGGCAACCAGGGATTCGACTTCATCCTCATTCACGCCGCGCATCGCCACGGTATTGATCTTGACCTTAAGGCCGGCGTCCTTGGCAGCACGGATCCCGTCCATCACCTTGGCATGGTCGCCCCAGCGGGTGATGGTCTTGAAGCGGGCGGGATCGAGGGAGTCGAGCGAGATGTTGACCCGCCGCACGCCCGCCTGTTTTAGGTCTTCAGCGAATTTGGCCAGATGCGTGCCATTGGTGGTCAGCGTCAACTCTGCAAGGGCGCCGCTTTTTACATGTCGGCCAAGATTGCGGAACAGGCTGAGTACATTCCGGCGCACTAGGGGTTCGCCACCGGTGATGCGCAGCTTGCGGACACCCTGCTCGACAAAGGCGCTGCACAGGCGATCCAACTCTTCCAAGGACAAGAGGTCCGCCTTGGGTAGGAAAGTCATGTCCTCGGACATGCAATAGACGCAGCGCAGGTCGCAGCGATCCGTGACCGAAACCCTCAAATAGTGGATGGGGCGGCCGAAGGGGTCGATCAAGGCTGGCGGTCGTATATGGGTCATAGGCCTATCCGTGGCCCCAACAGGGGCCGCCGGTTTCAGGTGTGGAATGAAGAATATAGGCCATTTCCGTCGCCATCCAAGGTGCCTACCCCAGCTTATTGGGAGCCGCGGGCCGGCGGCTCGTCCGCCACGTCCAGCCGCGCAGCGGCTAGGTTCATGGTGACCTTGCCGCTGTGCTCGAAATTGACCGTAACCCGGTTGCCGATGGCCGATTGTACCTGTCCCAGACCCCATTCCGGGTGATCGGGGTTGCGGACCAGCATTCCGGGCGTGAAATCGAGGTTCACCACCTTCTCCTGCGGCAGGCGGGTGAGTAGGCTATCCCGCTGTTGGGCCACGATTTTCTGTTTTAGTGGCTTTTGGCCCGGGTGTCTCCCCTGGTAAGCTTTAGCCCGGGTAGCCGGAGACGGCGGGGAATGGACGATAAAGATCTCGAACTGGCGCAATTGTTATGCACCCGGCTCTGCCATGATTTGGCGGGACCGGTGGGCGCGGTTGCGGCTGGCGTCGAACTCATCGGCGGCGACCCGGCCCAGGCCGACGCTGAAACTTTGGGCCTAATCGGTAACAGCTCGGCTGCAGCCTCTTTAAAACTTAAATTCATGCGTTCTGCACTGGGCGTGTCGGGCACCACGTCGGGCGATCCGAGAGCTTTACTCGACGGCTACCTTGAAGCAACCGCGGGGCCGAATGGCAAGCCCGCCGTGACATGGCCGACACCCGACAGCGTAACCGCGGGCGCGACCGCTCTGGGCGCGGCATGGATTCAAACCGTTCTCAATCTCTGCCTGCTGGGATTGGAAACGCAGCCCTCGTGCCGCGCGCTCTCGCTGCAGGTCGCAAATGGCTCCGGGATCACTCTCGTCGTCCAAGCCACCGGAGCGCCCGATCGGACGTCGAGCGTGCGTGAGGATATAGCCGCCGCTGTCGCGGGACGTACACCTCCGCCGTTGAGCGCCAAGACCGTGCACGGCAACATTGCAGGCCGTCTGGTTCGCGCGGCCGGCGGCACTGTCGACATCACCGCTGCCGGCAATGCCGTGACCGTGACCGCCCATTTCCCGAAAAACGCGCCGGCGGCACCATGAAGAAGTGCCTGATTGTCGACGACTCCCGCGTTATCCGGCGTGTGGCAAGCAAAATCATCCAGGACTTGGGCTTCGATGTCGATGAGGCCGAGAATGGCCGCAAGGCGCTGAACGCCCTAACTATCCGCATGCCCGATTTGGTTCTGGTGGATTGGGACATGCCGGTCATGGACGGCCTCGCCTTCACCACCGAACTGCGCAAACTGCCCGGTGGCGACAAGATCATGGTGGTTTTCTGCACCACCGAAAACGATGCGCCGCACATTCGTCAGGCCCTCGACGCGGGCGCGGACGAATACATCATGAAGCCGTTTGACAGTGAAATCGTGCGCTCGAAACTGGTGCTGTTGGGACTGCTGGGCTGATGTCTCCGGAAGATTTTGAAGCCGCTGCCCGATTTGTGAAGGACCGCTCCGGCCTCGTGCTGACGCGCGACAAGACCTATCTGCTTGAAAATCGCCTGATGCCGGTGGTGCGGGAGTTGCGCTTGAAGTCCGCGTCCGAGCTCATTGGCGCCGCGATTGCCGGCGACATGACACTCCAGACAGCGGTCATCGACGCCATGATGGCAAAGGACACGGCCTTTTTCCGCGATTGGAAGCCCTTTGTTCATTTCCGTACGGTCGTGCTGCCCAATATTCGTGTCTCGCGCGGTATGAAGGGCAGGTTTCGCATTTTGTCGGCCGGCGTTTCAACGGGGCAAGAGGCACATTCTGTCGCCATGACTATCCGCGATGTTTTGCCGTCGTTCCCAGGCTGGGAGATCGAGGTCGTCGGCATTGATATCGCTGCGTCCGCCATTGCCTCAGCTACCAAAGGCGTCTACAGCCAGTTCGACGTGCAGCGCGGACTGCCCATCCGCACGCTCCTTCACTATTTTACCAAGCAGGATGATGCTTGGATCTTGAATGCCGGTGTGCGTGACATGGTCAAGCTGCAAACCTGGAACCTGCTTGATGACTTGTTTCCGCTTGGCCGCTTTAATGCGATTTTCTGCCGCAACGTGCTGGTCTACCTCGATCTTAAGACCAAACTCGACGTCCTGCAAAAGCTGGCGCGGCTGTTGGTGGACGATGGTGTGCTGTATCTGGGAACCAACGAGACGGTGACTGGCGTGTCGTCGAATTTCCGCGCGGTCGATCCCGAGCTTGGAATTTATGCCGTGCATCGTGCCGACCGGCCGTCCTCCCTCTCGCTCGCCGCAAAAGTGGATATTTAGACTCAGTCCGGTTCGAACTCGGCGCTGTAGTCTGTCTTCAAGGCCGGATCTTGATCGGCTTTGCGTAGCAGACAGTTCCCAACGGCCAACACATCAAGTTCGGTTGCCATGAAGCAGCGGAATGCGTCTTCGGGCGAGCACACAATCGGTTCGCTGCGCACGTTGAAGCTGGTGTTGACCAGCACCGGGATGCCGGTCAGCGTCTGGAAACGGGTCAGTAACGCGTGAAAGCGCGGGTTGACGTCGGCGCTCACTGTTTGCACACGCGCCGAGAAATCGACGTGGGTCACGGCAGGTATTTGCGAGCGCACCATATTGAGCTTGTCTAAACCGAATTTGCCGGCATCGTCATTGTGGATGCGTTTGTCTTCTTTGACGCCGGCCACCAACAGCATGTAGGGGCTGTCGGTCTGGATCTCGAACCAATCGGCGACATCTTCACGCCGTACAGCTGGTGCGAAGGGACGGAAACTCTCTCGGAACTTCACTTTCAAATTTAGCGTGCGCTGCATATCGGGTGCGGCCGGATTGCCGAGGATCGAACGTGCGCCCAGGGCGCGCGGCCCGAATTCCATGCGGCCTTGAAACCAGCCCACGGCGGCGCCGTCGGCCAAGGCCTGCGCGGTTTGGCCAACCAGGTCGCCATCGTTGAGCACGGTGAATTTCGCGCCTGCTGCGGCAAGGCGGCGTTCTATATCCTCTTGCGCAAAGGCGGGTCCGAGGAATGAGCCTGCCATGCTATCGCCTACTGGTGCCACGTGACGGCCGCCGCCGTGATGCAGATGATAGGTCGCCAGAGCAGCACCCAGCGCGCCGCCGGCATCACCCGCCGCCGGCTGAATCCAGATGCGCTCGAAAATGCCTTCCTTCAATACTTTGCCATTGGCGACGCAATTAAGGGCGACGCCTCCGGCGAGGCAGAGGTTTTTGGCGCCCGTTTCAGCTTTGATTCCGCGCGCGAGACGCAGCACGGCTTCTTCCGTGACCGCCTGCACCGATGCCGCCAAGTCCATGTGAAACGGCGTGAGCGGTTCGGTGGATTTACGCGGCGGCGCGCCGAACAGTGCATGAAAGCGCTGGTTGGTCATGGTCAGGCCGGTGCAGTAGTCAAAGTAGCTTTGATCGAGGCGAAAACTGCCGTCCTCTTTCAGATCTATCAGGTGGTCAAGGATGGTCTGCGCAAAACGGGGCGTGCCATAAGGTGCGAGACCCATGACCTTGTATTCACCTGAATTGACCTTGAAGCCGGTGTAATAGGTGAAGGCGGAATAGAGGAGCCCGATCGAATGGGGGAAGTGAATCTCCTTGCGGATATCCAAGGTATTGCCTGAGCCGAAGGCCAGCGATGTCGTTGTCCATTCGCCCACGCCGTCCATGGTCAGCACCGCGGCTTCAGAAAACGGCGAAGGAAAAAACGCCGAGGCGGCATGGCTGAGGTGGTGTTCGGAAAACACCAGCTTGTCCATCCACTTCACATCGGGTGCGAATTCCTTCAGCTCGCGGATCAGCATGTCCTTTTGAAACAGCTTTTCCTTGATCCACAGCGGCAGCGCCTGGCGGAAGGAGGATAAACCACGCGGCGCAAAGACCGCGTAGGTTTCCAATAGGCGCTCGAATTTGACGAAGGGTTTTTCGTAAAACGCCACAAGGTCAATGTCGCTGAGCTTCAGCCCGGCAATGTCGAGGCACGATGCGATGGCGGCCTTGGGGATGCGGGCGTCGTGTTTCTTGCGGGTGAAGCGTTCTTCCTGCGCGGCAGCGACAATGCGGCCGTCCTCGACCAGTGCCGCGGCGCTGTCGTGATAGAGGGCCGAAAGTCCTAAGACGCGCAAGGCCGCTAGAACAGTGTGTAAATGAAGGGCGCGATAGCCGAGCCCTGCGCCAATACGATCAATCCGCCAAACAGCACCAGCATGACCAGCATCGGCAAAAGCCAGAATTTTTTGCGGACCTTCAGGAATCTCCAGAACTCGATCAGAAACGCCATGGCGTGAACACCGTATGTATTTCTAGAATTGATTCTTGAACGAGACCGCCTCGGCATTGCGGCGCGTCACCCAGTATGTCTGGGCGGCGGGGTCGTATTTCAAGCGCAAGGGGTCAAGGCCGCGGGCGCGCAGGAACCAGCCGGTCGGCACGACGGCAATCGCGTATAGGAGACCGAGCGCCAGCGGGCTGACGACCCGATGCAGGAGCTTGCCGATCAGCGTCCAGACCCGGTTGAGGGGGGCAAGTAAGCGTGGCGCAAGGAATGCCAGAGCTGCAAAAAGTACCGCCACACCAAGCGCCCACCAGCGGATAGGGTGGCTGTTCAGCAGCGGCAAGAGCCCAATCAGCGCAAAAGCACCGGTGAATACCAAGCCGAAGGATCGCTCGGAGGCACGCGGCTCCCCGCCCTCGCGGCGGAAATCTTCATGAAATTGGTCGGTCATGGCCCGGACGATATATCAGGCTGGCAGCATTGGCAAAAAACCAAAGAAAAGGGCCGGATTTGCATCCGGCCCTTTGCACTGGTCTATCGGAGAGGTCAGCCGTTGGCGGCTTTTTTACTGACGCCGCTGACCGCGCCTTCGGCGCTCTCGGTCTCGCGCAGCACATAGCCGCGGCCCCACACGGTTTCGATATAGCTTTCGCCACCGGTGGCCGTAGCCAGCTTTTTGCGCAGCTTGCAGATGAACACGTCGATGATTTTCAGCTCGGGTTCATCCATGCCGCCGTAAAGGTGGTTCAGGAACTGCTCCTTGGTCAGGGTCGTGCCCTTACGCAAAGCCAATAATTCCAGGATGCCGTATTCCTTGCCTGTCAGATGCAAAGGCTGATTATCGACTTCGGCGGTACGCGCTTCCAAATGAACGGTTAAGCGCCCGACTTGCACTTTCGGCTGCGCATGGCCTTTCGAGCGGCGCACGATCGCCTGGATTCGCGCAATCAACTCTTCGCGGTTGAAGGGCTTGGTGAGGTAGTCGTCGGCGCCGACGCCGAAACCCTGCACCTTTTTGTCGGCTTCCTGTAGACCCGAGAGGATGAGAACCGGCGTTGCGACTTTAGCGCTGCGCAACTGTCGAATCACATCCATGCCGTCCATGTCGGGCAGCATGAGGTCGAGAATGATCAGGTCATAATCGTAAATTTTACCCAGATCCAAGCCATCTTCACCGAGGTCGGTTGAGTCGATGACCCAATCTTCCTTGCGTAACATGGTGGTGATGGCTTGCGATGTTGAGGGATCATCCTCAACCAATAGGATACGCATGATATTGTGCCCCGTTTACAACCTGCCCACTATACCCAGGTTAATATATTAACATAGGTTATCAACAGATACCACTGAAACCTCAGGAATCGTTGTTTTGACCCTTTTGGGGGCCGCGACTGAGGTGCCGATACGCGATATTTTACGGCACGTTAACGCCACTACCCTAGAAACGATGTTCTCGACCGTTGGTTTCGAGCAACGGGTCCTACGCCAGAAGGCGGTCGGTCCCCCAGGAGTTAATGTGGTCAATATTACCTCGCTGCTAGGCGAATTAGATCGTCTGCCAACCCACCAGATTTTCGGCAAGGTCGCGGCCGTCCAAGGGTTGCTGGTCGAGGTTTCCGGCGTCCAGAACAACCTGTCGGTTGGCGACCGCTGTAACGTGGTGGCGCGCGATGGCCGCATCGTTCCCTGCGAAGTCGTCGGGTTTCGTAATAGCCGCGCGCTCGTCATGCCATTCGGGCAACTGGAAGGCATTGGACTTGGCTGCCGCGCTGAAATCGCCGAAGCCGCCCCCTCAATTTACCCCGACGACAGCTGGCTGGGTCGGGTCATCAGCGGCATGGGTAAGCCCGTTGACGGCGGCGGCGCTCTCGGTGCGGGCCCTGCGGCCTATCCCATCAAGGCACCGCCGCCGCCGGCTCATATGCGTAAGCGTATCGGCGGAAAACTGGATCTCGGCATACGTGCCCTTAACACCTTCACCACCAGCTGCCACGGCCAGCGCATGGGCATTTTTGCCGGTTCTGGCGTCGGCAAATCCACGATCCTTTCCATGATGGCGCGCTACACCAACGCGGATGTCACCGTCGTCGGCCTGGTCGGCGAACGCGGTCGAGAGGCCCGTGAGTTCATCGAGGACGACCTCGGGGCTGAGGGGCTGGCCCGCAGCGTCGTGGTGGTGTCCACCTCCGATGAGCCGCCGTTGATGCGCCGCCAGGCAGCTTACGTGACCATGGCTGTCGCCGAATATTTCCGCGACCAGGGCAAAAACGTGCTGTGCCTGATGGACTCCGTCACCCGCTTTGCCATGGCGCAGCGAGAAATCAGCCTCTCCGCGGGCGAGCCGCCGGCGACCAAAGGCTATACCCCAGCGGTATTTGCAGAGCTGCCGAAGCTTCTCGAGCGCGCCGGCCCCGGTAAACGCAAGTCGGGTAATATTACCGCGCTATTCACCGTGCTGGTGGAAGGTGACGATCACAACGAACCGATCTCCGACGCCGTGCGCGGTATTCTCGACGGTCACATCGTCCTTGATCGCGCCATAGCCGAACGCGGCCGTTTCCCGGCCATGAACATTCTGCGCTCGATCTCGCGTACCATGCCGGGCTGCAATACCGATGATCAAAACGTGCTGATTACGCGCGCCCGCAAAATTATTTCGTCATACGAAGACATGGCTGAATTGATTCGATTGGGTGCCTATCGCAAGGGCACCAATCCGGAGGTCGACGAGGCGATCTATTATTATCCGAGGATCGAGGAGTTCCTGCGCCAGGGCAAGGACGATCACAGCGATCTCGATACCTGTTACAAACTGCTCGCCGAAGTGCTGCGCCCACCCGCCGAAACAGCGGCCCCGATCGAACAACCCGCCCGCCGGCCGGCGCGCTAGTGGACGCAAACCTCTAAATGCCGAAAAAAGACCTCCATACGCTGATTCGCCTGCGCAAATGGGACGTGGATGAAAAGCAGCGAGCGCTTGCTGTCCTGCTGCGCCACGAGGAATCCGTCATCGAGCGCCAAAAGGCGTTGGAGGCCGAGGTCATCAATGAACTGGCACAGACAAGTCTGATGCCGGCTGATCAGCGCGGCACCCTACCGGGTTATCTGAAGCGGTGCGAAAATCACCGGGCAGGCCTGGCGGCCGCTTTACAGGATATCCGCCAGCGGATCACCGGCGCTCAGGAACACCTCGCCGAAGCCTATCGCAGGCTAAAAACTTTCGAAGTCACGCAAGAGCAGCGCGATTTGTTTGAAGATCAGGAAGATGCCCGTCTAGAGACTCTTGAACTTAACGAAATCG
This sequence comes from Fidelibacterota bacterium, assembly GCA_947476065.1. GTDB lineage: Bacteria > Pseudomonadota > Alphaproteobacteria > Rhodospirillales > Rhodospirillaceae > SHVO01. Next base: position 27,786 of record CANJPG010000036.1, read on the forward strand.
GACTTAATCTTCATCGGCGTAAAACAGCTTAGTCCCACGACCCCGCCATGCCACACACACGTGTCCATAGCCTGAGCGGCGAGCCCGATTTCAAGAGCCTTCATATCTTGATCGTCGATGACGACGCCCCCATGCTGGATTTGATCGAAGCGCTTCTGCAGTCGATTGGCGTGGGGCATGTCACGCGCGCGGACAGCGGCGTGGATGCTTTTGCCAAGCTGTCTAAAACTGATCGGGTCGTCGATTGTGTGCTCTGCGACTACACCATGGCCAACGGCAACGGTCTGCAGCTTCTGCAGGCCATCCGTATGGGACAGATCAAATACTTTCGTCCCGATGCCTGCTTCGTCCTTTTGACGGCGTCCAGCGACCCAACCACCGTTGCGATGGCAATGGAGTTGGACGTCAATGGCTACCTGGTCAAACCCGTGACGTCCGACAAGCTGCGTGTCGCGATTTCCAAGGCCCGCGCACGTTCCTTCCGCATCAATTTCCAGAAGTATTCTCAAGTCGTCGTGCCGGCCTGATCAATGTCTGACGTCGACAAATCCTCGTTGAATACACTCCTGAAGGGCCGCAATGCGCTGGTGGTCGAGGACGAGGTGATCATTTCCTTTCTCATCCAAGACTTACTTGAGGAGCAGGGGGGGGGGGGGCGCCGTCTGGCACACTGGCAACGTTGCCGACGCCTTGGTGATTGTTGGTGAACGTACGTCCGATTTCGCCGTGCTTGATGTCAATGTTGCGGGCGACCTGGTGTATCCCGTTGCTGAAAAACTGGCCGCAAGAGGTGTGCCCTTCGTCTTCACCACGGGCTATGGCCGGGCAGGTATGCCGGAGAAATGGAATCAAACTCCCGTCCTGCAAAAGCCTTACGACGACCGCGCCCTGTCAAAGACGCTGGCCGAGATGTTGCAAGGCGTTTAGGGGGCGGCGGGTTTTGCAGCTGGCGGCGCGGTCCTGCCAAATCCGCCCACATCTTCCAATGCGTCGATGCGTACGTCCGGGCTCAGTTGGTTGACGTCCATAAAACCGCTGGCGCCGTCGGGCGTTGCCACGCGCAACCATTTGCCGCTGGGATCTGCCTCGGTTACCAGGACCAATGTTCCTTGATTCAATACGGCCAGAAGCTGGTAATTGTCGCCCGGTCCGGTGCGCAGGTTGGCCTGCTTGGCTGCCACGCTATAAACGCGCCCCGTCGGCACCGCTTGCGGCGTTACGCTTGTTGGCGCGGGCAGGTGCGTCAGGCTCAAGATCGGCGGGGCGTCGGGTTCAAGGATGTCTTTAACAAGCGCGGTCAAAGACACCGGGGCAAGAAGTGTCGCGCTCATGCTGATCGCCCCGACGAGCAAAGCCAAAGGCAGGAGCTGCGCCGTGGCACTCCAGCCTGGTTTCGCCCAACGGTCGCGCAACGGCCGCGCCGGATGGGAACTCAGGGACAGCAGCAGGCTATCGACCTCATGACGCAAGTGAGGCGTGACGGCGAATGCGATCGCCTGTTCGGCGGCGTTGCGGGCCAGTTCCATTTCGCCGCGCAAGCGGAAGGCGCGGGCCTGGCGCATCAATAGCCGCGCGTTGCGTTCAGGCGGTTTGCGCCCACCGCGGATATTGGTGAGCAGCGCCTTCACCGTCTCCTTGGGGCCGTTAGGCCATGCCCACCAGCCGGCAATCCAGGTCAGCAGCGACGCGCGCAGTGCCGTGCGGTCGGCGCAACTGCGGCAGTAGATGCCGGAAATGCCCCGGCGCTGCACTTTGTTCAAACGGCCCCAAACGAGGTCGAAGATGAGGTAGCGCGGTTGCGCCGTGATGCGTCCGCACTTGCACGTTGCCGGCTGTTCGCCGGCGCTAGCGGTTGGGTGCGGTTTGGGTTCAGCTTTGGCTTCTTGCGGGCGTTCTTTAGGCTTTTCGGCGGGCGCATCGCGCCTGCTGTCCTGGCGGCGTGCGTGCGACTGACTGCCATTGAAATCTGGCTTGGGTGGCGCATTGCGCCAGGGGCGGTCATAGCTCGCCCGCTTGTCCGGATCGCTGAGAGTCTCGTAGGCCTCGTGCAGGCGATGAAATTGCTTCGCGGCAATTGGCGATGGATTGAAGTCGGGGTGCAGGCGCTTCGCCTTGCTGCGGTAAGCCGCCTTGATGGCATCGCCGTCGGCGTCTTCGTTGATGCCGAGCGCGATGTAATAGCCTTTAGGGTCGCGTGCCATATTCATCTCGGGCACGGCCTACGGACTCTTGAACATCGACGTGTGGTTCCAGCCGGGCTGGCGGTCTTCCACCGTCACCGAATGGTTCACTGCACCATTAGAGCTGCGGTTGACGGTGACGCGCAGCCATTTTGGTACCAGCTCATTGGACACGTCGCCGGCCACAAGGGCGGCCAACGCCTCGGGCGTCGTCACGGGCGCCGACTCCAGAGCTCTGACATAGGCGTCGAAACCCGCGCGCGTCAGCACGTGTTGATCGGGCACGTAACTGACGGCCAGCGCCAGGCCGTTGTTCAAGGCACTCGACAATGTTGCAATTGTCATGAGGCCCACAGCGGGCGCAGGCATGACTTCAAGTAACTGCCGGCAGTTGTCGGTTGAGATCGCGGTCATTTCACCAGTTTGTCGAAGGCGCGCAAACGATTGGTTAATAAACGCCAGAATAGGCCGTTTTTAGGCCCAAAGCCCGGATTTATCGGCCGTCCAGCCGCCGGCCTGGCCAATGGGATCGGCGAATTTCTTGACGACCTGGAAAGTTAACCCGCCTTTCAAGCCCATGGCGGCGTTGGAGGCGGCAAGGATGCCCGTCAGATCCAGACGGATGTGGTCGGGCAGTGCGGTTTTGGTGCGGATCATCAAGTCGAGCGCCCGAGTTTCTTTTCGGAACATGCCGTCGAGTTGCATGGAGCCCATGCGCGACAGATCGAGATTGATCAGAAAGCGCGTGCCGCCGCCGCCGGCTTTCTTTTTGCCATCGCCGTCGCCGTCGTTTTCACGGCGCGTGATAAGCGCGATGCGATCGATCTGTCCATTGGCGTTCCACGGTATTGGCAAGGTGCGCCATTCCGTTGCCGTCTCGCGCGCCCGTGATGAGAGAGCGGCAACCTCTTCGGAAAGCTGGGACGACAAATGCGCGCCGCGCGGACCTGCCCGTTCCAAGGCGCGTAGCGTGATGTCCCCAGGCCACTGGCGCGAATCGCCGCTGCGCATGGCTTGGGCGAAGGAGATCAGGGCTGCTGCCGTGCGCGGACCACCGTCGGGTATAGCCTGCGCGAGTTGTTGCGCCGTCTGCGGATCGACGCGCTGTAGGAGGGTGAGCGATTCAGCCAGTGTCGGCCAGCCCACAGGGGTGCCCGCCGCAATGCTGAGCGGCAGTGCGGCCGGCGGCGCCGGCGCCGGCAGGCCAGGTCTTGGATCAAGTTGAGCGGTGATCTCCAATACCATGCGCGTACCGGCAGGCAGGTTGGCACGCACATTCAACTGAATCTGCCCTGCCTCGGTCTCAACAATCGGTGCGCCATCGGGCGACACCGCGATCACCATGGCGCTCAACGTTGTTATCGGCGGCAACGGTTGGACCGCCACCGGCGGGGACGGTGGCGGTGTCCCGAGACCTTGCGGCCCGGGCAGGACAAGGCCGGGTTGAGGTGATGGTGTTGTGGCGGGCTGAGGCGCGATCGGCTGGGGTTGGGTGACGTCGGGTCCCGACACGATGCCGGACGTTGGCGCTGCTATAGGGGCTGCCACGGCCACAGCTGCACCGGCAGTCGCTGGTGGTGGCACCAGCGCCAAAGTGTTTGGGGCGAGCGGCACCGACGCTGCGCCGGACGGTAGCTGAATACTCACAACGCGCAGGCTGAGTTCGCTGCCGGCCAGGGGTGTGAACATCTGCGACGGTGAAGCAGGCAAATTGGCTGCCATCACGGGAAGATTGCCCGGCGTCGCTACATTCTGCTGCGTCGGTGTCATGGTGATCGGCAGACCTGCCGTAACCAATGCCGAAAAGGTATTGAGGCTGGTGATCGCCTGCGGGCCCGCAGGAAGCCATGCCGTCCCTGGTGGCAGGACTGCGATCTTCAGCAATGGGTTCTGTTCGGCCAGAACGGGCGGGGGTGCGGCTTGGGGCAGTCCCGCGCCGCGGATGTCCACGGCTTGGCGTGCCAGTTGCGCCAGAACCTGTGCAGCCGGTTGCCCGTCGATTGATATGATCCGTACACTGACTTGCGGTGTATTCGCGGCGGTGGGTGGCAAGGCGCTGCGTAAAACCTCCAGGGCGACGCGCGCATTTTCGGGTAATTGCACCGGCAGACGGATGGTTACATCGCCTGCGGGGGTGCGCAGGGTAACGGCGGGCTTTCCCGCGGCGTCGGTTGGCGCCGCCGTTGCTGCAACGATCGCTTCAAGAACGGTCCCGGGTGCTGCAGCGGCGACAGCCGGCGGCGGTTCGACGATTTGCACCACCGGCGCCGTTGCCGGTGCGGCCACG
>CANJPG010000037.1 GCA_947476065.1 Fidelibacterota bacterium
ATCGGGCCGGGCATGGCTGCCCACGTGACAATGTGGAGCGCGTACGGCGATTGTTACCGTGATGCTATTTTTCAGCGCGACGTATGCGCGAAATAACAGGTCTTGGTTCGCGCGAGCCTGTCCATAAAGCCCAGATTTTCCACGCAAAACATCAGAAACCCGCGATTTTGCAGCACAAATTCACATGGCTTCGACACACGCCTGAATTATTTTTGAAATGTGCCCGGGCGAATATCGCGGTGCGGTAGACATTCTGTCTTGACTAAAGCCTCCCCATGCCGTTGGTTACGCCTCGCTTAATGGGTGGCTAGGGGAATGTGCAGGGGAGACCGGAACCGACTCCATGATCGGACCGGTAAATCGGACCGGTAAAAGGGCAGAGTATTGCCAACGTAGGCAAAGCCCTGGTAGACCCGCACGGCTGTCCGCCTATTAAGAAAAAAAACCGAACAACAACGCTTTTTCAGTTTCGAGTGAACGCATGGAATACTACTCAGGCTCTTCAGCTCCCGCGACCAACTACCGGCGACTGGGCGGTTTCGTTTTCGTCGTCCTCCTTCACCTGCTGCTGTTCTGGGCGCTGCAGTCCGGTCTGGCCAAGACCCTGGTCAACAAGGTCATGGGCCCGATGGAGACGCGTCTGATCGAAGAGATCAAGCCGGAGAACGAAGAACCTCCGCCGCCGCCGCCGAAGTTCCAGGCGCCGCCGCCGGTGTTCGTCGATATGCCCGATGTGGCCATCACCGAAGCCCCGAGCACCAACACCATCACGGCGACCAACGCGCCGCCGAAAGCCGCTCCGCCGCCGCCGGCCGCCGACGTCATTATCCCGCCGAAACAAAACCCGCGCAGCCCGATCTCGCAGCCTGAATACCCCACCATGTCTCGCCGTCTCGGTGAGGAAGGTGCGACCATTCTGCTGCTGACGCTCGATGCCGATGGCCGGGTTACCGCTGCCACCGTGGATACGGGTAGCGGCTTCGAACGCCTCGACGAAGCGGCCGTCAAGGAAGCGATGCGTCCCCGCCTGTGGAAGTTCATCCCAGGCACGATCAACGGCAAGCCAGCGCCGATGCAGTTCAAGTTCCGAGTAGTCTTCAAGATTGAGAAGTGAGCGGCCTGGCATAGCCGGCGCTTCGCCGGCTGGGGGTCAAATTCAAATTTTGAGTTCAGAGCGTAGTGAGGATCACATCATGAATACCCGTAATACCTTCGGTTCCAAGTTGACGGCCTGGCTTTCGGCCATCGCTCTTGTGGCAGTTCTCGGCGGCTCCACCGCCGTGTTCGCTCAAGACGCAGCGGCCCCGGCCGCTGCTCCCGCCGCCGACGCCGCCGCTCCGGCTGCCGACGCTGCTGCTCCGGCCGCTGAGCCCACCGGCGGCGCGCCGGCTGCTGCAACGGCTCCTAAGGAAGTCGAAAACCCCTATGGTATCGAGCACCTGTGGGAAAAGGGTGACATGGTCGCCCGCACCGTTCTTATCATCCTCGTGCTCATGTCGGCCGGCAGCTGGTACATCACCATCATGCGCCTGATCGACCAGACCATCCTCCTCAAGCAGGCCACCACCGCGCAGAAGAGCTTCTGGGCCGCTGGCACCTTGAAGGACGGCCTGACCAAGCTCGAGCCGAACAGCGCCTTCCGCGCCATCGTCACCGACGGCCTGAAGGCCGCTGAACATCACGACGGCAAGCTCACCGATCAGATCGATATGAACGAGTGGGTTTCCATGTCGCTGCAGCGCGCCACCGACACCATCAACTTCCGCCTGCAGTCGGGCGTGGCCTTCCTGGCCTCGGTCGGCTCGGTCTCGCCGTTCGTTGGTCTGTTCGGCACGGTGTGGGGCATTCTGAACGCGCTCATCGCCATCGGTGTCGCCGGTCAGGTCTCCATCGACCGCGTCGCCGGTCCTCTCGGCGAAGCGCTCATCATGACCGCCATCGGTCTTGCGGTCGCGGTGCCGGCGGTGCTCGGTTACAACCTCGTCGTCCGTCGCAATAAGGTAGCGATCGAACGCGTGCGCAACTTCAGCGCCGACGTTCATGCCGTGTTGCTGGCTGGTGGCGCCCGTCGCGCCTAATACAGGCGCTTAGGTAGGAGTTGTTGCTATGGGTATGAGTGTAGGCGGTTCCGACGAGGAAGATGCGGTCAACTCGACCATCAATACGACGCCGCTCGTCGACGTCATGCTGGTGCTGTTGATCATCTTCCTGATCACCGTCCCTGTGGTCGTCAAGACCGTGAAGCTGACGCTGCCGACCATTTCCAACGAAGTCACGGAAACGAAGCCTGAGAACGTGGTTATCGCCGTGGACAAGGACGGAAAGACCTACTGGAACAACACGTTGATCCGGTTCGATGGCCTCATGCAGCGGCTGCAAGATGTTGCGGTGAAGGTACCGCAGCCTGAAGTGCATATCCGCGGTGACATTAATGCCCGGTATGAGTTCATCGGACGGGTGATCGCCACGGCTACACGTGCTGGCATCTTGAAGGTGGGCTTCATTACTGATCCCGAACTTCGTGCGCTCCCCCCGATGGAATAACCATCGGGGCGATCGCCCCAGCCGGTGTAATCGAATAAAAGTAGCGGAGATTTAAGTCATGGGTATGAGTGTAGGCTCGGCGTCGGGCGAGGACGAAGTGATGGTGGAGATGAACACCACGCCGCTGATCGACGTGATGCTCGTTCTGCTGATCATGTTCATCATGAGCTTGCCGATTCAGTCGCACGCCGTGAAACTCGACATGCCGCGTCCGAATTCCAATAACACGCCGCGTACGCCGCCTTCGGTGGTCGACCTCGAAATCGACTTCGACGGCACCATTCTGTGGAACGGCAACGTTGTGTCGTCCTACGACCAACTCGCGCGTTACCTGGCCAGCGTCGCGGCCAAAGACGTCCAGGACGAAATTCACGTGCGTCCGAACCGTTTGGCCAAATACGACGTTGTCGCCAAGACGTTGGCGATCGCCCAGCGTCTGGGCGTTAAGAAACTCGGTTTCGTCGGTAACGAGCAGTTCCTGCAATAAGCTAGAAACTGCCGGCAATAGGCCACAAAAGGGCCAGAATTGCCGACGAGACTATTGGTTTAGGGAGACCTACTCCTTATAGAAACGGGGAAAGCCGTTGCGGATGTTCCGGGCGGCCTTCCTTTTTTACGTTTGAGAGAGTGAGAGAGGGCAACAATGAAGACATCAAACACTGTTTCGCGTTTTGCTTTGTCACTGGCCCTGGCGATGGGTATCGCCGGAGTGGGTGGCGTTATCGCTCCCGTCGCTATCGCCCCGGCCTTGGCCGCGGAAAAGGCACCGACCGTCAGCCCGGCCGTAGGCAAGCCCCTGCAGGAAGCCCAGACGCTTCTGAAGGGCGGCAAGCCCAAGGAAGCCGCAGCGAAGGCGCAGGAAGCCGCCACTGCCGCCAAGTCGCCCTACGAGATTTACGTGTCGAATGAAATCTTGGGCGCCGCCGAGCTTCAGGCCAAGGACTACGCCGCCCTGGCCAAGGCCTTCGAAACCTCGCTCAATTCCGGCTACATGCAGGGTCCGGAAAAGGTCACCCGCCTCAAGGCGCTGACCCAGGTCTATTACCAGACCAAGAACTATCCGAAGACCATCGAGATGGCGACCGCCTTCCTCAAGGAAAGCCCCGGCGACACCGAAGTGCCGGTACTGATTGCGCAAAGCTATTACCTGCAGAACAACTTCAAGCAGGCCTCCGAATATCTGCGCGGCGTGGTGAAGTCCTCCGACGCAGCCGGCAAGCAGGTGAAGGAAGAGACGCTGAACCTGCTCATGAGCGCCGATTACCAGCTCAAGAACGACGACAGCGTCCGCCAGGATCTCGAACTGCTGGTCGCGCGCTATCCCAAGCCTCAGTACATGAAAGACCTCGTCTCCATGTACGAAAAGACTTTGCGCGCCAACAACGCCAGCACCAAGACCACGCTTGATGTCTTTGTCATCAAGTTCAACGCTGGCCTGATCACCACCCCGTCCGATTACGCCGGCCTGGCCGAGTTGGCCCTGCAGGATGGTCTGCCGGGTCTGGCCAAGAAGGTGCTCGATAAGGGCATGGCCGAAGGCGTTCTCGGCACCGGCGCCACCAAGGACCGCGAAGCGCGCATGCTCGGCATGGCGAACACGCAGGCCGGCACCGACCAGAAGGGCCTCGCCGCTGGCGAAGCCGAAGCCGCCAAAGCCAAGACCGGCGAAGCGCTGATCAAGTACGGCGAAGCCTATGCCACCTACGGCATGTTCGACAAAGCCGTGGCCGCCACCGAAGCCGGCGTCGCCAAGGGCGTCGCCGACAAGGACGACGGCCAGCTGCGTCTGGGCATCGTCTATCTCCAGGCCGGCATGCGCGCCAAAGCCCTGGAAGCTTTCAAGGCCATCACCCCGGGCACCCCGTCCGCCCAGGTTGCTGCACTCTGGAAGCTGCAGAAGATCTCGACCTGATAAGGTCTTGTTGAGCTGATACAAACCCCGGGCCGGGACGCTGGCTCGGGGTTTTGTTTTTGAACTAAGGGGCCAAGGGCCGGCGTCCCTTCTTAAATTAGGGGCGGGCATTAACCGCCCGCGTACGCTGGCTCGGGGTTTTGTTTTTTTTGCAATGGATTGCGCTCTTGGGCAACGGATTGGCTGCTGCCGCATTTTGTTCACAAGGCAGTGGTCTTATATCCGAGCCTCAGGCGTTTCCCGGCAAATTAGGGTAAACTCCGTCCACCTGCTGAGATGATCCCGTTTGAAAGGTCGCGTCATGTTGATCCGCCAGAAGAAGACCTCCGAGGTTGCATCCCACGAGATCACGCCGGAGCACGTCTATCTCAACCGCCGCACATTCATCCAGGCCACCGGGCTGATCGCGGGTTCGCTGGCGCTTGGCGCTACAGCGGGCCAGGCCGCCGTGATGCCGGCCAAGGGCGCCAAGTTCGCCGACGTCAAAAAGGGCTACAGCAAGCTGGGCGAGAAAGACACGCCGACGACCTTCGAAGCGGTGACGACCTACAACAACTATTATGAGTTCGGCACCGGCAAGGACGACCCGGCCCAGAACGCGGGCCCCTTCAAGCCGCTGCCGTGGACGGTGCAGGTCGATGGCCTGTGCAACAAGCCGGGTACGCTGGGCTTTGATGATTTCCTCAAGCCGCACGCGCTGGAGGAACGCATCTACCGCATGCGTTGCGTCGAAGCCTGGTCGATGGTGATCCCCTGGGTCGGCATTTCCCTGGCCGATGTCGTCAAGCGCTTCGAGCCCCAAGGCAGCGCCAAGTACATCCGTTTCGAAACCGTCGTGCGTCCGGCGGAAATGTCGGGCCAGCGCAGCTCCCACATCCTGCCGTGGCCCTACGTGGAAGGCCTGCGTCTCGATGAAGCGCAGAACCCCTTGGCGATTCTCGCTGTCGGCCTCTATGGCCAGCCGCTTCTGGGTCAGAACGGCGCGCCCATTCGCCTGGTGGTGCCGTGGAAGTACGGCTTCAAGGGCGTCAAATCCATTGTGCGCATCAGCTTTGTCGAGGAAGAGCCCAAGAACACCTGGCGAACGATGAATTCGGACGAATACGGCTTCTACGCCAATGTGAATCCGAAAGTCGATCACCCGCGCTGGACCCAGGCGTCCGAGCGGCGCATTGGTGCGGGCGGCGGCTTAGGCGGTCTGATCTCGCCGCGCCAGGCGACATTGATGTTCAACGGCTATCAGGAAGAAGTCGCTCATCTTTACGATGGCATGAATCTGTCGCGCTATTACTGATTCCTGAATGTCCGCCGAGGTTACTTCACCAGCACCAGCGCCGGCTTTTACGTGGGAGCGTTTTCTCAAACGCGCGCTGAAACCGGTGGTGCACGTCCTCTGCCTCGTGCCGCTGGCCTGGATCGTCTATCGCACCTTCACCAATGATCTCGGCGCCAATCCGGTCGAGGCGATCATCCGCTATCTGGGCGACTGGGCGCTGCGCTTTCTGCTGATCGCGTTGGCGGTAACGCCCGTGCGCATCCTCACCGGCTGGAATATCGTCGGGCGCCTGCGCCGCATGCTGGGCCTTTACGCCTTCGCCTACGTCGTCCTGCATCTTTGCGGCTATGTGGTGCTCGATCACTTCTTCGACTGGGTGACGATCTGGAAAGACATCGTCAAACGCACCTACATCACGGTCGGCATGGCCGCGCTGTTGATGCTGCTGCCGCTGGCCGTCACGTCCACCGACGGCATGGTCAGGCGTTTGGGCGGCGCGCAGTGGCGCAAGCTGCACATGCTGGTCTATCCAGCGGGCATCGCCGGCGTGATCCACTATTTCCTGATGATCAAGGCCGGATTCCAGCAGCCATTGTTGTATGCCGTGATCCTTACGGCGCTGTTCGGCGTCCGCCTCTATAAGCGCGCGTAAGCGCGCATCTCACCGATATGCGCAGCGGTCCACCGGCGGTGTGCACCGCCGATAGCCGCGGATGACGCAGCACGATGCGCAAGGCGCGCGCGGGTTGGGTGCCCCCGCGCCAAATACGCGCCGCTGGTCGGGCGGCCTCGGACTTGACCGTCATGACCGCCACTTCAGCGCGGCGTAGCGAACGCCGGCGGGGTGAGGCGGTTGACCACCTGCAGCCACATGGCGCCGCTTTTCCAGGCGGCGGTGCCCAGGTGCTGTTTGGCGGTCTCAACGGCGATGTCGAAGGCAGCGGCGCCGTGCCTGCGGCGCAACTCCTCGGCAAGGCCGTCGATATCAGAGCGGTAGGACGGCAGGTCTTGGGTATCGGGCATGGTTATGTCTCCACATTGGTCCCGAGTGCAGTTCCAGCTTTCTCCAGTGCACACTAATATAGACTCGAAACCAAACTTCGGAAAAGAGGCCTGACGCGCCATAAGGCGGAAATCTCGCGGCGTTTGCGGGTATTTTTGCACCAAGGAGGCCCCTAGGTTTTTTATAAGTCCCTGTATAAGATAGCAAAACGGCACATAAGGCCTTGTCAACCTTGGGTTATTTCAGGGGTTACGCAAAGAACGTCTGGGTGTGCTGGGGACAACGCGGCCAAGCACATGCCGGTACAAAAAAAACCTGGGCTTAAAAAGACTGCAAAGCCGGTGGCGCTGTGGTCGTCGAGCCCGCTTGCCGGGATCACCGAGTCGCTGGTCTGCGATTGTGAAGGCGACACCATCACCGCCATCAACGACGCCGGCTTGGCCCTCCTGGGGCTGAAGGCCCAAGGCAAAGCCAAGGCCAATAAGGGCGGCCCGGTGGGTCACGCGCTCTGCGCCCACCTCGCCGACGATAAGGGCAAGCCGCTAAAGGCTGTGGCCGCCCTGGCCAAGGGCCGTCAACCCAAGCAATTGCATCTGGTGTCTGCCAAGAACGGCCGCGTGCCCGTGGACGTCAGCGCCAAGGCCCTGGGCGGCAGCGGCAAGAAGGCGCGCACCCTGGTCGTGGCGAAGCCGCGCGTAGAAAAACCGGCGAAGCCGCAGGCCGAGAAATCAGCGAAGCCCGCGGCAAAAGCCGCCGCGCCGAAAAAGCCCAACGACTCCAATCTTACCGCGCAGATCCAGAGTGCGGCCTCTAACGGCATTATCGCGCTGGACCCGGACGGGCTGATTACGCTCGCCAATCCGTCGGCCGCCGAACTTCTGAACCGCGACGCCGCCGCCATGCAGGGCATGCCGGTCGAGCGCGCCTTCGTTTACGGCAGCGCACACTTCCAGGCCGGCACGCCCGTGCCCATCAAGGCGCAGATGACCGAAGGCCCCCACTACCTCGACCGCGAAGTGCAGCTGGCCAAAAGCGACGGCGAAAGCTTCGAGGCCGTATATGTCGTCGTGCCGGTCACCGAGAACCGCAAGATCACCGGCTACGTCATCACGTTCCGCGACGTCACCCGCAGGCGGCGCGCCGAGGCCGAGATGCGCATTGCCGGCGTGGTCTTCGACTACAGCCCCGAAGGCATCATCGTCGCCGACCCCAAGGGCCGCGTGACTAAGGTGAACCCGGCCTATCGCCGTATCGCCGGCAACGACAATGCGCAGGTGATCGGCAAACAGCTGGCCGAAGTGCTGTTCACGGAATCCAAATCGCCCTCCAGCGTGCTCGACATGCTGCAGGGCTCGGACCAAACGCAGTGGGAGCAGTGGTGCCGCAGCGCCACCGGACGGCGCTACGCCGCGCGCATCTCGGTGTCGGTGGTGCGCGACCATACCGGCAGCATCCAGCACTACGTGGCGCTGATCGCCGACGTGACACAGCGTAAATTGGACGAAGAGAAGATTATCTACCAAGCCAACTACGACCAGCTCACCAGCCTGCCGAACCGCACGCTGTTCATGGACCGCCTGACGCGCCTGGTGCTCGAAAGCCGGCGCGCGAAGACCAGTGTCGGTCTAATGTTCATCGACCTCGACGGCTTCAAGGCCATCAACGACACCCTGGGCCACGACGCCGGCGACGAGTTGCTGCGCGCGACGGCGCGGCGTCTCGAGAAATGCGTGCGCGAGGCCGATACCGTCGCGCGTTTGGGCGGCGACGAGTTCACCGTCATCATGCCGCTGATCGACAATTTCGAAGCGGCGGGCTTTGTCGCGGGCCGTATCATCAAGTCGCTGACCGAGCCCTTTGACCTGGGCGGCCGCGAGGGCCAGGTCTCGGCGTCGATCGGGATTTCGCTGCTGCCGGCCCAGGCCAACACCGCCGATGACCTTCTGCACAACTCGGACGTCGCCATGTACCACGCCAAACGCCAGGGCAAAGCGAACTACCAGTTCTACCGCCCCGAGCTCGAGGATGTGGTGAATATCAAGGACCGGGGTTTATAGCCCTCCGGCGGCTCCCAAACGCCCCGCCTTTCCCCTTGCAATCGCGGGCTTCCCGGGTCAAAAGGCACACTTGATCGCTGGGGCCGTTCAGGGACAGGCAGTCACAGGCCAAGTCCTTGATTTAACTGTGAAATTACCATGAACCACGCCGCCGCCGCCGTTTCCCATACCGCCATGGCCAATGCCATACGCTTCCTGTCGATGGACGCGGTGCAGAAGGCCAATTCGGGTCATCCCGGCATGCCCATGGGCATGGCCGATGTTGCGACGGTGCTGTTCACGCGCTTTCTGAAGTTCGATGCGGCGGCCCCCAAGTGGCCCGACCGCGACCGCTTCATCCTCTCGGCGGGCCATGGCTCGATGCTGCTGTACAGCGTCGCCTACCTGACCGGCTATGCCGACATGACTCTCGAGCAGATCAAGAACTTCCGCCAGATGGGCGCGATTACCGCCGGTCATCCGGAATACGGCCACGTCGCCGCCGCCGAAACCACCACCGGTCCTTTGGGCCAGGGCATCGCCAATGCCGTCGGCTTCGCGCTGGCCGAGGCGCACCTGGCCGCGCAGTTCGGCGACGAGGCGGTGGATCACTACACCTACGTCATCGCCGGCGACGGCTGTTTGATGGAAGGCATCAGCCACGAGGCCATCTCGCTAGCCGGCCATCTGAAACTCAACAAGCTCATCGTGCTGTGGGACGACAACCGAATCAGCATCGACGGGCCCACGGATCTGTCGGTGTCCGACGATCAGCGCAAGCGCTTCGAAGCTTCGGGCTGGAACACCTGGGCCGTCGATGGCCACGATCCGGAGGCCATCGCGAAAGCTATTGCCGAAGCGCGCGAGAGCGACAAGCCGGCCATGATCGCCTGCCGCACCATCATCGGCTACGGCGCGCCGAAGCTGGCGGGCACGTCGAAGACGCACGGCTCGCCGCTGGGGGCCGAAGAAATCTCCGGCGCGCGCGGCAAGTTGTCCTGGGCCCATGAACCCTTTGTCGTGCCCGATGATGTGCTGTCAGCCTGGCGTACGGCCGGAGCCCGTGGTGCGGCGGCGCATAAGGCCTGGGCCCTGCGTATCGCGCAGCTGGGTGAGAAGCGCGCCGAGTTCCTGCGCCTGACCGCCGGCGAACTGCCGGCCGGCTGGGAAAAGGCCATCACCGATCTCAAGAAGAAAACCTCCGCCGAGCTGCCCAAGGTGGCGACGCGACAGTCCTCCGAGACCGTGCTCAATGCGCTGGTGCCGGTGATCCCGGAACTGCTGGGCGGATCGGCCGATCTGACCGGCTCCAACAACACCAAGGCCGCCGGCATGAAGCCGGTGAGTGCCGCCGATTACGGCGGGCGCTACATCTACTACGGCGTGCGCGAACACGGCATGGCCGCGGCCATGAACGGCCTCGCGCTCCACGGCGGCATCATACCCTACGGCGGCACGTTCCTGGTGTTCACCGACTACTGCCGCCCGTCGATCCGTCTGTCTGCCCTGATGGGCCTGCGCGTGATCTACGTCATGACTCACGATTCAATTGGTCTCGGCGAAGACGGCCCGACGCACCAGCCGGTGGAACATCTGGCGGCGCTGCGCGCGATTCCCAATCTCTACGTCATGCGCCCTTGCGACACGGTGGAAACCGCCGAGTGCTGGCAGATCGCCATCAACGCCGCGACCACGCCGACGATCCTGGCACTCACACGCCAGGGTCTGCCGACGCTGCGCACGACACATACCGACGAGAACCTCTGCGCCAAGGGCGGCTATGTGCTGGCCGAAGCCGAAGGCAAGCGTCACGCCACCATCCTGGCCACCGGCTCGGAAGTCTCGCTGGCCATGGACGCGCGCGCGAAACTGAAGGCCGAGGGTATCGACGTTGCCGTGGTCTCGATGCCGAGCTGGGAGCTGTTCGACAAACAAAGCCCCGGGTACCGCAACAGCGTGCTCGGCGACGCGCCGCGTATCGCTGTCGAAGCCGCCAGCACCTTCGGCTGGGAACGCTACGTCGGCCCCGGTGGCGCGACGGTCGGCATGACCAGCTTCGGCGCCAGCGCGCCGGCGCCTGAATTGTACAAACACTTCGGCATCACCGCCGACGCCGTGGTGGCCAATATCAAGGCCCGGATTTGATAGGGAACATCTGATGGTCAAGATCGCCCCCAGCATCCTCTCCGCCGACTTCGCCAAGCTGGGCGATGAAGTGCGGGCGATTGACGCGGCGGGTGCGGACTACATTCATGTGGACGTCATGGACGGCCACTTCGTGCCCAACCTCACCATCGGACCCTTGGTGGTCAAGGCCCTGCGCCCGCACACCAAGAAGGTGCTCGACGTGCACCTAATGATCCAGCCGGTGGACCCGTATATCGCGGCCTTTGCCGAGGCGGGTTCCGACATTATCACCGTGCATGCCGAAGCCGGCCCGCATCTCGACCGCTCGCTCCAGGTCATCAAGGGCCTCGGAAAAAAAGCCGGCGTGTCGCTGAACCCAAGTACACCTGAAGACGTTGTTCAGTACGTGCTCGATAAACTCGACCTTATCCTCGTCATGAGCGTCAATCCCGGCTTCGGCGGCCAGTCGTTCCTGGCCAGCCAAGTCGAGAAGATCAAAAAGCTGAAGCAGATGATCGGCAGCCGCAACATCGAGCTTGAAGTGGACGGCGGTATCAACGCCGAGACCGCCAAGACCGTCATCGCCGCCGGCGCCGACGTGCTGGTGGCCGGGACCGCTGTATTCGGCACGCCGGACTACGCTGGCAACATCAAGAAGCTGAGGGGTTGAGTGCCGACGGGATGAGCGAACCGCTTTTCCCCTTCAATCACAGCTACGCCGGTCTGCCGGGTCACTTCTATGCGCGCCAATCGCCGACGCCGGTGGCCGCGCCTCGTCTTATCAAACTCAATGACAAGCTGGCCCGTCACTTGGGCCTCGATCCCGCTGCGCTGCGTACGCCGGAAGCCCTGGCGGTGTTCGCCGGCAATGCCGTGCCTGAAAACGCCGATCCGCTGGCGATGGCTTACGCGGGCCACCAGTTCGCGGGCTTCGTGCCTCAATTAGGAGATGGGCGCGCCATTCTACTGGGCGAAGTCATCGACGACGACGGCAAGCGCCGCGACATCCAGTTGAAGGGCGCAGGCCCCACACCCTATTCACGGCGGGGCGACGGCCGTGCGGCACTGGGGCCGGTGCTGCGCGAATACATTCTCAGCGAGGCGATGTGGGCGCTGGGCATTCCGACGACCCGCGCCCTGGCCGCCGTGACCACCGGCGAGCATGTGCTGCGCGAGGAACCTTTGCCCGGTGGCGTGTTCACGCGCGTGGCGGCCAGCCATATCCGCGTGGGGACTTTTCAATTCTTCGCCGCCCGGGGCGACGTGGCCGGGCTGAAACAGCTGGCCGACTATGTCATCGCGCGCCACTACCCCGATGCGGCCCGCGATCCGCAGCCCTACCGCGCGCTGCTCGATAACGTCATCCGCCGCCAGGCCTCGCTGATCGCGCGCTGGATGCTGGTGGGCTTCATTCACGGCGTCATGAACACCGACAACATGACCGTGTCCGGTGAAACCATCGACTACGGCCCCTGCGCCTTCATGGATGCCTACCACCCCGGTACGGTCTACAGCTCCATCGATGCGCGGGGGCGTTATGCCTATGCGAACCAGCCGGGCATCGCCCACTGGAACCTGGCGCGCCTTGCTGAAACGCTGATCCCGCTGTTGGCGGAGGATCAGGACGCCGCGATCAAGATCGCCGATGCAGCGCTGGCGCAGTATCCCAAACGCTTCGACGCCGCGTATTCAAATGGTTTCGCCCGCAAGCTGGGATTATGGACCGTACAGGAGGGCGACGACGCCCTGGCCGGCGATCTGCTGGCGCGCATGGATGCCGGCAACGCCGACTTCACGCTGACCTTCCGCGCGCTGTGCGAGGCCGCCGCCGACGACGCGCGCGATGCCGATGTGGCGCGCCTGTTTGCCGATCCCGCCGCCTTCATGGACTGGGCGCCCGCCTGGCGCGAGCGCCTCGCCGACGAAGGCAGTGACCCTGCCGACCGCCGCGCCGCCATGCGGGCCGTCAACCCCGCCTTCATTCCGCGCAATCATCTGGTCGCCGAAGCTATCACCGCGGGCTTGGCCGGCGACTTCACGGTGTTCGAGCGCCTGAATGCTGTTCTCGCTCAGCCTTACGAAGACCAGCCCGATGCCCAGCGCTACACGCTGCCGCCGGAACCGCACGAAGTGGTGCACAAGGCTTTTTGCGGGACGTGAGTCCCCTTGAAAACGAACCATGACCGAAAATGTGCTGTTCCTGTGCACCGGCAACGCGGCGCGCAGCATCATGGCTGAGTCGCTGATGAATCACTGGGGCAAGGGCCGCCTCGTGGGTTTCAGCGCCGGCAACTTCCCTAACAACGCGGTGCATCCCTTGGCGCTGGAAGCCTTGAACCAACGGCTGCTGCCCACCGAAGGCCTGCGCAGCAAAAGCTGGGACGAGTTTTCAGCGCCCGGCGCGCCGGTGATGGACCGCATCATCACCCTCTGCGACACAGCGGCCGGTGAAGTCTGTCCGGTGTGGCCGGGTCATCCCGCCACCGCCCAATGGGACATCGCCGACCCGGCGGAGGTCGTCGGCACGCGCCACGGACGCATGACGGCCTTTCGCAATACCTGCCACGCACTCGAGGCGAAAATACGTCTGCTGCTGAACGTGCCCCAGACTAATCCCGGGGCGTGAACGTAATATTATCGCGCACGCGGTCGATGAGGTCTTTCTCGATCACCGTCCATTCGGGCGCCGGTTTGCCGTCGATGACCAGTTGCGCGGCCTTCATGCCGGTAGGCGCCAAGTCTTCCATATAAATGATCATCAGTTCCTTACGCCGGTCCGCCGTCGGCAGGTGGACGAGGCGCACGTTCATGACTTCGGCGGGCAGGGTGTAGCCGGCGTTCGTCAATAGGCGGCGCAGGTGTTCGAGGTCGGAACCGGGGCGCGTCGGCTCGTCGGTGGGGCCGAAGCGGGCGCGGACGTTGAACGTCAGCCCGGCGATGGTGGTGGCCGGATCGCGGTCGTAGTTGTACGTGGACTCAGGCTTCGCGGGCACGATGGCTTCGAACTGAATCCAATAGGCGCGGCTAACCTTCCTGGCGGCATCGGCCTCGACGAAGACATGCAGTTCGGCATCGGCGACGTCGTAGAGGAGCCAGCGGTCGGCGCCGACATAACGCACAGACGTGGGCAGGGTGATGGTCAGGGCGGGATCGTCCGCCGAGATGACGGCATTGGCCTCGACCTTGCGCGCCGGGCGCAGCTCCTGCGCGGCCACGGGAGAACACAGCAAAAGGGCGAGGAGGGCTGCGGCAAATCTGGGCATGGGTCTGCGTTCAGGGATCCGTCCAGGGAGCGGTCGATTCTCGCCCAACCCGGCTGGGTTGCCCGATTATCATAAGGCCCGCACCCCATGATGCCAGACTGACCTCAAACGGACTTAAAGGTTTTACGTCCGTAGGGTGGGAAGCGCCCGTCCTGTGGATAAATATGTATTATTTATCAAAGAACTAACAGGTCGTGTCGTGGGTTATGCGGAGGGGGGACGGACTGTCATAAAAGCTACACATAACAGTCACAAAAGGTGTGGCATCGGCCGATATTGATGTCATGTCTTGAGGCCCTGAGTCCCTCTACGGAGCACATATCATGCTGAAGAATTTTGCGAGCCTTGTTGTAGCCGCCGGCGCATTCGCCGCTGTTTCGGCCCACGCGCTCGAAGTCGATCCCAAGCTCAAGGACTATAAGAAGTCCGCGGGCGTTGAAGGCGCCTTGAAGTCGGTGGGCTCGGACACGCTCAACAACCTGATGACGCTGTGGGCCGAAGGCTTCGGCAAAGAGTATCCCAGCGTGCGGATTGAAATCGAAGGCAAGGGGTCGGGCACCGCGCCGCCGGCAATGATCGGCGGCACCGCCCAGTTCGGCCCCATGTCGCGCCCGATGAAAAGCGGCGAGGTCGACGACTTTGAAAAGAAGTATGGCTACAAGCCAACCGCCCTGCGCGTGGCTGTGGACTCGCTTGCGGTGTTCGTCAACAAGGACAACCCGATCAAGTGCCTGAGCCTGACCCAGGTCGACGCGATTTTCTCGCGCGCGCGCAAAAAGGGCGGCAAGGAAGACATCAAGACCTGGGGCCAGCTGGGCCTGACCGGCGAATGGGCGAGCAAGCCCATCTCGCTCTACGGCCGCAACTCGGCCTCGGGCACCTACGGCTACTTCAAGGAAGTGGCCATGGGCGACGGTGACTATAAAGACTCAGTGAAAGAGCAG
Source organism: Fidelibacterota bacterium (assembly GCA_947476065.1). Taxonomy (GTDB): domain Bacteria; phylum Pseudomonadota; class Alphaproteobacteria; order Rhodospirillales; family Rhodospirillaceae; genus SHVO01. The sequence continues at coordinate 15,106 of CANJPG010000037.1, forward strand.
CCGGGCTCGTCTGCGGTGGTGCAGGGCATCGCTTCGGACAAATTCGCTATCGGCTACTCGGGCGAAGGCTACAAGACCGCCGACGTGCGCACCGTGCCTCTGTCGGCCAAAGACGGCGCGACCTGCTACGAGGCCAACGCCGAAAACGCCTATGCCGGCGATTATCCCATCACCCGCTTCCTCTACATCTACATGAACGCGAAACCGGGCGCGAAGCCCGAGCCGCTGCGCGCCGAGTTCGTGAAATATGTACTGTCGAAGCAGGGCCAGATGGGCGTGATCAAGGACGGCTTCTATCCGATCCCGTCGGCCATCGCCGTGCAGGATTTGAAGGTGCTCGGTTTGGAGTAAAGCCGGGCAAAGCTGAAAAGCGGAGGGCGCCGGCAGCCGTCAAGGCCGGCGCCGTCTCCGTTTACATGTTGAAGATGAGCCTATGACCGATACGACCACGCCCGCTGGCAAACGCCCCCGCCGCTCGATGAAGACATCGACGTCGGTAATCGTTGCCGACAAGGTGGCCGATTGGACGATCCGCATCGGCGGCCTTGGAGTCATCGCCGCGGTGTTCGGCATCATGCTGTTCTTGGCGCTCGTCGTGGTGCCTTTGTTCACCGGCGCCTCGGTGGATGGCAGCCATACGGTCGAGAAGCCCATTACCGGTGGGCGTCCGCTGATGGATATCGTCGACGAATATAAAACGCTCAGCGTTTCGGTGGACGATGCCGGGCAAGTGCACGCCTTCCACATCAAGACCGGCACGCAGCTCGACGTGCCAGCCTACGATTTCGGCGACAAGGCCTTGACGGCCTTCGCGCGCACCTTAAATGGGCGGGATATTGCTTTTGGCTTTTCCGACGGCACGTTGCGTCTCGCAACTGTCAAAGTCGGCGGCGCGGTGATCAATACGGCGGATGTACCCGGTGATCTCCGACGCCTGACGAATGAGGACGCTACCGACGGCAAGGCTATTTACACCGCCGTCAGCGCCGACCAGACCCGGCGCGTGTCCATCGACATTGCCCTCGGCGACGCGCAGCAGGTAGCCCCCGCGGGCACTGCCATCGTCGCTGCGGACTATCGCATGGGCGGGGCGGCTGAGCGTCCAACCATTTCCTTTGTCACCGTTGATGCCAACGGGATCGGGCGGTTAAGCCGTTCGGAATCCAAGACCAACATGATGACGGGTGTCACGACGACGTCGCTGACCTCGTCGGAACTGCCCGGCTTGCCGCAAGGCGTCACGGTGCGCACCGTGCTGATGACCGACAAGGCCGATCAGGTCTATGTCGTCGACGCTGGCGGCGTGGTCTATCGCTACGACACCCGCGCTTTCGATGTGCCGCAGCTGGCCGAGACCATCGACCTCCTGCCGGGCGACGTCACCGTGGGCGCCATCAGCTTTCTCATAGGCGAGCAGTCGCTGGTGGTCGCCGGCTCCGACGGCTCGGTGAATACCTTCTTCCGCTTGCAGGACGGCACCACCAAGAACAGCGACGGCTATGTGCTCACCCGTGCGCATGAGATGGAAAAACACGGCAGTGCCGTGGTGGCAATGGACGCCTCCCAGCGCGGCAAGATGTTCGTCACCGCCGATGCCAAGGGCGAAATCTGGCTGCGTCATTCCACCAGCGAACAGACCTTGCTGAAGCTGAAGCCGGCCGAAGGTAAGCCGAGCTATCATGCGATTGCCCTGGCCCCACGCGAGAACGGCGTGCTGGCGGTGGCCGACGACGGCAAGGTCTATGCCTGGGACATTTCTGCGCCCCATCCCGAGACCACGCTGAAAACCATTTTCGGCAAGGTCTGGTACGAGGGCTATCCGGCGCCGGGCTACACCTGGCAGTCGTCCTCGGGCACCGATGCCTTCGAGCCCAAGCTGTCCTTGATCCCGCTGATCTTCGGCACGGTGAAGGCGACCTTCTACTCGCTGCTGTTCGCCATCCCCATCGCCCTGGGGGCAGCCATCTACACCTCCGAGTTCGTGCATCCCAAGGTGCGCGCGGTGGTCAAGCCGACCATGGAGCTGATGGCCTCGCTGCCGTCGGTGGTGCTGGGCTTTATCGCCGCCTTGATCCTGGCGCCGATCGTCGAGACCTGGATCGCGGCAATCTTCCTGGGCTTTGTGGTGATACCGGCCGGCTTGTTTTTCAGCGCCTATCTCTGGCAGCTGCTGCCCAGCCGCATTGCCTTGCGTTACGGCGGCCTGCCCAAGTTTGCGCTGATTTTTGTCTCGCTCGCGGTCTTCGGCACGCTCGCTTTTCTCGGCGCACCTGTGTTCGAGACCGTCTTCTTCGGCGGCGACCTCAAGGCCTGGGCCAATGGCAGCGTGGGCTCGTCGGTGCCCTTCACGGCGCTGATCGCCTTCCCCTTCGCCTTCACCGCGGTCTATCTGGGCAGCAATGATATTGTGACGCGCAACCTCGGCTTCATCCTGCGCGGCGAAGACCGCACAAGGGCGGGTGTCGTCGATTTCGCCGGCTGGGTGGCCATGCTGATCATCGCCGGCGTCATCGCCACGGCGGTGGCTTTCGCCCTTGTGGGCCTGGGCATTGATCCACGCGGCGGCGTGGTCGGAACTTACGTTCAGCGCAATACGCTGGTGGTCGGCTTCGCCATGGGCTTTGCCGTAATTCCCATCATCTACACCATCTCGGAAGACGCCTTGAACACCGTGCCCGAACACCTGCGCGCCGCGAGCCTCGCCTGTGGCGCGACGCCCTGGCAGACGGCGACGCGCGTGATTGTGCCGACGGCCATGAGCGGCATCTTCTCGGCCATCATGGTGGGCATGGGCCGTGCCGTCGGTGAGACCATGATTGTGGTCATGGCCGCCGGCAACACGCCGCTGATGGAATGGAACGTCTTTAACGGTCTGCGCGCGCTGTCAGCCAATATCGCCGTGGAACTCTCGGAAGCCGTGCGGGATTCGACGCTGTACCGCATGCTTTTCCTGGCCGCGCTGACGCTGTTTGTCATCACGTTTGTGGTCAATACACTGGCAGAATTGGTGCGCCAGCGGTTCCGCAAACGTACGGCCCAGTTGTGAGGGTTGGGGTATAATGAGCGCCATGGCCGACACTATTCACATGCCAGCTGAAACCTCCGCCATGTCGACCGCGACGGTGCGCCGCACCGACATGCGCAGCCGCGGCGAGCCCGCCCTGTGGAGCCTGGGCGGCGCGCTGGCCATAGGTATCATTATGATACTTGGCTTCCTCGCGCTGGTGTTCTCCAACGGCGTGGCGACGTTTATTCCCAAGCCCATCATCGTGGTCACCGGCATCGACGGCACAGTGACGGCGGGCGAGCCGTTCCGCAGCGAATTGTTCAAGCCGACCGCCGAGGAGCTGGCGGCCCTGTCGCCCGAATGGCAGGCGCGCATCAAGGATGCCAACGGCTACGCCAACCGCACGCTCTATCGCCTGGGCAACTTCGATATCTACGGCGAGGATTTCCGCTGGGTACCAGATTTCGCCGTGGCTAAGTTCGAGCAGCCGAAGAATTTGATTTTCGTCGAGCGCGCCGAGTGGGGCCCCTTCGTCGGCACCGTGAAGTCCTTCACCATCGACGGCGCCGAGCAGGCCTTCACCGGCTTGGGCGCAACCGCCTTCGAGAAAGCCCATGCCGATGCCCGCGACCGTGCGGCCGCCATCCGCAAGCTCGAACGCGGGCAGATCGGTGCGGTCAACCACGAGCTCGAGCAAGAGCGCCTGAAGGTACGCAAGGTCGAGATCAGCGCCGGCAAGACCAGCGCTGCGTATAAAGCCGCCCAGGACAATCTGGCCGAGGTCTCGGTCGATTTGCAGCGTCGCTACGATGCTGCCACCGCCGATGTCACCAAGCTGCGCGAAGTGGACGCGCGCAATACCCTGACGCTGGCTGAAATCGGCGGGCGCGAGAAAACCATCCCGTTCTCCGCGCTCGTGCGCGCCTATGCCGCCAACGATTTGAGCCTTGCCCAGAAGGTCGGCGTGTATTTCTCGCGCTGGGCCGAATTCCTGAGCGACGAGCCGCGCGAAGCCAATACCGAAGGTGGCGTGTTCCCGGCGATCTTCGGCACCGCAGCGATGACTTTACTGATGGTGTTGGTGGTCGCGCCCTTCGGCATCCTCACCGCGCTCTACTTGCGCGAATACGCCAAGCAGGGCCGCCTGGTCGCCTTTGTGCGCATTTCGGTCAACAACCTGGCGGGCGTACCCTCGATTGTGTACGGCGTCTTTGGCTTGGGCTTCTTTGCTTATGTGCTGGGCGGCTCCATCGACGCGCTGTTCTATCCCGAGCGCCTGCCGAACCCCACGTTTGGCACGGGCGGCCTGTTATGGTCGGCGCTGACGCTTTCATTGCTCACCGTGCCGGTGGTCATCGTGGCCACCGAAGAGGCCCTGGCCGCGGTGCCGCGCTCGATGCGTGAAGGCTCACTGGCCTGCGGCGCGTCCAAGTGGCAGACCATTCGCTACATCGTTCTGCCGCGGGCCATGCCAGGCGTCATGACGGGCATCATTCTCGCCATGGCGCGCGGCGCGGGCGAAGTCGCACCGCTGATGCTGGTGGGCGTGGTCAAGCTGGCGCCCGAGCTACCCATCGACGGCTTTTTTCCCTATGTGCACCTTGAGCGTTCGTTCATGCATTTGGGTTTCCATATTTTCGACGTCGGGTTCCAGTCGCGCAACGCCGAGGCCGGCAAGCCGATGGTCTTCGTCACCACGGTGCTGCTGATCGCGCTGGTGACGCTGGTGAACGCGACCGCGATCATCGTGCGCAGCCGCCTGAAGAAGCGGTTCGCCGGAAGTCAGTTCTAGGGTTGGGGTTGGTATGAATTCGAACACTGCCGTCGCCGCACGCATCGACACCGCAACGCAGCCCACGGTCTATCACGTCAAGTCCGGCGGCAATGGTACGGTCGTGGCCATCAATGACCTTTGCCTGTGGTATGGCCAGACGCAGGCCCTGCACAATGTGCAGATGACGGTGGAAAAGGGTCTGGTCACGGCGCTGATCGGCCCTTCCGGCTGCGGCAAATCCACCCTGCTACGCTGCATCAACCGCATGAACGACCTGGTGGACGGGCTCAAGATCACCGGCGAGATCAGGCTGCACGACGAGGACATCTACGCCCGCACCGCGGACGTGATCGCGCTCAGGAAACGCATGGGCATGGTGTTCCAGAAACCCAATCCGTTCCCGATGTCGATTTACGAGAACGTGATCTATCCGCTGAAGGTCGACGGCGTGCGCGACAAGGCCCTGCTGGAGGAGACCTGCGAGCGCGCCTTGAAGGCCGCCGCCCTGTGGAACGAAGTCAAGGACCGCCTCAACCAAAGTGCGCTCGGCATGTCCGGTGGCCAGCAGCAGCGCCTGTGCATCGCCCGGGCCATCGCCGCCGACCCCGAAGTACTGCTGATGGACGAGCCGTGCTCGGCGCTTGATCCCATTGCCACCGCCAAGATCGAGGATCTGATCAACGACTTGGCCGGCCAATATACGGTGGTGATCGTCACCCACAACATGCAGCAGGCGGCCCGCGTCTCCGACAACACCGCCTTCATGTATCTCGGCCGCTTGATTGAATACGGTGAAACCGAAGTGGTCTTCCAAATCCCTAAGTCTTCAAAAACACAAGACTATGTCACGGGGCGCTTCGGCTGAGTGTGTATGTGCTTTTATTTTAGGACTGGAGAACAGCAATGAAACCAACGGTCATGATCGTCGAAGACGAGCCGTCTTTGGTCACGATGCTGCGGTATAACCTCGAGAAAGAGGGCTACAACGTCACCGAAGCCACCGACGGCGAGGAAGCCGTGACGGTCGCCAACGAAACGCCGCCGGACGCCGTGATCCTCGACTGGATGCTGCCGCGTATGTCCGGCATTGAAGTCTGCCGCCAGCTGCGGCGAAAAACCGAGACCCGCAGCGTGCCGATCATCATGCTGACGGCGCGCACCGAAGAGACCGACAAGGTGCGCGGACTCAACGTCGGCGCCGACGACTATATGACCAAGCCGTTCTCGATGCCCGAACTGGTGGCCCGCGTGCGGGCGTTGCTGCGCCGCGCGAAACCCTCCCAGTCCAAAGGCCAGCTTAATTTCGGCGACATCATGCTCGATCTCGATGCGCATAAGGTTAGCCGCGGCGGCAAGTTCATTCACTTAGGCCCTACCGAGTTCCGCTTGCTGCAGTATCTGATGGAGCGTCCCGGCACGGTGTTCAGCCGCGAGGAATTGCTGAACGGCGTCTGGGGTCCGGACATCTATGTCGAGCCGCGCACGGTCGATGTGCATATCCGCCGCCTGCGCAAGGCGCTCAACACCAATAACGGCGCCGATGTCATCCGCACGGTCCGTGCGGCTGGTTATGCCCTCGATAGCGCCGGCGAAGCGGCATAAGGTATTCGTCGCTGATGTCATCCTGGGCCTTGTGCCCAGGATCAAGGCGGCCAACCAACGCGGCGCAATGGCGTTGTGCAGATCACGCCAGTAGGAACCTCATTCAAGATGGGTCCTGGGGACTAGCCCCAGGACGACAGAGTAGAAATATTCGCCCTGCATGGTTGTGAAGTGCATCAACACGCCAGCAGGCGCGCGTGTTACACCCGCCACATCTTCGCCGCACTTCTGCATCCATAGCTGACCCATCGGCGTACGCGCGCGACCTATGCGCGTGAAGTTGCGTCTTCGGGGTCACAGTCGCGCACCAAGCGCGCCGCGTCGCCGAACTTTCACAATGTCACTCGCGTTGGCTCCACGTGCTCGCATTTCACGTTCGCGGGCGCACGACCGCACCCGGCATACACCTGCACTGAAAGGCCGGGTGCGGTCTCTCTTAAAAAACAAAATGGAGTTTGTTATGAAGAACACGAAATTCGCGCTGTTATCGGCTGTTGCCGCAATTTCCGTGTCGGCGCTGGGCGCGTTTCCGGCCGCGGCGCAAGATCTAGAGCGGGGCACCTATGTGAGTGTCGCGGCGGGCGCCAATTTTTCGTCCAGCTCCAATGTCACCTATCACAACACGGCCGCCGGCGCGTTCACCAACGCCAATACCGCGTTCGACACCGGCTACATTCTGTCGGGCGCGCTTGGCTATCGCTGGTCGAACATCGTGCGCACCGAAGCCGAGTTCAACTACCGGAAGGCCAATGTCGATACCATTGCGGGCGCCAACGCCGCTGGTAAACAGCGCGTCATGGGTCTGATGGGCAACGTGCTGTTCGACATCGGCGACTGGGGCAGCTTCCGTCCCTATGTCGGCGCGGGCGCGGGCGTTGGCTGGAACAAGTGGAGCGGTGTGCAGGGCGGCGCTTCGCTGACTTTCCCGGCAGGCACGGCCAACTTCACCCAACGTGACCTCGCCTTCCAATGGCAGGGCATCGCCGGCGTATCGAAGGCCATTACGGAGCGCATGGAGGCCTTCGTCGAGTATCGCTACATCGGGCTCGAGCAGAACAAGTTCGCCGGCACGCCCGCAGGCGCCGTCGCGAGCCGCCACGACGACCGCAGCCACAATGCCCTGGTGGGTGTGCGCTACAACTTCTAAGGTTTGAGGCTGGCTCCCCCGCACGCGCAAGCGTGCGGGGGATTCTTTTTATTCGCTGTCGTAGCTCATCAGCGCCTCGAACGGCATGTCGAGCTTGGCGCGGGCTTTGAGGAAACTGAGTTCGATCAAGGCCGCGGCACCAACAACTTCGCCGCCGCTGTCACGGATCAGTTTCGCGGCGGCCATCAGCGTTCCACCGGTTGCCAGCAGGTCGTCGAGGATGACCACGCGCTGGCCGGGCTTGACGGCATCATGTTGGATCTCGATGACGTCGGTGCCGTATTCCAGGCCATAGCTGTGGGACTTCACTTTGCCGGGCAGTTTGCCGGACTTGCGGATCATCAGGACGCCGCAGTTGAGGGGGATCGCCACCGGAGCGGCGACCAGGAAGCCGCGGGCGTCGATGGCCGCCAAGATGTCGGGCTTCCAGGGCCTGAGCAACGCGACCATGCGGTCTACGGCCGTGCGCCAAGCCTCGGGGTGGCCGATCAGGGTCGAAATATCGAAGAAATTGATGCCCGGCTTGGGAAAATCGGGAATCTGGCGGATATGCTTTTTGAGATCCATCGCGGCGGCGTCCCCTGCCATAAAAGTGTCGTAAGCCGTTACATTAGTTGCATTTGTAGTCTGTTTGCCAGCCCCTATGATGGGCCCGGGATTTTTTGAAGACGGCTGTAGCAAAGCGCGGGGGGGAGAACGTCTTATAGGCGTCACCGCCGCGGTGACGCCCACACAGGAGAGGACCCATGGCCCAAATTTCCAAAATCACCCCCTTCCTCTGGTACGCCGAAAAGGCCCAGGAAGCCGCGCGTTTCTACTGCTCGATTTTCCCTAATTCCAAAGTCCGCAACGTTGCCGTCATGAACGCCGACAGCCCGAGCGGGCCGCCCGGGTCGGTCGAGGTGGTGGAGTTCACGCTGTTCGGCAAACCCTTCAGGGCGATGAAGGCTAGCGGCGGCGAGGCCTTCAATCATTCCTTCTCTCTTGTCGTCAGCTGCGATGACCAGGCGGAGGTCGATAGGTACTGGAAAGCGTTGGGCAAGGGCGGCACCTATGAAGCCTGCGGCTGGCTAAAGGACAAGTACGGCCTCAGCTGGCAGATCACGCCCAAGGCGCTGACCAAGATGATGACGTCTAAAGACAAAGCCGCCGCGGGCCGTGCCGCCATGGCGATGATGAAGATGATCAAACTCGATATCGCCAAGCTGCAGAAAGCTTTCGACGGAAAATAGGAGCATTCATGTTCGCCGCCCTTCCGCTCTACCTCGCCTTCCTCGGCACGGCCTTCGCGCTGTTCGTGGTGGCCATGACCATCTATGTGATGATCACCGCGCACCACGAGATCCGGTTGATCAGGGCGGGCAACGCGGCGGCGGCTTACAGCTTCGGCGGTACGGCGATCGGGATGGCGCTGGTGCTGTACAGCACCGCGTCATCGACGTTTGAGGTTGTAGAACTGGCGGCCTGGGGCGGAATCGGGCTGATTGGCCAGTTATTAGTGTATTTCGTCGTCAAATTGATGATCCCGGGGCTGCACGAGGGATTGGAGGCCGACAAAAAGGCTTACGGCATCCTTTTGGGCAGCCTGTCCATCGCCATGGGCATTCTAAATGCCGGCGCTTTGAGTTCTTGAGATTGACCCAGGGCAGGCCCATATAACCGTCATGAATCCCAAGATGCGCAAATCCCGTTATGTAACCGTGCTTCTGGCCGGTGCCGCGCTCTCCGCTTTGGCGAGCTGCGACGACAACAACGTCATGACCGGCAAGGACGAGACCTTGTACCCGAGCGCCGAAGCCTGTGCCGCCGAGCGGGACCCGGCCGAGTGCCAGGCGGGCTTCGAAACCGCCAAGGCCGAGCACGTCAAACAGGCGCCCAAGTTCACAACCCGCGAAGAATGCGAAGCCGCCGGTTATCAGGTCTGCGAAGTGGGCCAAGTCGTCAACCGCGAAGGTGGCTCGGGCAGCTTTTTCATGCCGATGATGATGGGCTACCTGATGGCCCGCAGTTTCGGCGGCGGCGGTATGATGGGCGGCTACGGCCTCCCTCCTCAAGGGGCGCCCAATCAAACGCAGAACGCGCCGCGTCAGGCCGGCACCGCCGCGCCGGCGGGCCGTCCGGTCTACGGCGACCGCAACGGCTATCTCTATACCGGCGGCAGCCCCATCGGTCGCACCGCGCCCGGCACCACGTCGCTGGGCTCGCGCGGAATCGCCATGGCGCCGACATCGCGCGGCGGCTTCGGCGGCAGCGCGCGCGGTTTCAGCGGCGGCTCGTAACGCGTGAAGCGGGTTTCCATCGCGCCGCGGCCCGACTGGAAGACCAAGGTCGAGGCTTTGGGCTTCGACTGGCATTCAGCCCCCACAGATACTGATCCTGTCGGAACCTATTGGGACGAAAGCGCCTATTGGGAATTGACGTCCGATGAAGTGGACACGCTGGAAGCTGCCACCGCCGAATTGCATGAGATGTGCCTGGCGGCGGCTGACGCGGCCATCAAACGCAAGCTGCTGCCGCACTTCGGCTTTGATGCGCGGGCTTGCGCGTTCATTGAAGAATCCTGGGCACGCCGCGCAGAAGACCAGCCCAGCATCTACGGCCGTTTCGATTTCGCCTATGACGGCAAAGGTCCGCCCAAGCTGCTCGAATATAACGCCGACACGCCGACGGGGCTTTACGAAGCCGCTGTGGTGCAGTGGACCTGGCTGGAAGAGCGCTTCCCCGGCCGCGACCAGTTCAACTCCATTCACGAGGGCCTGGTCGAAGGCTGGACGGCCTTGCGCGAGAATTTTCCGCAAAGCGACACCGCCGCGGCGACCTTGCATCTGACGTGCCTCACGCCCCACGCCGAGGACGAAGGCACGCTGAACTATATGTTGGATACGGCCCTCGAAGGCGGCTGGACCGCCAAGACCATTGCTGCAGGTGATATCGGCTGGGCCGCGCCCCTCGATGCGCGGGGCGAGTTGGACGGCCACTTCGCCGATCTGCAGGACACTGAGATCACCGCGCTGTTCAAGATCGTTCCGTGGGACTGGCTGCTGTCCGATGAATTCGGACCGCGCCTTGCGCATCTCGTGAAAGAAAAGCGCCTGACGGTGATCGAGCCCGCGTGGAAGATGTTGCTCTCCAGCAAGGCCATGCTGGCGCTGTTGTGGGAGATGTATCCCGACCATCCCAATCTGCTGCCGGCCTTCATGGAGCGCACGGCCTTCGCGCCGGGCGCGACGGTTGTCGCCAAGCCGCTGCTGGGCCGAGAGGGCGCCAATATCTCCATCGCCACACTGGGCGAGGGCGGGGCCCTAGCCGGAGCACCCTTGGCGACGATGGAAGGGCCCTACGGCGCCGAAGGCTACGTCTATCAAGCCCTGGCACCCTTGGCCCAGGGCGCGGACGATCAAGGCCAGATTCATAATGCCGTTATCGGCAGCTGGGTCGTCGCCGGCCAGCCCCGCGGTATCGGCATCCGCGAGGATGTCAGCCTGATTACCCACAATCGCAGCCGGTTTGTGCCGCATCTTTTCTGAGATAAACTCGGTCCCATGACCGAGACCACCGAAGACACCTACGACTACATCATCGTCGGCGCGGGCAGTGCGGGCTGCGTGCTGGCCAATCGCCTGACGGCCGACGGCAAAAGCAGGGTTCTGCTGTTGGAAGCCGGCGGCAACAATAACTATCACTGGGTGCATATCCCGGTGGGCTACCTCTACTGCATGGGCAACCCGCGCACCGATTGGCGCTTCCGCACCGCGCCGCAGACGTCTATCGGCGGGCGGTCGATGAACTATCCGCGCGGGCGCATCATCGGCGGCAGTTCGTCGGTCAACGGCATGCTCTATATCCGCGGCCAGAAGCGCGATTACGATCAGTGGCGTCAGCTGGGCAACATCGGCTGGGGCGCTGAAGACGTGCTGCCCTATTTCAAGAAGTCGGAGGACTATTCCGAAGGCGCCGTCGGCGATCATGGCGTCGGCGGCGAGTTACGGGTCGAGCGCCAGCGCCTGCGCTGGGACCTGCTGGACGCGGTGCTGGCGGCGGGCGTGGCGGCGGGCATTCCCGAGCGCGCCGACTTCACCAACAGCGATGAAGTCGGCGGCGGCTATTACCGTGTCACCCAACGAAACGGCTTTCGCTGGAGCGCGGCGGATGCCTTCCTCAAGCCCGCGCGCAAACGCGCCAACCTCGTCATCCACACCAAGGCCCAGGTCGCGCGTGTGCTGTTCGAAGGCAAACGCGCCGTCGGCGTCGAATACAGCCAGGACAATGCCCCCAAGGTCGCCAAAGCTCGCGTCAGCGTAATTCTTTCGGGCGGGGCGGTGGGCTCGCCGCAGCTGCTGGAGATCTCGGGTGTCGGCGACGCAGCGCGGCTGCAAAACCTCGGCGTGAATGTCGTCCACAACCTGCCGGGCGTCGGCGAGAACCTCCAGGATCATTTCGCCCACCGCTGCATCTACAAAATCAACGCGCAGAACGTGACGCTGAACGAGAAGCTGAAGAATGTGTTCGGCAAGGCCATGGTCGGGCTCGAATACATCTTGAAGCGCACCGGCCCCATGTCCATGGCGCCCAGCCAGCTGGGATTCTTCGCCCGCTCCAGCGCGGCCATGGAAACGCCCGACGTGCAGTATCACGTCCAGCCCTTAAGCCTCGATAAGTTCGGAGATCCGCTGCACAGCTTTCCGGCCTTCACCATTCTGCCGTGCAACCTGCGCCCGCGCAGCCGCGGCTCGGTCCACGCCACCGCGCCCGACGCACGTACGGCGCCCAGCATCGATCCCAATTTTCTCAGCGATCCCGAAGACCGCCGCGTGGCCGCCGACATGCTGCGCCTGACGCGCCGGATCGTGGCGCAGGCCCCGCTGGCGCCGTTCCAGCCCCAGGAATATGTGCCGGGCATGGGCTTCGGCGGCGGCGCGCAGGACGACGAAAGCCTGGCCGTGGCGGCAGCCTCGGTGGGCACCACCATCTATCACCCGGTCGGCACCGCGCGCATGGGACAGGACCCTCTGGCCGTGGTGGACGAGCGCCTGCATGTGCACGGCATAGACGGGCTGCGTGTTATCGACGCCTCGGTGATGCCGTCGATCACCTCGGGCAACACCAATGCGCCAACCATCATGATCGCCGAAAAGGGTGCGGCGATGATTCTTCAGGATCGCGGCACCTCATAGGCGAACAAAACCCCGGTCCCACCGTTAGCCCTTCCGAAGCAATATGTGAGGGTGGGATATGGAAGATTATAAAAATCTGGACGGGCAGGAAGCCATCAAGGCCTTCGCCATCGAACCGTCTTACATCGATGTCCAGTATGCCGATTCGGCGGTGTATCGCTATTCGCACACTACGCCCGGCCGCGATCATGTGGAGCGCATGAAGGAGCTGGCCCGCAAAGGCCGGGGCCTCGGTCCCTACATCAGCGCCAATATCTACGGCTACGAACCCAGCGTCTTCGGCTTCGAGCCTAAGCCGGAAAAGATCCAGCACTGATATGCCGCTGCCGCGAGTCTTTGTCATGGAACGCTATGGAAATAGGCATGGCGATTCCCCTATCCGCGGCTACGAAGTCGCCGCCCGGCACATCGACGTGCGTTTTGCCGACGGCACCTACCGCTATTCCTATGCGCGCACCGGCGCGGAACACGTGGAGCGTATGAAAGCCCTGGCGCGCGACGGCGCCGGCTTGGCCACATACATCAGCAAGCACGTGCACGACGCTTACGAGTCCAAGCACTAGGCCCTATGACTTATCCGGCGAAGCAATGGCTGCGGCTGTTTGCTCGCTGAAGAGTTCCTTTTCCCATTTGGCTACCACCGTCGTCGCCACGGCGTTGCCGACGACATTGGTAGCGCTGCGGCCCATGTCGAGGAACTGGTCGACACCGAGGATGAGCAAGAGGCCGGCTTCCGGCAGCTTGAACGTGGTGAGTGTGGCCGCGATCACCACCAGCGAGGCGCGCGGCATGCCGGCCATGCCTTTGCTGGTCACCATAAGCAATAACAGCATGCTGATCTGGTCGCCGACCGGCACGTGGATGCCGTAGGCCTGGGCGATGAAGAGTACAGCAAACGTGCAGTACATCATCGAGCCGTCGAGATTGAACGAGTAGCCAATCGGCAATACAAAACTGGCGATGCGCTTGGTCACTCCAAAACGCTCGAGGCCCTCAAGAGTTTTCGGATAGGCCGCCTCCGATGAGGCGGTCGAGAAGGCCAACAGAATAGGCGCGCGGATGAGCGCGAACATACGACGGATGCGCGGGCCGACGATGACAAGACCAGCGAGTGCCAGCAGCAACCACAGGATCAGCAGCGATAGGTAGAAGCCGCCCATGAATTTGCCGTAGGTGACGAGGATGTCGAGCCCGTTGGTGGTCACGGCGGCGGCGATGGCGGCGAAGATGGCAAAGGGCGCCGCGCGCATCACATAGCTGGTGACGCGCAGCATGACGTTGGCGACGCTGTTGGCAAACTCGGCGACGACCTTGCCGTGATGGCCGAGCTTGGTGCAGGCGACGCCCACAAAAACCGCAAAGACCACGATTTGCAGAATCTCGTTGGTGGCCATGGCCTCGGCGATGGAGCGGGGAACCAGGTGCGTCACAAAGTCTTTCAGGTTGAGGGCCGAGCCCTGCAGCACCGCGGCGGCATGCTCGTCGGGCAAGGGCAGGTTGAGCCCGACGCCCGGCTGCAGCAGGTTGACCATAAACAGGCCGAGCAGCAGCGACACCGAGGACGCGCAGACGAACCAGCCCAGCGTGCGTGCGGTGACGCGGCCCAGCGAGGGGCTGTCGCCGCTGCCGCTGTCGCCCATGTGCGCGATGCCGACGATCAATGTCGTCAGCACCAGGGGCGCGATGATCATCTTGATCAGCCGCAGGAACAGATCGGTGATGATCGAGAAATAGCCGGCCACGGTTTTGGCGGCATCGGGGTCGAGGTTGGCATTCAGCAGGAAGCCGGTGACGATCCCCAGCACCATGGCGCCGAGGATCAGCTGCGTGAAGCGGTTCCTCATCTCGCTGTGACCATAAAATCCCCACAAATTCCCGTCAGCTAAGTGACCCTAAACCGAGGCCCCCGCGCAAGCTTAACTGCCGCTCCGGCGTCCCCGCCTATGTAACAGTCCTAGGCGACCAACTGGGGGGCCAGGTGTGCAACCACCACCCCGCGGCGGCGTTGGAACGGGAGGGGCGTGGGGCCAGACCTCTCAGGATGTGGAGACCCGAGGTGCAAATTGCCCTGTCTATTGGTTGTATATGGCCAGGCCATTTTTGAGGTGATGAACGGCTAATCCGTTGGGTTCTAATGCTTTCGCGCCGATTTCCGGCCTTTTTATGGGTGTAATTTGTTTCGTTTTACGCTAACAATACAACTTCTGGACGATAAACTCGGTTGCCGGTGTCGGATTGGTGGGCTTTGCCAGTCGACATTGGGCGAGATCGGCTAAGGGGACGGCTGTGGCGGGACTTTCCATGGATGATGTTCATCGGCTGGCGCAAGACCCGTCGCCTGCGGCCCGTGCGGGAACCGTGGCGAAGCTCGCCCAGCAGTTCAATACCTCGAGTTTCAGCCCGATCGAACTCCAAATCGCCGAACAGATTTTCCGCGCCATGGTGCGCGATGCCGAAGTGCGCGTGCGCGAGGCGCTGTCGGCCAACCTCAAGCACAACCCCTTGCTGCCCCACGACGTCGCCGTCGCCTTGGCCAAGGACGTGGATTCCGTTGCTCTGCCGGTCCTCAGCGTCTCCGAAGTGCTGACGGCCGACGATCTCGTCCAAATCGTCAAGAGCCAGGGCTCGCCGCAGCGCCTCGACGCTATCGTCGGGCGCAAGCAGGTCGAGGCCAGCGTGTCGGCGGCCATCGTCGATGTGGGCTCGGAAAGCGTTGTCGCCAAGCTGCTGGCCAATCCGGGTGCGGACCTCGCCGAACCCACCCTGCACAAGGTGGTCGATAAATTCGGCGATAGCGAAGCCATCCAGGCACCGCTGGTTCACCGCAATGTATTACCGATCACCGTGGCCGAACGCTTGGTCACGCACGTGGCCGATCACCTGCGCGCCCATCTGCTCGCCAGCCACAAGATTTCTCCCGACCTGGCCCTCGACCTCGTATTGCAAAGCCGCGAGCGCGCGACTGTCGGCATCGCCATGGGCGTCAGCGAGCAGGGCCTCGCCGCGCTTGTCAGCCAACTGAAGGACAACCAGCGCCTGACGGCCTCGTTGTCCTTGCGCGCCGTCTGCATGGGCAACATGCGCTTCTTCGAACACGCCGTTGCGGCTCTGGCGACGGTTCCGGTCGGCAATGCCCGTGTGCTGATCCACGATCCGGGCCGCTTGGGCCTCAAGACCATCTGGGCCAAGGCCGGCTTGCCCGTCTCCTATCTGCCGGCAGTGCAGGCCGCCCTCGACGTGGTGGCCCAAACCGAACTCGACGGTCTGGATCTAGACCCCGAGCGCTATTCGCGCCGCATCATCGAACGCGTGCTGACCCAGTACGAATCCCTGGGCGTAGCCTTCGAAGACGACGACATCGAATACCTGCTGGCCAAAGTCGGCCAGCTGCCGCCCGCTTCGGTAAGCGTGCACTAAGGCGGCCTAGCTCGCTGCAATTTCCCGAGTCTGCAATTGTTCAGCGTATTGATGCGTATCAATGCGCGCTTTTCGCGTCATCGCCATAGTTCGTTGGCCTACTGGAGTTCCAGGAAGGCGAACTGTGGAGAAGACGATGAAAAACAATGAAGCCGCAAAGCCCCCGGCCATTGTCCAGACGACGCCCGGTAAAGGCAAGGAAGCGGACAGCGACGAAGCCGTCCTTCCGGCCGCGCCGCCGAAAACCGGCATTCTGCCTACTGGCCTTTCGCGCGCCATGGTCATCGGTTCGGTGCTGCTGGTCCTCACGGTGGGAACTGTGGGCCTGTTCGGCAACCGTTTCATGCTTATTCCATCCACGCGGTCGGAGAACGGCATCGTCTACCGCCTCGATCGCCTGAACGGACGTGTCAGCTTCTGTTCCCC
>CANJPG010000038.1 GCA_947476065.1 Fidelibacterota bacterium
ATGGGACCCGGCGCGAACACAGGTAACTGCGGAACATGCCTGCAGACCGCGCTTCTCAGGGAAGGCAACCACCGGATCGCGAACAGTCTGCAAATCGCGGCCAGCAGATTGCTTATTCGCGCCCGCCAGACGCATTCAGCCGAAGCGCGCGCCATACTCAACGAAGTGGCGGACGATATTTACAAGATCGGGCTAACACACCGGAAACTTTGCCGGGTGGACGATAGCGAGATGATCGACCTTGGTGAGTTTATGGGCGAATTGTGCTCGGATTTCGATGCCACAACGCACAGCAACAGCGGCGTGGTATTCGCGTTCAAGGCAAACGGAGGCGATCCGCTTTACATGAGCGCCGGTAAAGCTGCGCAGATCGGTCTGATCTTGACGGAGTTATTGACCAACTGCGTGAAGCACGCCGGGGTCGATGCAAAGTGCCGGGTCACAGCAACAGCGACGGCTCGCAAGCTCGAAGTTGAGGTCTGCGACGACGGCAACGGGCTTCCCGCAGACTTTCGCCTCGGTGTGACCGGCCGCGGTGTGGGCATGCAAGTCCTGTTGAGCCTGGTCTCGGGTCTGAACGGCACCATAGCGTCAGTTCCAACAAACGTTGGATCTCGGTTTTTGGTGACAGTTCCCACGTTCGTTTGAGCAGGCCATTAACGGTGTTGCCGTAGCAAAGCTCGTCCCAAGGCACTATGCCTGTCTACACTTACTCCGCCGCCTGCTTTGCACCATTTCCATCTGCAGGCGGCAGCCAGCGCAGGATCGGTTTGCGGGCGGCTTTGGTTTCGTCGAGCCGGCGGCGGGGCGAATACATGGGAGCGGCCTTGAAGTCGGCTTCCGCCGTGCCGCTTTTGGCTTTGCGCGCCAGGTGCAAGAGCGATTCGATAAAACCGTCCAGCGTCGCCTTGCTTTCGGTTTCGGTGGGCTCCATCAGCAGCGCACCGTGGACCACCAGCGGGAAATACATCGTCGGCGGATGCACGCCTTCGTCGATCAGCGCCTTGGCGATATCAAGAGTCGTGACGCCTGTGCCCTTGAGAAAGCGGTCGTCAAATACCGCTTCGTGCATGCAGGGGCCGTCGAAGGCCGGCGTGAGTTCTTCCGACAATCGCGCCAGTAGGTAGTTGGCGTTGAGCACCGCATCGCCCGAGGCCTGGCGCAGGCCGTCGATGCCCATGGCCATCATATAAGAGACCGCGCGCACGAAGACGCCGAATTGGCCGTGGTAGCCCTTCATGCGGCCATAGCTTTGTTTGGCCGCACCGAAGCCCGCGTGCTCTTCGGCGTCGTAGCGTTCGCCGACCTTGACCACCATCGGCA
Organism: Fidelibacterota bacterium; assembly: GCA_947476065.1. GTDB lineage: Bacteria > Pseudomonadota > Alphaproteobacteria > Rhodospirillales > Rhodospirillaceae > SHVO01. The sequence goes on from CANJPG010000038.1 coordinate 1,324, forward strand.
CCGGCGCGAAGGGAGCGAGCTTCGCCGATAGCACCGTGGGGCCTGCACCTGGTCCGCCGCCGCCGTGGGGTGTGGAGAAGGTCTTATGCAGGTTGATGTGCATGGCATCGACGCCCAGATCGGCGATACGCAGGCGCCCAACGATGGCGTTGTAGTTGGCGCCGTCCATGTAGAAATAGGCGCCGGCGTCATGCACGGCCTTGGCGATGTCGATACAGTCGCGCTCGAACAGGCCGCAGGTGTTGGGGTTGGTGATCATCACCGCTGCGATTTCGGGACGCAGGTGCGCCTTCAACGCCGCCACATCGACGCGGCCTTCGGCGTTAGCCGGGATCGCCTCCACCGCATATCCGCACAACGCCGCCGTCGCCGGATTGGTGCCGTGGGCGGATTCCGGGACGAGGATGGTCTTGCGATGAGATTGACCATTCGCCTCATGGGCCGACTTGATGCACATCAGACCGCAGAGTTCGCCGTGGGCACCTGCCGCGGGCGACATCGCCACGGCGGCCATGCCGGTCAAGTCCTTCAGCCACGCGGCACAGGTGTCGATAAGCTCCAAGGCGCCCAGTACGGTGGAGACCGGCTGGAACGGGTGGATGTCGGCAAAGCCCGGCAGCCGCGCCATCTTCTCGTTGAGGCGCGGGTTGTGCTTCATGGTGCAGGAGCCTAGCGGATAGAATCCGCTGTCGATGGAGTAGTTCTTCTGCGACAGGCGCGTGTAGTGGCGCACCACGTCGGGCTCGGACAAACCCGGCAGGCCAATCGCCTGGCTGTTCTTCATGTCACCGAGGCGTTCAGTGACTTTGGGTGCGGTGGGCAGATCGACGGCAGTCATGCCCGGCGTATTGAGTTCGAAGATCAGGCCTTGTTCAAGCTGGAGTCCGCGGTTGCCGCTGGCGGTGGTGGGCATGGTCATGACAGCACCTCCTTGAGCGCCGCGACAAGTGCATAGATATCGGCGGCGGTATTGGTTTCGGTGGCGGTGAGCAGCAGCAGGTTGGCGAGCTCCGGATACGTGGGATAGAAGCGCGACACCGGCACACCGCCCAAGATCTTGCGTTTGGCCAACTCCTCGACCACGCCAGCGGCAGCGTTAGGCAGCGCCAGGGTGAACTCGTTGAAGAAGGCATTGGGCAGCAGTTTCACGCCCGGCAGTGTCTCGACCTTGTCGGCGAGTGTTACCGCCATGGCGTGATTGAGCTGGGCCAGGCGCGTGAAGCCAGCCTCGCCCAGCAGCGTCATATGCGTCGAGAAGGCCAGCGCGATAAGGCCCGAGTTGGTGCAAATATTGGAGGTCGCCTTCTCGCGGCGGATATGCTGCTCGCGGGTGGACAGCGTTAGCACCCAGCCCCGCCGGCCGTCTTCATCCGTGGTTTCGCCGCAGAGCCGACCCGGCATCTGGCGCAGGAATTTCTCGCGGGTCGCGAACAGGCCAACGCCCGGCCCGCCGAAGCTCATGGGGCCAGCGAGCGATTGCCCCTCGCCCACGACGATGTCCGCGCCGATGCGGCCCGGCGGTGTGATCAGGCCCAGCGATACCGGCTCGGTGACACACACGACAAGAAGCGCGCCGGCCTTGTGACAGGCATCGGCCAGCGCCGTGTAGTCCTTCAGGTGGCCGAAGAAACCCGGCGTTTGCACGACGACGCAGGCGTATTCATCCGTAATGCGTCCGATGAGATCTTCGACGCCGTAGGGGTCCGGCGCCAGACATTCGACGCCGACATCGAGGAACTTCATGGTTGTGGCGGTGGTGTCGCGGTAATGCGGGTGCACGTTGCCCGACACTAAGGCCTGCGAACGCTTGGTGACGCGGCAGGCCATGGCGACAGCTTCGGCGCAGGCGGTGGCGCCGTCGTACATGGACGCGTTGGCGATCTCCATGCCGGTGATGAGGGCCACTTGCGTCTGGAATTCGAAGATCGCCTGCAAGGTGCCCTGGCTGATTTCCGGCTGGTAGGGCGTATAGGCCGTGAGGAACTCGCCGCGCTGGATGAGATAATCCATGGAGGCCGGCGTGTGGTGGCGATAGTTGCCGGCACCTAGGAACGAGGGGGCAGCGCCGCAGTTGAGGTTCTTGGCCGCCATGGTGGACAATGCGCGTTCGACTTCGATTTCGCTCGCCGTATTGGGCAGCGCGAATTTCGCCGAAGCCAGCGCGGCCTTGGGCAGATCGCGGAACAGCTCGTCCACGGACGCCGCGCCGATGGCGCCCAGCATCTCGCGGCGGTTCGTGTCACTGAGGGGCAGATATCGCATGGCGGTTTCCTTAGCTGAGTTCAGCGACAAACTTGTCGTAGGCGGCTTGATCCATGAGGCCGTCGAGTTCCTTGACGTCGCTGAGTTCGATCTTGAAGAACCAGCCTTTGCCTCGCGGATCGCTGTTCACCGTTTCGGGGGCGTCGGGCAGCGCGCTGTTGCCTTCCTTCACGGTGCCCGAGACCGGCGAGTAAACTTCGCTGGCGGCCTTCACCGATTCCACAACGGCCGCTTCGCCGCCGGCCTTGACGGCCTTGCCGGCCGGCGGCACTTCCACGAAGACAATGTCGCCCAGCTGGCCCTGGGCAAACTCCGTGATGCCCACGGTACCGACGTTGCCATCGACTTTGATCCACTCGTGGTCCTTAGTGAAACGCGTTTGGCTCATGAAAATTCCCCTACTTGAAATAACGATGCGGCACGAAGGGCAGCGCGGCCACTTCGGCGGGTAAAGGTTGGCCGCGCACGATCAGCGTGAGCGGCGTGCCGACTTTGGCAAAAGCGGCCTCGACGTAGCCCATAGCGACGGGCCCGTTGAAGCTGGGCCCAAAACCACCCGAGGTGATTTCACCGATGCGTTTGCCGCTGCCGTCCTGGATTTCGGTGTGGGCGCGGGCCGGCGCTTTTCCCAATGGTTTGATGCCGACGCGTTTTTTGGGCGCGCCGGCTTTGATCTGGCCGAGGATTTTGTCGGCCGCCGGAAAGCCGCCTTCGGCACGGCGGCGTGCGCCGATGACCCAGTTGAGCGCGGCTTCGGTGGGCGTCGTGGTGGTGTCGATATCGCTGCCGTAGAGACACAGGCCCGCTTCAAGGCGCAGCGAATCACGCGCGCCCAATCCGATGGGCTGTACGCCCGGTTCGGCAAGCAAGGCTTTGGCGACGGTGGTTGCCGCGGCATTGGGAATGGAAATCTCATAGCCGTCCTCGCCGGTATAACCGGAGCGGAACAGGCGCACGGGCACATCTTCAAAGGTATCGACGCGGCTGGTCATGAAGGTCATGGACGCCACAGCGGGGATGAACTTAGCCAGCGTCTGGACCGCCGTCGGACCTTGCAGCGCCAGCAAGGCGGCATCCTCGTGGCGCGTCAGCGTGGCGCGGCCCTTCAGCTTGTCGGCAATGTGGGCGAAGTCGCCGTCCTTGCTGGCGGCGTTGACAACGAGATAGAGCGTGCTGTCATCTACGCCCGTCACCATCAGGTCGTCAATGATGCCGCCGGTTTCGTTGAGCAGCAGCGTGTAGCGGATTTGCCCCGGCTTGAGGCCCTTGAGGTCGCCGGGCACGAGGGTTTCCAGCGCGGCATCCACGTCCTCGCCGGTCAGCGTCGCCTGCCCCATGTGGGAGACGTCGAACAAACCGGCTTCAGTGCGTGTATGCAGATGTTCCTTCAGCACGCCCAGCGGATACTGCACCGGCATGTTGTAGCCGGCGAAGGGCACCATCTTGGCGCCGAGGCTGACATGCAGCGCTTCGAGGGGTGTTGATTTTAGATTTTCCGCTGCGGTCACTCGGGGTACTCCAACAAGGGCTTGGCGCTTCACGGGACTCAGAGTCCTGGTTCGTGAAACGCCCTCCTCTGTCGGAAGAACCTGAAAGATTCACCAGCTAAAGAAGCTGGCTTACATCTTCGGTGAGGCTACGCACGCCTGCTTTCCAGAGTACCAATCCCTCGCGGTCCGGGTGCCTGAGAGGTTCCGAGGGCGGTTGCTCCTTCGGCGCCGGCGCCACTACCTATTTGTGGAGCCGAACTCTTCCACGGGGGTATGCGGTATGGATGGATTGTGGCCTGAGTCACCTCAGCCGGTCAACGACGCCAAGGCGAGAAACGCGCTTATCCTGTGGATAACTATTACTTTGTCGCGCGGCTGCGATTGTAGTCGAGCTGACCCGCGTCCAACTGGAAGCCGATATAGATATCGTAGGAGGCGCCGGCCTGATCTTTTTTCACTGGGATGGTGACGCGCAGGCCCGACTCGGTGAAAGTCTCGCGCGTGCCGGATTTCGCCGGCAGCTTGTGGTCGACCTTCAAGATGCGCTTGCCGACCTCGGTGGGAAAGAACTGGGGAATGGCGATGAAGTAATACAGAGGTGCCGATCCGCCCTTGGCTGCAGCGCCGCCGGTAACGGTGAAGTCGAAATCGAAGGTGACTTCGACGTTGTCGTCGTCGTATTCGCACTGGCCCTTATAGCCGACGATGTCGGCCTGATATTCGATGTCGGTGACCTCGCGACCCGCACCTGCCTTGAACTTGGTCAGGTTGGCGGTCGCGCTATCGACGCGCACGTTGGGGCACGGCAGCACGATCTTGCGGGCGCAGCTGGAAACCGTGACCCCGACCAACAGCAGGATCGCAAACATGGCGAGCGGCGCGCGGAACGGGCGAAGGGTCAACATGGGCGGGGTGAGGCTTTCAGCTGTGGAATGGTTAAACGGCATCAAGGCGCGGCCGGGGTACGCTTCCGGCCCGGGATTTGCTATCAGAGCGCCCGAAACAACGCTAGCTTTGTCAGTGTATAGACCGAGCCCTAGCCCGACTACACTGAAGACTGTTACCTGCCTGTTTTAAATGCTTAAATTCCCGAAACATCCCGGTTCCTGATCCCCGTATGGCCGTCTATACCGAAGTTTCCGACGAGGACCTTGCCGCCTTTGGCGCGGCCTATGATTTCGGGGAAATCATTAGCTGCAAGGGCATCGCCGAGGGGGTCGAGAACTCCAACTACATGCTGCAGACCGCCGCCGGGCCCTTCATCCTGACGCTATACGAAAAGCGGGTGAATCCCGCGGAACTGCCGTTTTTCTTAGGGTTGATGGAGCATCTGGCGCGCTCGGGCGTGCGCTGCCCCGTGCCGCTCAAGGGCCGCGACGGCGAGGCCTTGCGGACCCTGTGTGGACGTCCGGCGGCGATCATCAGTTTCCTGCAAGGCATGTGGCCCCGGCGCATCACCGCCGAGCATTGCAACGAACTGGGTCCGGCCCTGGCCGGGCTGCACCGCGCCGGCCTCAGCTACGGCATGAAGCGCGCGAATAGTTTGTCTTTGGCCGGCTGGCGCGAGTTGTTCGCCCGCACCGCGCCCGACGCCGCCGAGAACATCGAGCCGGGCCTCACCGCCCTCATCAGCGGCGAGTTGGAGGCTCTTGGAAAATCGTGGCCGCAGGCGTCGCCCGATCTTCCGGCGGGCGTGATCCACGCCGATCTGTTTCCCGACAACGTCTTCTTCCAGGGCGGGAAATGTTCGGGCCTCATCGACTTCTATTTCGCCTGCAACGATTTCCTGGCTTACGACATCGCGATCTGCCTCAACGCTTGGTGCTTCGAGGCTGGGGGGACGTTCAATATCACCAAGGCACACCGGCTGTTCACCAGCTATGAAACCGTGCGCCCCCTCAGCGCCGCGGAAAAAGCCGCGCTGCCGATTCTGGCGCGCGGCGCGGCCATGCGCTTTTTGCTCACGCGGCTTTATGACTGGGTGAACACGCCGCCCGGCGCCATGGTCAAGCCGAAAGATCCGCGTGAATATTTGCACAAGCTGAACTTCCACCGCGGCGTGACCGACATCTCCGCCTATGGCTTGACGTGAGATGAGCAACGCGCTGGTGGAGATCGTGGAAGTGTTCGCCGACGGCGCATGCCTGGGCAACCCCGGCCCCGGCGGATGGGCGGCCCTGTTGCGCTTCAGGGGCACCGACAAGGAAATTTCCGGCGGCGAGAAGATGACCACCAACAACCGCATGGAGTTGATGGCGGTGATCGCCGGCCTGAAATCCTTGACGCGCCCCTGCCGCGTCGCCGTCACCACCGACAGCCAGTATGTGCAAAAGGGCATCACCGAGTGGATCCACGGCTGGAAAAAACGCGGCTGGAAAACCGCCGATAAACAGCCGGTCAAGAATGTGGACCTGTGGCAGATGCTCGACGAGGCGCGCAATGCCCACGACGTCAGCTGGCATTGGGTAAAGGGGCACGCCGGCCACGTCGAAAACGAACGCGTCGATGTCTTGGCTCGCACCGAGGCCGAAAAGTTCCGCGACGGCACGAATCTATAAACGCGGCGATTTATAAGCGCGCCGCGGCGCACAATTGCGGCGATTATGTAATTGCCTTCAATTGTGGCGGAACAACCTTTTCAAGTCTTGTATTCATATGAGGGTGGGCTCATCCTTGAGGCTCACCGACGGAGCAGACGAACGACATGGGCCGCGCGCAAGCCAAAGCTTCACCGGGTTATCTGACGGGCCAGTTGCTGGTCGCCATGCCGGGCATGACCGATCCGCGATTCGAACGCGCCGTCATCTACATGTGCGTGCATTCCCTCGATGAGGGCGCCATGGGGCTGATCGTCAACAAACCCCTGCCCGACGTGCGCTTCGGCGACATTCTGTCGAACTTAAAAATCCCCGCGCGCTCCGACAGCTGCACCGCGATTCAAGTGCATCGCGGCGGCCCGGTGCAGACTCAGCTTGGGTTCATTCTGCATTCGGGCGATTACCAGAAGGACGGCACGCTGGTGGTCGACAGCGAGATCAGCCTGTCCACCACCTCCGAAGTCCTGCGCGCGATTGCCGAGGGCAATGGCCCCAACAAGAACCTGATGGCGCTGGGATACGCCGGCTGGGATTCCCGGCAGCTCGACGACGAGATCAAGCGCAACGCCTGGCTCAACGTTCCCGCCGACGTCGATCTGCTGTTCTCACGCGATTACGACAGCAAGTGGGAAAAGGCCTTGGCCAAGCTGGGAATCGCCGCGCACCAGCTGTCGTCTGTGGCCGGACACGCCTGACTTAAATCTGCGCTCTTAACGCGTCGAGTCCGTCGAGGCTTTTGGCTTCGCCGAGGGCCGCGACTGTTGGTGCGCCGGCGAAGATGCGCTGGGCCACGCGGCAGATGCCGGCGGCGTTGACATCCTCCACCTTGGCGATGATCTCCGCCGTGGTCAGCGGGCGGCCGTAGACCATGATCTGGCGCGCACTTTGCGCGCAGCGGCTACCGGGGCTTTCCAGCGACATGAGCAACCCGGCCTTGATCTGAGCGCGGGCGCGTTTGACTTCGTCCTCTGAGACTTTCTCGGCGACCTTTTTGATTTCATCGCGCAGCACCGGCACCAGCTTGGGCACGTCATCCTGGCCTGTGCCGAGATAGATCGAGAAGATTCCGGTGTCGGAGAACGATTGTGTGTTGGAGAACACCGAGTAGGCCAGGCCCCGTTTCTCGCGGATTTCCTGGAACAGGCGTGAGGACATGCCTTCACCCAACAACGTGGATAACGCGCCCAGGTTATAGAAGTCGGGATCGGCGTGGGCGATGCCGCCGTAGCCCAGCACGACGTGGATCTGCTCGAGATCGCGCACCTCGCGGAAATCGCCGCCGGCGTAGCGGCCAGCGACTTCGGTTACGGCGGAATTACGGGGCAGTGCGTCGAAGGCCTTGGCGACGAGGGCTACGAACGTGTCGTGATCGACGGCGCCGGAGGCCGAGGCGACCATGTTATCTGCGGCGTAGTTGCCGGACATATAAGCGCGCAGACGTTCAGGTGTGACGGCGCGCACGATCTCCTCGCGCCCCAGCACCGGCCAGCCCAGCGGCTGGTTGGGAAAAGCGGCGGCCTGGAAGTGATCGAAGATGATGTCGTCGGGCGTGTCGTCGGCCTGGTTGATCTCCTGGACCACGACGTGCTGCTCGCGCGCCAACTCCTCGGCATCCATGGAGGAGTTGAGCAGAATGTCCGAGATAATATCGACGGCCAGGCCGAGGTCTTCTTTCAGCACCTTGGCGTAATAAGCGGTGTGGTCGCGGCTGGTATAGGCGTTCAGCTGGCCGCCGACATTGTCCATCTCTTCGGCAATGGCCTGCGCCGTGCGCCGTTTGGTGCCCTTGAAGGCCATGTGTTCGAGCAGGTGGGAAATGCCGTTGATCTCGGCGGTTTCGTGGCGCGTGCCGGCGGCGACCCAGACTCCGACCGCGATGGTTTCCACCGAACTCATAGTGTCGGTGACCACCCGCATTCCGTTGGTAAGCGTCGTGACTTGAACGGCCATGGTGACTTTCTAACTACGCTTTACGGGCGTGGCTGCGGACAAACTTCTTCACGTCATCTAGGTCGTTGGGAAGCGTTGTAAAGCGTTCGGTGCGCTCAAAAAGATCGGCCAGTTGGGGCGGCAGCGGCGGGTGCACGCCCGTGGCCGCTTCCACCGCCGCCGGGAATTTCGCCGGATGGGCGGTGGCCAGCGTCAGGCGTGGAATGGCCGGATCGAGGCGGGCGGCGCGGCCCGCGTGTACGCCGACCGCGCTGTGCGGATCGATCAATTCACCGGTGCCGGCGTAGACTTCGCCGATCACGCGCTTGGTGCCGGCGTCGTCGAGACGGGCACCCGTGAACAGTTTCAACATCTCTTTGTAGGCGGCGTCGGGCACGGTGTAGCTGCCGCTTTGCTTCGACTGGTCCATCAGGCGCGCGACTGCGGCGCCGTCGCGGCCCAGGCTTTCGAACAGCAGACGCTCGAAGTTGGATGAAACCTGGATATCCATCGACGGGCTGAGCGTTGGCTGCACGCCTTCCATGGTCATGGCGCCGGTTTCGAAGAAGCGCGTCAGGATATCGTTGCTGTTGGAGCCGACGATGAACTTCGCAACGGGCAGGCCCATGCGGTGGGCGACGTAGCCGGCGAACACATTGCCGAAGTTGCCGGTGGGCACCGAGAAGGCGACGGGGCGATGCGGCGCGCCGACGGCGAGGCCCGCCCAGATGTAATAAACCACCTGGGCCATGATGCGCGCCCAGTTGATGGAGTTCACAGCCGAGAGGTTCATGTCGGCGCGGAAGCTGGCGTCGGCGAACATGGCTTTGACCATGTCCTGGCAGTCGTCGAAGGTGCCTTTGACGGCGATGTTGTGCACGTTGTTGGCAGAAACCGTCGTCATCTGGCGGCGCTGCACGTCGGAGGTGCGGCCTTCAGGATGTAGGATGAAGATGTCGACCGCGGCGCGGTTCTTGGTGGCTTCGATGGCCGCGGAGCCGGTGTCGCCCGAGGTTGCGCCGACGATGGTGATGCGGCTGCCGCGAGCCTGGAGCACGCGGTCGAACATCAGGCCGACGGCCTGGAGCGCATAGTCTTTGAACGCCAGCGTCGGTCCATGGAACAGCTCCACCAGCCAGTCATTGGCGCCCAATTGCTTGAGCGGGGCGACGGCCTTGTGGGTGAAGCTGCTGTAGGCCTGGCGGGTGAGGTCCTCGAGATCTTTCTCGATCACGCTGCCGACAACAAAGGGCGCGATGACGCGGGCGGCCAGCGCGGGGTAATCGAGACCTGCCATGGCGGCGAAGTCGGCCTTGGAAAATTGCGGCCAGGCGGCCGGCAGATACAGGCCGCCGTCGTTGGCCAGACCGGCCAGGAGGACGTCGTCAAAGCCCAGCTCGGGGGCGCGGCCACGGGTACTGATGTAACGCAAAGCTAGGCTCCGAACGCGAGTCCCCGGGCGGCCAAGGCGGCGACCGGGCTTGAAAGGGGGCGGATACTACGCGGGGGGCTGGGGGCCAGCAACCGGCGCTTCAGTCCAGGTTTAACCTATAGATATGGCTGCAAAATACAGTTGGCTGGCCCTTTTGCGACTCTTTTTTGAAATCTTAAGTTGTCGTCAATGAGTCGCAATACATCCGATACGGGCATGGTTATCGTCGTTTTGCGTCGAAATTAGCAATGCAGCAAAGGTCCCTCGCCATCTCACGAAGGGACCAGCTTTTGGGACCGCTAACATGAACCAGGTCACCGCGCCGCCTATCGCTACGTCCCCGCGTGAACTCGAAATCTCGCCGTCCACGGCGAAGGGGGGCATCATGAGCCAGGTGCGCTATGCCGGTGTGCTCGACATCGCCTTTCAGCCGATCGTCGATATCCATACCGGCCGCGTTTTCGGATTCGAGGCCCTCACGCGCAACGTCCAGGCGCTGGGGTTTTCCTCACCGACGGAGTTCTTCGACCGCTGCGCCGACGACGGCCTGCTGGCGCAGATGGAGGAATACCGGCTCACGCAGGCTTTCGACAAATTCGTGCGCATCGACGGTCACAAGAACCTGAAACTGTTCCTCAACCTCGACGGCCGCAACATCATGGCCGGCCCCAAGCTGGGCATCGTCATCGCGGCCCTGCGCGACCGCTATGAACTCACCAACGCCAACCTCGCGCTCGAAGTCTCCGAGCGTCACGAGTTGAGCGAGACCGAAGGCGGCATCCCGGCGCTGTTGAACCTGCGTCAGCAGTTCGGCAGCCTGACATTGGACGACTTCGGCTCGGGCCACGCCAACCTGCAGCTGTTCTATCATCTTGAGCCGACCATCCTGAAACTAGACCGTTTCATCATTTCCTCCATCGGCTCGGACCCCAAGAAAAGCGTGTTCCTGCAGCACATCGTGCGCATGGCGCACCTGCTGGGAAGCCTGGTGGTGGCCGAAGGTGTGGAAACGCCGCAGGAATACTACGTCTGCCGCGAACTGGGCTGCGACCTGGTGCAAGGTTACGCTGTGGCGCGCCCGACGACGGCCCTGAGCGAACTGGAGCTCAGCTATGCCAACATCGCCTCCTTGCGCAACAACGACCGGCGCAAGACCGAATCCGACACCAACATGATCATCGGCCAGCTCGATACCGCCGAGCCGATCCGCATCAACCAGGACATCGTCGAGGTCTTCGACCGTTTCAAAATCGACCGTGAACGCACGTTCTTCCCAGTGGTCGATCAGGTGGGCTTTCCGGTGGGCCTGATTCACGAACGCGACCTGAAGGTAATCATTTATTCGATGTACGGCCGCGAGCTGATCCGCAATCCGCGGCGCGGCGCCATGGCCTTGGCCAACTTCATCAAGCCTTGCACGGTGGCCAATATCAACGCCTCGACCGAGAAGATTCTGGAAATCTTCTCGTCGCGCCCCGATTCCGAGGGCGTGCTGATCGTCAAGGAAAGCCAGTACGGCGGCTTCCTGCATGCCCGCTCGCTGCTCAAGATCATCAATGAAAAAAGCCTGCAGCTGGCCCGCGACCAGAATCCCTTAAGCCGCCTGGCCGGAAACATCCTGATCCAGGAATATCTGGCGGCGGCCGTGGCCGACGCACCGGCTGAGTATCACTTCGCCTATCTCGACTTCGATCACTTCAAGCCGTTCAACGACAAATTCGGCTTTCGCACCGGTGACCGGGCCATCCTGATGTGCGCCGATATCCTGCGCAGCGCCTTTACAAAAGAAGGCTGCTTTGTCGGCCACGTCGGCGGCGACGACTTCTTCATCGGCTTTCGCAACGTCACGGCGGGCGTGGCGGTGACGGAGATCCAGGACGCCCTGACCAAGTTCAGCCGCGACGTGGAAAGCCTCTATCCACACGAGGACCGCCACAACGGCTACATCAAGGCCGTGGCGCGGGACGGCAACACACAGCAATTCCCGCTATTGGCCATCAGCGGCGCCATCCTGCACAAGGTTGCCCGGCGCAACCTGCCGAGCATGGACACTTTGAGCGCCTTGATCGCCGAAGCAAAGAAGGCCGCAAAACAAGCGCCGGAAAAACTGGTGCGGGTGAATATCTAGCCAATCACCTGCGCGGCGCCTCGGCCGGAATTGCAGCCAGGTCCGTGAGCAGCGCGCTGTAAATGGAATCCATTCCCCGCGTGAAGGCCGCGACGGCGGCATCGACGCCCTCGCCTTGGGCGGCCTCGGTGGCGCGGTAGGTCTTCAACAGAAGCTGTGAATTGTTGCGCACACGACGGATGGCGATCTCGATTTCGATGGCGGCGGCGTTTTGGCCCTCGCCACGTACGTGCTCCCACTGGCGTAGATCGCCGTGGAGTTCGAAATCGCGATCGAGGCGCATGTCGGGCGAGACCACCTGATCGAAGGCCTGGGCCTGACGCAGCACGCCGATCAACGCGCGCTGCAGCAGCAGCGCGGGCGGCTCGACCCAGCTGTTATAGCTGTACTGCGCCAGTTGGCGCGGACCGTCGCGGTAGAGGATGGCGCGTTCGTTGACGATGCCGGAGGCGCGCAAGGGCGGCACTTCCAGCACACCGTGGATGGGCCCGCCGGCGCGCGCGGCCGGCGCGGCCGCAGCGCCCAGACGGTAGAAGGTATCACGCGGAACGGGATCGGAGCCGCAGGCGCTGAGCAGAGCCGCCGCGGCGGCGGTGGCGAACAGGCGACGGCGTGAAAGGGCGGACATGGCGGTGCTCATTTGCTGCCCTCCTTGCCTTTGGCTTGGTCTTTTTGGGGCGAGCCGCCCAGCAAGAGACCGGGGTTTTCGCGGATGGCGCGGCTGAACTCGGCCATGTTGCGGGCGGTAGCGTCGGTGTTGTGCGAGATATCGTCGACGTAGCGCGCGATGGTGTCGAGCGTGTAGCGCAAATCGCGCGCGGCTTCGTTTACGTTGCCCGCGTTAGCGTCGATGACGCCATTAACCTTGACGATGGATTCGTTCAACACCTTGCGCGTCTCATCAAGTCCGCCGGTCACTTGGGCGAGATTGGCAGCCGTGGTGTCGAAGTTGGCGATGATGGAGTCGAGATGTTCGCGGTTCTGGGGTTTTAGAACCGCGTTTTCGATGAGGCCGACCGTGCGCTGCACGCTGGCGGCAATCTTCTCGAGATCAGCCATGGCCTTGGGAAGGTGATCAACAGTCGAGTCACCCAGCACCGTCACGTATTTATTCAAATTGTTGAGCAGCGGCTTGATCGAATTGGCCGAAAGGTCGCCGAACTGCGAGCTGATGTCCTGGAGCGCCGCGAACATATTGGTGGGCTCCAGGCCGCGAATTTGCGAACCGGGCTTGAGCAGCGTCGTGCTTTTACCGGCGCGGATATCGATGGCGACGCCGCTGAGCAGGCCCGAGACCTGCGCCCGGGCGACGCTGTCCTCGGGGATTTTCCAGCCTTCCTGGACATCGAACTCGACGCGGAACTGCAGCTGGTTGTCGCCCCTGTCGATGGGCTCGATCTTTTCCACCTGGCCGATCTGGTAGCCTTCGTAAAACACCTGCGTCCCGAATTTCACGCCGCTGACGTTGCCGTAGACCGTGAAGTATTTGTCGGAGGCGCCGCTGCTGCCGGCGAGGATGGAGATGACAACAATCAGCGCCACGATCATCGCCGTGACGAACGCACCGACCACGACATAATTTATACGACTGTCTTGCATACCCTATATCCCCTGCCGCCTCTCGTGTGACCGAGCCCCACGGCTATTCCCCTTATGCGTCTTTTTCAGACGTAGCTTGTGTCCCGTCCTCAATCGTTCGCCGCCGTCAGGTTGCGCAGATATTCATCGGGATCGAGCACCTTTTCTTCCGTGCGGCGGTTGAGAAGGTTCTGGATGCGTTCGTTGGTGCTGGCGCGCACTTCCTCGACCGTGCCGATGAGCAGGATGTTGCCCTTGTCCAGCACACAGATGCGGTCGGCGATGCGAAAGGCGCTTTCCAGCTCGTGCGTCACCACCACGATCGACATGCCCATGGCGTCGCGCAAGGATAGAATTAAATCGTCGATGGCCGAGGCCACCACCGGATCGAGGCCGGCGGAAGGTTCGTCGCAGAACAGGATGCGCGGATCCATGACAATGGCCCGCGCGAAAGCGGCACGCTTGATCATGCCGCCCGAGAGTTCCGCCGGCATCAGGTTTTCAAATCCGTCGAGGGCGACCACCTGCATCTTGAGGCGCGCCATGATGCGCATGGTATTGAGGTCGAGCTTGGTGTGCTCGCGCAAGGGCAGCATGATGTTCTCGAGCACGCTGAGCGAGCTGAACAGCGCCCCTCCCTGGAAGGCCACACCCATCTTCTGGCGCAGCTTGGTGCGCTCGACGTCGGAAATGCCGTGCAGGTGCTCGCCGAGGATGCGTACTTCGCCCGAGGTTGGGTGCAAAAGACCGAGCAGCGTATTCAACAGCGTGCTCTTGCCCGAGCCCGAGCCGCCCATGATCACCATGATCTCGCCTTCGCGGACCTCGAGGTCGATGCCGTGCAGGATCTCGCGCTCGCCGTAGTGCGTGACCAGCTTTTCGACTTCGACCACCGGCGTCGCCCCGGTGAGGTCGGGACGCTGGTAGACAGGTTTCTCGGCGTGGGCGGCTTGGCTCATGTGTGAATCACCTTTGCTTCACCGGGTCGTGATGAAGGCAAAGACCATGTCGGTGACGATGATCGCACTGATGGCCAAAACCACCGAGCGGGTCGTCATCTTGCCGACACCTTCGGCGCCGCCGCTGACATTGGCGCCGTTGATGACGCCGACGAGGGTAATCAGGATCGAGAACAGCACGCTCTTGGACAGGCCGTGCATAACGTCGCCGACAGAGACGATGTCGATGATGCGGTCGGTATAGGCCGCCATGCTCATGCCAAGGGACACCGAGATGTACCAGCCCGCACCCGCCAGCATGACGAGGTCGGCCCAGAAGGTCAGCAGCGGCACCATCACCATCATGGCGATGAGCGCGGGCGCCACAATGAAGCGCACCGGATTGATGCCCATGACCTGAAGCGCGTCGATCTCCTGGCTGATGCGCATGGTGCCGATGCGCGCGGCCAGCGACGAGCCGGTGCGCCCGGCTATCAGGATGCCGGTGATCAGGGGGCCGAACTCACGCACGACGGAAAAGCCAACGCCGATGGTCACCTGCTCCTCGGCGCCGAACACGCGCAAGGTGTAGATGCCTTGGATCGCCAGCATCATGCCGATGGTTACCGACATCATAGTGATGATGGGCAGGGCCTGGATGCCAACTTCCATGGCGCGCTCGAAGGTCGCTTTGATGCGCACGGGCTGGGCGCGGCGGCTGCCGAGCACCATCCAGAACACGCTTTGCGCAAACAGTGCCCCGCCGAGCCCGACTTCCGCGACGGCCGCAACCGCGGCGCGGCCAAGCTTATCGAGGCGTCCGGCGATCCGCGTCGGGAGTGTCCGCTCGCTCGCCTCCGCCATGACCTTATCCTTGCGGCGCTAGAGCTGCTTCAACTGAAGGATGGATCGTGAAGACTTTGTCGAGGCGCGCGAGACTGAGCACGCGCATGGCCGCGGCCGAGACGCTGGCCAGGGAGAACAAGGCGCCCTTTTTGCGCGACACCTGGAAGGCTTCGACCAGCGAGGCGACACCGGATGAGTCGATGTAGTGCACGGCCGAAAGATCGACCACGATGCGCTTGTACTTTTCCAGGCTCTCGAGCAGCTTCTGGCGCACGGCCGGCGAGGTCTGCAGGTCGACGTCGCCGGTCAGCGCCACGATGGCAGCCCCGTCAACCTCGCGAATTTCATAGCTCATTGTGTGCCCTGGCGTTTCTTTGTTGCTGCTATTTTATGTTGATTTGCAGGCGTTTGGTCAATTTAAATAAGTTACCGACGCCAGGCGGCGGTGTGACAAAAGTGGCCTCGTCACAAACCGATTTGATGAGATGGACGCCAAGCCCTCCGGGGCGCACCTCGCTCAAGTCCCGCGACTTGATCTTGCTGGGGTCCACGGGCTCGGCGAAGTCCATCAAGTGCACTTCCATCGTGTCGCCGCGGCGGATGAAATCAATGACGATGTCGCCGGCATCGGGGCGCCCGCCATAGGCATGGCGGATGATGTTCTGGCAGGCCTCGTCTACGGCCATGGTCATATCGAAGGTCCAGGCTTCGTTGGCGCCGACAAAGCGGGCAGCATGTTCAACCGCGGCGCGGATCAGTTTCAGCCGGTCCGGGCGGGCAGGCACACGGAGCCTGAGAATTTCGCCGTCGGTGGTCATCGAGTCGGCGCTGGGCGGCGGCATGCTGGACGCGCGGCCCATGGTCATGTCCTCGACCACCAAGAGGGTCAGATCATCGCGCAGGGACTGGCCTGGCAGCTTGACCGCGCCCGAGATGCTTTTCAGGCGTAAATCGGGGCTTTCCTCGGCGTGGTCGCGGATCAAGGCGCGGGCCCCGTCGATTCCCAGCATACCGCCGCCGAAGGTGGTGGCCTCCGTCAGGCCATCGGTGAAGACGTAGAGCATGCCGCCGGCCAGATCGATCTCAGTGACCGGATAGCCGTCGGGACCGGCAATCCCGTGCGCGATGCCCAAGGGCGGGCCATCGGCGGGGATGGCGCTGAAACGTTCGGTGCGCAGGTCGAAATGTAGAGGCGGTTCGTGGCCGGCGTTGGTCAGGACGACGCGGCCGGTGGCAGGATTGAACAGCCCGCCCACCATGGTGACGAACATGCCGCGCGAGTTGGTTTCACAAAGCTCGCTGTTGATGGCATTCAGCAGTTGCCCGGGGTGCTCGGCGCTTTTGGCCAGGCAACGAAACAGGCTCGAAGTCTTGGCCATCAGCAGCGCCGCGTTCATGCCCTTGCCCGACACGTCGCCGACGTTGAACCAGATGCGCCCATCGGGCAGCGTCAGGATGTCGAAGAAATCGCCCGAGACCGAGCGCGCCGGAATGTTAATGCCGTGGATGGGAAAGTCGCGGCTGGAGGGCTGGGGCAGAAGGTCGCGCTGGATCTCGGCGGCCAGTTCTAATTCATGCTGCTGGCGTTCCTGGGCGACGATCTTTTCGGTCAGGCGGAAATTGTTGATGGCCAGGGCCGCAGCGCGGGCGAGCGTCTCCAGCAAGACCAGATCGTCGGCCGTGAACAGGCCATCGCCGTCGAGACGGTTGATGATCTCGATGGCGCCGATGCAATCCTGTCCGATGGCCAGGGGGGCCACCAGCAGCGAGCGCGTTTTGAATCCGGTCTTCGCATCGACAGCGGCGCCGAAGTCGGCGTCCTGGCTGACATCGCGGACCATGGAGCCTTCGCGCGTCTGCACCGCGCGCCCGACCACGCCGGTCTTGGCCGAAATTCTAAGGCCCGTGATATCGACCGGGCCGTAGCAGGCCGAGCAGGCCAGGGTATCGCCGGCATCGGCTAGCAGGAACAAGGACGCCGCCTCGGCGCCGATATACTTGGTGATGCGCTCGAGGGCCGACTGGGCGATGGTCTTGTAGTCGTGGGAGGCCGTGAACTCGCGGGTCATCTCGGCGATCAACCACAGATGATCCTGCATGGTGTTCTCGCTGCTCGGCTTCGGGGAGGAAGCCGGCACAGCGGAAAGGGGCTTGGATGCTTTAGCCTGGGCCATGGGTTAACTATGCCCTGTCCGTAACCAGAGAGTCAGGCCTAAATGCATGGCCCACCTGGAGCAATTGGCCTTTTTCAACCTGTGCGTAAGGCGGCCTCGAAGACCTCGCGGTAGCGCCCGACGACGGCCTCCTCGGAGAACTCCGCCGCCACGCGGGCCCGTCCGCCGGAGATCAGGGTCAGGACCAAGGCAGGATCACGCAACAGCTGGTTGATCGTCTCGGCCAGGGCGGGAGCATCGTCCACCGGTACCTTCAGCCCGTCGGCGCCCTCGGCGATGAGAAAGCCGGGTCCCTGGCTCGCGCAAGCAATGACGGGGACCTCGTGAGCCCAGGCATTGACGACAACATTGCCGAAGGGCTCGTGGCGCGACGGCACCAGGCAAACATCGGCGGCGCGCAGCAAGGCCGAGCGGTCGTCGCGCCAGCCGAGAAACCGCACACGCGCGGCGATACCCAGATCGAAGGCTAGGCGCTTAAGCGAAGCCTCCAAAGGCCCCTCGCCTGCGATCCACAGCACAGCGCCCGGCACATTGACGAGCGCGCGCAGGGCGACGTCGATGCCTTTGGCCTCGTGCAGCCGGGCGAGGATCAGCAGCACTCGGGCATCGGGCGGCGTAACTAGAAGCGACCGATCCGCCGCCGGTGTGCGCACCACCGGACAGAAGTTGGGAATGTAG
The DNA here is from genome assembly GCA_947476065.1 of Fidelibacterota bacterium. Classification (GTDB taxonomy): domain Bacteria; phylum Pseudomonadota; class Alphaproteobacteria; order Rhodospirillales; family Rhodospirillaceae; genus SHVO01. The sequence goes on from CANJPG010000038.1 coordinate 19,376, forward strand.
TGCACCTTGGCCGCGTCACGGCCTTCGCGCACCACATAAGCGGCAATGTCAGGCGTGTTGCAGATGAGATGCGCACAGCGGCGGTAGTATTTCAGATCGTAATAGCCTCCCAGGCGCCCCACGTTCACCCAGGGCCCACGCGGCAGGTTGCGGCAGGCGCGGTTCATCCAGCCGAGGATGACATCGGGCTTGGCGCCGACGGCGATGTGTTTCAGTTTCCACGGCGTGATGAGGTCGAGGGGCCCGCCGAAGGGCAGCATGCTGACCGGGCAGCCGGCAGCGGTCAGAATTGCGGCGCGCGCGGGGTACGGACGGATGACGCAGGACTGCTCCACGCCGACCCGCGCCAGCGCCTGCACCAGGTCTTCGTAAAAGACCTCGGCGCCGCCGTGAATGCCGCTGGCCATGACCTGAAGAACGCGCACTGATTCCCCTCGCGAATTATGACGTCCAGGCTATAAGTCGCCCGGCTTTATATCTCAATGTTATGCTGCTGGCCTATGACCGCCACCCATCCCGTCACGACGCCGCGTTTGAGCCACCGCCTGGAGGCGGCGCTGGCGCATGTGGTCTTCGCCCTAGTGCGGCCGCTGCCGACGGCGGCGGTTTCGACTTTTGGCGGCTGGCTGGGGCGCACGTTCGGGCCCCTCACCGGCGCCCACCGCACGGCGCTGCGTAATCTGTCGCGGGCTTTGCCGGAGCTGGATACGGCAAGCCAGGCGCGCGTGCTCAGCGAGGCCTGGGACAACTTCGGGCGCACGATGATGGAATATGCGGTGCTGGCGAAACTCGCCCGCGATCCGGGGCGCATTATCGTCGAGGGCGACGATGCCCTGGCCCTGCAGACCGTGCAAGGCGGACCGGCCATCCTGTTCTGCGCCCACCTCGGCAATTGGGAGATCATCCCGCCGGCCCTGGCCCGCCTCGCCAAGCCGCTAACCATTGTCTATCGCCCACCCAACAATCCGCTGGTGGACCGCATGATCGGCGAAATCCGGGCACCCTATACGGCGGGGATGGCACCCAAGGGCGCCGCCGGCGCACGCCAGATGCTGAAGGCTCTGGCCTCCGGCGAGCACCTGATCCTCGTGGTGGATCAGAAGATCAACACCGGCCTGGAGATTCCATTTTTTGGTCGCGGCGCTTTCACCGGCGATGCCGTCGCGCGTTTCGCCATGCGCTACAACTGTCCGGTGTTTCCGGTGCGCACCGAACGGCTTGAGGACGGGCGCTTCAAGGTGACGGTCGAAGCGCCGTGGACATTTCCGGAAAACGGCGGCGAAGATGAAGTGCGTGCCGCGCTGACACGCATCAATCAGCGATTAGAAGAGTGGATCAGAGCGCGTCCAGGCCAGTGGTTGTGGATGCACAAGCGCTGGCCGGATTAATTACTCCGCCGGCGCGACCGTCAGGGCGATGCCGTCGAGGGCCTCGGTGAACTTGATCTGACAGGACAGGCGCGACTTATCGCCTTTGAAGGAGCGGGTCTGCTCGACGAGTTCGAACTCGTCGATGCTGCGCTCGGGCAGCTTGCTGACCCAGGCGTCGTCCACGATCACGTGGCAGGTGGCGCAGGAACAGCAGCCGCCGCAGATGGCTTCCACGTCCTTGCCGGCGTCGCGCAGAACTTCCATCACGGTATTGCCGATTTTGCCGGTGATGGCCTCGGTCTTGCCGGAACGGTCGGTAACGTTGATCACAGCCATGGTGCGCGCCTTAAATCCTGAAGTGAGAGGCCCAAAATCGGAGCCCGGTGCCTATCGCACAAGGGCCTGGCCGGGCAAGGATTTATTGCCTATAGGCTGCCCGAAAACCCCAGGGGGAGCGCGTTAACGTATTGATATTGCGTGAAAAACTACACCTCACGCGCTTTTTTTGGCAACCGGCTTTCGCGGCAAAACGTATGTAGCGGAACGGGTATGTTGAAGGAAGCCGCCATGGATATGACCAGCTCGGGTTTGCGGGCCATTGGCCTCGATGTCAAAGCTTTGGCGCGCAAGCCGGCGGAGCCGGCGCGCCAAGCCCTCCTGCCGCCCCAGGTCCTGACGCTGACGCGCTACTGGCTGGCGCTGGGCGGCAAGACGCCGCCGCTGTGGTCGCAGTTCGAGATGATCCACGTCGGCGATGTCGTGCCCACGCTCAGCTTTCTGCGCTGCAATCCCGACCACACATTCACCTTCACGTTCATGGGCTCGGCGGTTGCGGCCGTGCTGGGCGAGGACCTGACGGGATGCGCTGTCAGCGCCGGCAACCCGATTTGGGGCGAGATCGACTGGTACCACCGCTGCAAACCAGTTGCAGACGTGGCCGACATTCAAGTGGTGTCGGGGGCCACCAACCCGCCCTATACCGCGCGGGTCGAATTCATCACCGTGGATTTTCCGTTTATGGACGATGCCGGCGCCGCCGTCAGCCACACCGCCGGCGTGACGGTTGCCCGCCTAAATTAGGCTAGGCTTCGGTGATCAAGGCCGGGGCGGGCTTTGCAGCGCGGCGCACCCAGTCGCTTTGGCTGGGCATCATGCCCACGGGTAAGGCGTGGGGCATGACAAAGGCGCCTTCGAAAATCTCATGGCTGGGGCGGATGACCTGGCCCGCGGCGGCGGTGCCGGCGACAACCACTTCCATATGACGCGGGCGCACCGGGTGCACGGCGATGATGCCGGTGACCGCCACATCCAGCCCGGTTTCCTCCTTCACCTCGCGCACGGCGGCCTCAGCCGGGGTTTCACCGGCCTTGAGGAAACCCGCCGGCAGCCCCCAAGGATATTGGCGGCGAAAGACGTGGCGCAGGATCAGGACGCGGCCATCGGCGGCAAAGAAGACACCCACCACACTGATATTAAACCGTGCGTTCAGGGCGCCCACGGCCGCCCGCATCAGGGGACGGGGGACGGCGGCAAAGAGGCGGGCGAGAAGGGCTTTCACGGCGGCTGTGGATAATCCTGGAAAATGTCCGATTTCAGTACGTTAGTCTACGTTCATCGGATGGATATGGACAAATGGCCGGCGGTTTTGCTATCGGAAAACCCGAATTTATCGGTGACCTAAATTCGTTTGATTGGCCCATGGCTGCGTGTGAGATTCCGCATAAGGGACGAGCGGTGGTGGTGAAGCGATCCGTATGTCTGGCCGTCGCGGCGGTGGCATTGTGTGCACACGCCGCCTTTGCCGTCGACATCGAGAACCACGACCGTCAGGCCCGCGACGTGACCATCAACCGCAGCGACGGCTCGAGCGAGACGCTTACGGTCAAGGCCGGCCAGAGGTTGGAAAACATTTGCACCGACTGCGTGATTCTCTCCGGCAATAGTTCCGTGGAAACGCGTGGCCGCGCAACCGTCAAGATCGAGGGCGGGGAAGTTTCGATCACGGCCCAGCGTTAAAAGAAGGGGCGGGGATAAGAAAAATCAGAACGGAATTGCGAGAAATTTGCGAGTAAAAAACGCCCTGGCCTCACAGCCGGGGCGTTTTCATTTTAAGGGCGCCGCGTCCGATCCACGCCGCAGCGGCAAGAAGCACCAGCGTGCCGACGATGATGAGTGTGGCCAGCGCATTGATCTTGGGGCTGACGCCGAGACGAATGCTGGAGAACACCACCATCGGCAGCGTCGTCGATTGCGGTCCCGCGACAAAACTTGCGATGACTAAGTCATCGAGCGACAGCACGAAGGCGAGCAGCCAGCCGGCAATCAGGGCGGGCTTCAGCATCGGCAAAGTGATGTGCAGGAACACCGCGCCCGGCCGCGCGCCGAGGTCGGCGGCGGCTTCCTCGATCTCGCGCTCCATGCCCTTGAGCCTAGCCTGCACGATGACCGCGACATAGGCCATGGTGAAGCCGGCATGGGCGATGATCACGGTGAAGAGGCCGCGCCCCGGCATCCAGGCGAAGGTTTGCTCGGCGGCGACAAACAACAGGAGGAGCGAAATGCCGGCGATGACATCGGGCAGCACGAGGGGTGCCGCGATCATGCCGGCCAGCGCCGTGCGGCCCCGGAATTTTCCGAATCGCGCGAAGACGATCCCAGCCGCCGTGCCCAGCACCACGGCCAGCGTTGCCGACACCAGGGCGACGACGAGGCTGTTGCGCGCAGCGGCCATGAGCTGGCTGTCGGCCAGGAGTTCGCCGTACCACCGGGTCGAGAAGCCGGTCCAGACCGTCACCAGCTTCGAGGCGTTGAACGAGTAGCCGATGACCACCGCCAGCGGCAGATAGAGGAACGCGAGGCCCAGAATGAGCGCGACGCCCGCCGGTGAGAAGCGCTGCGGTTTCATGGCGCGTCCTCGCGCACTATTATCATGGCGCGTCCTCGCGCCGGGCTTGGAGCAGCATGATGGGTGCGACCAGCAGGACCAGCAGCACGACTGTCAGGGCCGAAGCCATGGGCCAATCGCGGTTGGAGAAGAATTCGCTCCATAACACTTTGCCGATCATTAGCGTGTTGGGCCCGCCCAAGAGTTCCGGGATGACGAACTCACCGACGGCTGGAATGAACACCAGCAAACAGCCGGCGAGAATGCCGGGCCGGGACAAGGGCAGCGTCACGCCGAGAAAGGCACGCCACGGTTTCGCGCCCAGATCGGCGGCGGCTTCGAGCAGCGCCGGGTCCAGCTTCTCAAGGCGCGCATAGAGCGGCAGCACCATGAAGGGCAGATAGGCGTAGACGATGCCGAGATAAACCGCGAAGGGCGTGTTGAGCAGCAGTAAAGGTTCGTCGATCACGCCGAGACTCAGCAGAGCACTGTTGATGAGGCCGGTCGGGCGCAGCAAGCCCATCCAGGCGTAAATGCGGATGAGGAAGGAGGTCCAGAAGGGCAGCATCACAAGAACCAGAAATACATTGCGCCGCTGCGGCGCTGCGCGCGCAATGGCATAGGCCATAGGATAGCCGAGCAGTAACGTGATGAACGTGGCGATGGCCCCTATTTTGACGGAACTCAGATAGGCTTTGACATAGAGCGCATCGCTGAGAAGGAGCTGGTAGTTGGCGAGGTTGGCTTTGAGGCCGACGATGGCGCCACCCGCGTATGCAAAGAAATCCGAATAGGGCGGCACGCTGAGGGCGGCTTCGGAAAAGCTGATCTTCAGTACAAAAGCAAAGGGCAGCAGAAAAAACAGGCCGGTCCACAGCCACGGCAGGGCAAGCACAATGCGCCGATGCCATGCTGTGCCGATCATGGATCGAGTGCCATCATGGCCGAGGCGGGCCAGGTCAGATAGACACGCTCGCCGGGCGTAAACGGGGGGGCGCCTTCGTCGCTGCGCACCAGCACCCGGACGGTAAGGCCGGTTGTCGTTGTCACAAAGCAGGTCGAGGCCGTGCCGAGATAGGCCACGTCCGCCACCGTGCCTTCGCAGACCGTATCGCTGCCCGGTGTGCGCGACATATGAATTCGTTCGGGCCTGATGGCGACTATGCCGGCTGGGTGCGGGCGACGTGGCGCTGCCGCAGCGTCCCATAAATTGATGTCGCCGAAGAAGCGCGCCACCCGCGCATTGGCCGGGCGTTCGTAAAGCTCGCGCGGCGGCGCAACTTGCAGGATGCGCCCCTCTTCCATCACCGCGACGCGGTCGGCCATGGCCATGGCTTCGCTTTGATCATGGGTGACAACGACGAAGGTGATGCCGAGGCGCGCGCGCAAAGCCATGAGTTCCAGCTGGGTGCGCTCGCGCAAGTGTTTGTCCAAGGCCGCCATGGGCTCGTCGAGCAGCAATACCTTGGGGCGTTTGGCGAGGCAGCGTGCGAGGGCCACGCGCTGGCGCTGGCCGCCCGAGAGTTGATCTGGTTTGCGCGTGCCTAAGGTCTCCAGCTCAACCCCTTCGAGGGCTTCCTTGACGCGGGCTGTGAGTGCCGCGCCGCTGATGCCGTCCTGCTTCAGGCCGAAGGCGACGTTGTCGGCCACGGTCATATGCGGAAACAAGGCATAGGATTGGAACATCATGTTGACCGGCCGCGCGTAGGGCGGGGTGCCGGTCATATTGTCGCCACCGATGAAGATGGCGCCGCTGTCGGGCTGCTCGAGGCCCGCGATCAGCCGCAGCAATGTCGTCTTGCCGCAGCCCGAGGCACCCAGCAACGCGAGAAATTCGTTCTCCCGGATGTCGAGAGTGACATCGTCGACGGCCGTCGACGGCCCGAAGCGCTTCGAGACCGCCGCGATGCGGATCACTGAAGTCATGGAGACAGCCGGAGCTAGCTGCCGGTTTTCACGCGGTTCCAGATGCGCGTGCGCAGACGCTCGATCTCCTGCGACGGATTGGTCTCGGGGAACAGTTTGTCCATCATCGCCTTGTCGGGATAAACCGTTTTGTCCTGGAGGATCTCTTTCTCGACGAACGGCTTGGCCTGGGAATTGGCGTTGGCGTAGTAGACCTCGTTGGTGATCGGGCCGATGTTTTCGGGCGTCAGGATGAAATCAAGGAAGGCCAGCGCAGCATCAGGATGCGGCGCGTCCTTGGGCACCGCCATGAAGTCGAACCACATCACCGCGCCCTCCTTGGGAATGCTGTAGGTGATCTTGACGCCTTTCTTGGCTTCTTCGGCGCGGTTGCGCGCCTGGAAGATGTCGCCCGAGAAGCCCATGGCGACGCAAACATCGCCGTTGGCCAGGGCCGAGATATAGGCCGAATTGTCGAACTTGGTGACGTAGGGACGGATCTTCTGCCAGACCGCGGCGGCGTCTTCGTAGTCCTGCGGCACAGCCGAGTGCGGGTCCTTGCCGATGTAGTTGAGCGTCAGTTCGAAAATGTCGGCGGGTGAGTCAAAAACGTAGATGCCGCACTTGGAGAGCTTCTCGGCGTTGGCGGGATCGAGAATCAATTTCCAGCTGTCAGTCGGGGCGTTGGCGCCCAGCGCTTGTTTGACCTTGGCGACATTGTAACCAAGGCCCGAGGTACCCCACATGTAGACGATGCCATGGGTGTTGCCGGGATCCTGCGCCGCGGCCCGGCCGACGATGTCCGCGTCCTGGGTCTTGATGTGCGGCAGTTTGCTTTTATCGAGCGGCTGCACGACGCCGGCCTTGATGAACCGGTTGAGCACGGGGCCGTTGGGCACCACCACGTCGTATCCTGAGGCCCCGGCCAGCAGTTTGCCTTCCAGAGCTTCCGAAGAATCAAAGACATCGACGTTGACCTTGATGCCGGTCTTTTTTGTGAAGTTCGCAATGGTGTCGGGCGCCAGATAATCGGACCATATGTAAAGGTTGAGCACCTTCTCCTTATCTGCGGCGTGACTGAAAGATGCGGTGCCCAGGACCAAGGCGGAGATGGCCAGCACGGCGGTGCGGAAACGGCGGATCATATGTGTCACCCCTCAAAGCGGAACGTGCCTCCTTCATAGCTGATTTTCGCCGCCTGATCGACGGCCAAGCGCCTATGGGCCATACTGCGCCACCATTCCCGGGAGCCGTTCATGCGGGCTGCAGCACCTTGGCTTTTGATTGCACTGACCGCCCTGGCCGCGCCGCTGAGGGCCGAGCCCCTGATCGAGCTGCAGCGCGCCGAACGGCTGGCCGCGACCCAGGCCGAGACCCGCGAGCACGCGCGGGAGCGCATGCATCAAGACAAGCTGGCCGTCGTCACGCGCTTAGCCAAGACCGCTGCCGACGATGCGCGCACGCGCGTGGCGTTGGCGGCGGCCGAGCAGCGCGAACAAAACGCCGCTATCGGCGCGCTGCAGGCCGCCACCGCCTTGCGCCGCGCGCGCCAAGACCTGAACGAAGCGGTGAATGACGCGGTCGAGCAAGGCGACGCCATCGAGCGCGCGGCGATGCGCGCTGTCCGCGGCGAAGTCGCCCCCTCGGCCAAAGACCTGCTGGCCTGCGACGGGCCCGATTGCGTGACAATTCCCTTACGCGAACATGCGGCGATGATTGCCATGGGCGCGGTGCCGGCGGGTTTTGACATGAACACGTGGAAAACCGAGGGCGCGGCAGCGTCCATCACGGCGCTGGCCCCCAACTCCGCGGAACCGCGGCTCGCATTTTTACGCCAGGCGGCTGCCGACATCGCCGGGATTGCCCGCGATGCCCAGGCGCGGGCGGCGGCGGCCTTTCGCGCCATGGCCGGCGATGCGAGCTCGCCCGCAACCCTGGCGGCCTTCGTGCAAGCTCAGGCCGAGGCCGATACCACGCACGCACAACAAGCCGCGGCCGAGCAAACCCTGCAGCGCGCGTTGCGTGGATATGCCGATGCGGGACGCGCCCTCAAACGGGCCGCACTGCTGGCCGGCGATGGCTACACGCTGGCGCACGGCGGCCGCAAGGCCTGCAGCCCGACGGCGTGCGTCAGCGCCGAGGGCCTGGAGGCCGCGGCATTCTTGGTCATCGGCGCGGCCGAAGACATGAGTGACGGGACAAAAAGCCTTACCTCATATGTCGCCAAAAGCGCCGGTAATGCTTTCGTTTTCCATTAGTCGGCTGCCCGATTTGTGGCAAAGTGCCTGCTGAATTAAAGAGCGGGACTCAATTGGGAGCTTCGTCATGACCAGCACCGCTTCGGCCGGACAGTCCGCCGTACGCCGTGCTTACGCCAATGGCCCTTACGGCCAGATCCATTATCGGCGTTCGGGTCCCGACGGCGTACGCAGCCCGCTCTTGTTGCTGCATCCCTGCCCCGGCTCCGGCTATCTGTTCGACGCATTGCTCGCCGAGATGGGCCGCGACCGCACGGTCATCGCGCCCGACCTGCCGGGCTTCGGGATGTCCGTCGCCCCGGGTGCGGCCCCCGGCATGCAGGGCTATGCCGACGCCATGCTTGAGCTTGATACCGCGCTGGGCCTCAGCATCTTCGACGTCATGGGCTATCACGCCGGCGGCGTGGTTGGTGTCGAGATGGCCCGCCAGCAGCCCAATGCCGTGCGCAAACTTATCATGATCGGCGCGCCCGTTTTCACCGCCGAGGAGCGCGAGACCATGAACGCGCGCTTTGCCGTGCACGGCCCCGACGACCGCGCAAAGGCCATGGACAAAAGCTGGCCGATCTTCAAAAGCGACTTCTGGAAGATGGGCCCCGATGCGACGCGCACCTGGAACATCTATCTCGACGGTCAGAAAAACCCCGAGGCGTCGTCGTGGGGTTTGCGCGCCGCCGTCAGCTACGACCTGGCCGGCGCCTTGCCGGGCCTGACCCAGCCGACCTTGGTGCTCAATCCCAAGGACGATCTCGCGGCCTATACGCCGCGCGCCGGCGCCTATCTCAAAAACGGGCGTATTCACGATCTGCCGGAGTGGACCCACGGCATGCTCGATGCCAAGACCGCCGAGGTCGCAAAAATCGTGCGCGACTTCCTCGACCGCTGAGCCTAAAGCGGCGCGAATTCCGCCCAGAGGGGCACGTGGTCTGAGCTTTTGATGTGGGTCAGCGGACGCGCACTCAAAAGCTTGAGCCCGCGGTAGAACACATGATCCAGCACCTGATTGAAATGACGCAGTTGGGGTGCCGCCGCCGGGACGCGCTGTAAGCCGACATCAGCCATGGCCTTTAGCAGCAGGTGCCAGCGCGCCTGATTCCAGGTGTTGAAATCGCCGGCGACGATACAGGGCCCCTGATGGGCGGCCACGGGGCCGATCATCTGTTCCACCTGACGCGCAAACTTGGCCGTCGAGACCAGATTGATGGCGTGCACGTTGATTACCAAGAGTTCGCCGCCACCGAAGGGGTAGGTCGTCAGCAGGAAGGTCTTGGGCGTGCCGATGAGGGGCTCGCGGTCCAATGACCTGATGGCCTGGCTGCGCGTTGAGGCCACACGGCTGCCGGTTTTGGGGCCGGTGGTTACGGCCTGCTCGGTGCTGAGGTTCTCGGCCATGATCCATTCGAGGCCACTGGTGACGTGAAACGGGTGGGCGAGGCCGCCGTGCAGCACCGCTTCCTGCAAACAGGCGAGCTCGACGCCGCTGCTGAGCGCCGTGAGGTCGGGCATGCAGCCGGCGCGGCGCGCCTTGAACATGTTCCAGGAGATCATCTTCAGCGTTGCGCCAAAACCCGACGCCGTCGCCGCACCCAGGTGCTTGAGCGCGGCAGCGTCGGCGACGGGCTGGAATTGGCTGCGGATACGAAACATGGGCGGTGTCACAAAACGAGGAGGCTCGACATAAGTCACCACATAAACCATCACGCCGCGAATGGAATGAGCTGTGGTGAAAATAACGCGGGCAAAATGACCGGAACTAATTTTCTGGTTGGACGTTTGTTCTGCACGAGTGTGGAATTGCGTTTCAAGGAGTACCGATATGACCAGCTATGCCATTGTAAATAAACAAAATAAGTCGCGGCTGTCGATGGCTGTCCTTTTGACCGCCGGCATCGGCCTGCTGCCGATCGCCGGCTGCGAGAGCATCGAGCGTGAAACCGGCCTGAATTTGTCGACCCAGCGCGGCGCTGCGGCCGGCGGCGCCTTCGGCGGCATCGTCGCGGCCATCGCCGGCGCCAATCCGGCCTGGATTGCGGCCAGTGTCGTGCTCGGCGGTGTCACCGGCGGCGTCATTGGCCATCACATGGGCAAGCAGGATGCCGAACGTCATGCCCGCACCAATATCAGCGCGCTCGACAACCTCGGCCAGGGTCAGACCTCGAGCTGGAAGAACAACAAGACCGGCAACTACGGCAGCACCACCGTCGTCCGCGTCACCAACAACGGCGACGGCGTGGTCTGCAAGAGCTATCGTGAACAGGTTCATACCTCGGCTGAAAGCGTGACCAAGGAAGGCACCGCCTGCCGTGGTCCCGGCGGCAGCTGGAAGGCCAGCACTTAATCTGCCTCCATTTGGCTTTTAAAACGTGGGCGGCTCGCGAGGGCCGCCCAACTCTTTTATATTGCAGGATGATTGCGTTATGATTCGTCCGGGGACCACTCATGCGCCATTCACTTGCCACACCGCATTCCGACGACCTGAAGAGTGCCATACGCCGTTTTGAGTCCGGCTTGTATGAGCAGGCCGGCGTGCAGTTGCTGGCGATCCTGGAGAAAAATCCCGCCGACAGCGAAGCGCTCTATTATCTGCGCCTCGTGGAACGGCGTTTGGCGCGCACATCCGCCCCAGCGCCCGCCACATTGATCTGGCAGTTCGATCCCAAGATCGCCTGGGAGACCGACTGGCTGCGCCTGGTGTTGGACGGCCGCTACACCAAGGAGATCGTCGACAACAGCTGGTCGCAGCAAGCCCCGACGATGATTGTGGTCGACAACCGCTTGGTTCCCGAGAAGCTGCCTTATTACCAGCGCGCGTTTCATAGCGGCTGCCGCATCATCCTCGTGCATTTGAGCGACGAAGCTTTCATGGACGATTACGGCTTCTATCGTTTTTGCGATGGGATCATCCGCAATTACCAGTCCGAACTGCTGGCGGATTTTTCACGCATCCACGCTATCCCGCTGGGGTTCAAAGCGGGCTTCGCGCGGGCGGGCGACACCAAACCCATTCAAGCGCGCAAATATCTGTGGAGTTTCGCCGGCGACGCCAAGAAGCTGACGCGTCAGCCCATGTTGGGCGCCATGGAGGCCTTGGGCGGCGGCTTCACACATCTGACGCAGGGCTTCGGCAGTGCCGACGCCTTGCCGATCCACGCCTATCGCGCGCTGCTGGATGACAGCGTGGTGGTGCCCTGCCCCGGCGGCTGGTCCAATCTCGAGACGTTCCGCGTCTACGAAGCCTTGGAAGCCGGCTGCATTCCGATCGTCGAAAAGCGTCCAGGCTTTGAATACTTCACGCGCCTGTTGGGCCCTCACCCGCTGCCGACGGTGGCAACGTGGTCGGAGGCGGCGGAACTGATTGGGCAGCTAAAGACCACAGACGGTCTTGAGGCCCTGCGCCAGGCCTGCGCGACGTGGTGGGCCGCGCGCAAACCGATCATCGCGCGCGACGTCAAAGATTTTATGGGACGTGTTTTAGCCTAGACCGCGTCGTCGGCGGCCACATGGACCGACGGAACCAGTTTGGGCGCAGGCGCATTGTCCTGCAGCTCGTAGCGGCGGGCGAACATCGTCCACCACACCGGCTTGCCCAGCTTGAGCGCGGCGCGGATCTGTTCGTGGGCGGTGTCATCGGGCATCAGCGGCACCGCCGCCGAGGCCGAGGC
>CANJPG010000039.1 GCA_947476065.1 Fidelibacterota bacterium
AACGACGCTCGCCACAACCAACGCGTCGCCGCGAAACGCCTAGGTTTGGGCTATCACCAGTTTCGCAATACGCTGCGTAAACACGGCTTGCTCCCGTCGCGGAGCGATTAATTGCGGCGCAAGCCGACGATGTAGCTGATGATGTTGTCGATGTCTTTCTCGGCGAGCAATACGTTGGCCATGGAGCCGTGCGGCAATTTCAAAGTATCGCGTATTTTTTCCACGCTCATCTCCGGATCGAATGCGATCGTCTTGAAATGAGGAGCCGCGCCTGGAGTCTTAGCCGGGGGTGTCTTGCCGCGCTCTTCGTCAATCACATGGCAGCGTCCACATTCGATCTGGGCGAATTTTTTGCCGGATACGGGATCGGGAACGCTTGCTGCATATGACATGCAGGGGGCGCCCGCCGATAAAAGTATTACGCCCAGCCAAAGAGTCTTGCGCATGACGCGACCTCCTAAATATCCACAACTTGTGGATACTTAACGGTCGCCGAGGGCCAATGGGTCCCGCGTAAATGCAGAAAATTGCACGGCCGGGATGTGTGGCTACTGGGCCGCCATATCCTTAAGGCGCAGCATTTCGACGCGGACTTCGCTGCGCTCGATGCTATCGACGGGACAGGCCTTTAGGGCTGCGGTGAAATCTTCCAAGGCTCCTCGCCCGTTTTGGTGCACAGTCCGCCAGAAACCCAGAAACAAGTTGCGCTCGCAGCTGTCGATGTCTTTCACGAGGGCAACGACCTCGCTGTCGTTCGCCACTGTCAGAAGTGCACGGGCCATGAGCCATTCGGGCTCGGGGCCGGCATGGGCCTCAAGTTCATCCCAGCCCAGGAAGCGCCCGGCCCGAAAACGCGCCTTGGCGAGCCACAACGCCGCCAACCCGTCATCGGGCTTCTTTTCCAGCATTGCGCCGAATTGGGCGGAAGCTTCGCCCCAGCGCCCCGCAAGATACAGAGCTGCGCCGCGGCCCAGGGCGCCGGTATCGCTGCGGGGCAATACCTGTGTCAGGTTTTCGTAGTCGGCGACCGCGTCATCGAAGCGGGCGGCCACAACCTTGAGATAGGCGCGCCGTCGCAACAATTCGATTTCGTTCGGCTGCAGCGCCACGGCGCTGTCGAGGTCGCCGATAGCCTCGTTATATTGTCCCGTGCGTTGATAGAGCACGGCGCGTTCGAGATAGCGGCGCCAGGCCCTGGGCGAGAGATCGACGGCGCGGTTCGCGTCGGCCAAGGCCTTCTCATAGTTTTTCTGCGTGCCATAGACGGCGGCCCGACGTGCATAGTCGTCGGCATCTATCGAGCCGTAGGCAATCACCGCATCCAGCGCTTTAAGCGCGCCGTTCACGTCGCCCGAGGCATACAATTCCAGCCCGTAGTCAGACAGCGCACGTGCCTGGGTGACATCAGAAATCTTGTAAACGGACTCGGTTGCACAGCCCGCCAGCAAAACTGCCAGCGCCGACGCTCCCAAAAGTGGCCCAAATCTCATAAAGCCTCCCGCCCGCTCGGCAGCACACTAGCCGCTTCACGCCAGAGAGGAAATCAAATGCGCAAGGGATTTAAAGACACGCGCGGCCCAGCTCGGCTTGTAACGTGCTCATCAGCTGGGCCGCCGGCATGGACCTGGCCAAGGCCGCGCCTTGCCCTGCCCATTGGGCGCCGTAGCCGCCATCACCTCGTGCCTTGGCCGCCGCATTCAACGCCTTGCCGGCGTCGTAAGCCATGGGATATGGCGCGATTTCGCCAGCTGTCGCGCTCGCTCCGAGCGCGGTGAATTTATTGACAATGCAGCGCGCTGGACGACCCGAAATCGCTGTGGTCAGCGTGGTGCGTACGCTTGTTTTGTCGAGCAGCGCAGCCCGATATGCGGCATCGGCATCGGTTTCGGGGCAGGCGATGAAGGCGGTGCCCATTTGTGCGGCAACCGCACCGAGTGCAAGCACCGCGGCAACACCCGCGCCGTCCATAATGCCGCCGGCGGCGACGACCGGGATGCCCAGATTTTTCACGAACAATCGTGTCAGGGCCAGCGTGCCGAGCTGCTCGTCGGGTGCGGTGGGATCAAATACGCCGCGATGGCCGCCGGCCTCGATGCCTTGCGCGACGACGGCATCGACGCCCGCCGCTGCCACAGCGCGCGCCTCTTCGAGCGAGGTGGCTGATGCCAACAGGATGATCCCTGCGCTTCGTAAAGCGGCAATCTTGGCCGCTGAGGGCAACCCAAAATGGAAGCTGACGACCGCAGGCCGCTCTAGCAAAAGCATCTCGAACATGGCGTCATCGGCGGCGAAGCTCTTGTAGATTTCGCGCAAATTTGAAGGGGGTTCCACACCGAACGCCGCGAAGGCCGGCGCGAGTTTTTCGATCCATGCAGCCTCGCGGGCGGGGTCGGGGGGGGGGGCGGGCTGGTGGCAGAAAACGTTGACGTTGAAGGCGCGGTTGGTGGCGCTGCGCACGGCACCAATTGCTGCACGGGCTTTTGCAGCGTCTACGGCACCAACACCGATGGAGCCCAGGCCGCCGGCATTGGAAACCGCAGCGGCAAGCGCCGGCGTCGATGTGCCCGCCATGGGCGCCTGGATGATCGGCAGGACGACGCCAAGCTTTTGCAGCAGATCATCCATGGCACACGGAAATGCTAGGCCGCGGGATCGACGTAAGCGGTGTTGTGCTGGGGAAAGGACTCGCGTCCCTTCAGCATGTAATCCCAATACAATAGCGGCAGGCCGGTGGTCTTGATCCACCAGTTGATATAGCGCTCCTTGCGCGGATCAAGGGGCAAGGTTGGCGTGGGCTTGCCGCCGTAGATGAACTCCGCCATCAGCACCTTGCCGTACCCCGTCGTTAGCGGGCAGGCACCGTAGCCGTCGTAGGCCTCTTCGATGGCGCCACCTTTGATAAGGTGCAGCAGGTTGTGCACGACCACCGGCGCCTGCTTGCGCACGGCGGCCGCGGTCTTGGAGTTGGCCGTTCCAGCAGCGTCGCCCAAGCTGAACACATTCTTGTATTTCAGATGCTGCAGGCTGTTCGCATGCACGTCGACAAAGCCGGTCGCATTGGAGAGCGGACTGTTTTTGACGAAGTCGGGCGCGCTTTGTGGCGGCGTGACATGCAGCATGTCGAAGTCCAGCGTTACCTGCTGACCCTGTTGTTCGCCGGCGGTGATGGCAAACGTCGCCTTGCGCGCACGCCCGTCGATTTCGACGAGGTTGTGATTGTAGCTCACCGGAATCTTGTGACGCGCGGCGATCTTCACCAGTTCCTTGGCGTAAAACGGCACGCCGAAAATCGCCGGCGTTGCGGTCAGAAAGCGCACATCGCAATGCTCGCGAATGCCGCGTTTGGCGAGATAGTCGGCGGCGAGATACACAGCTTTTTGCGGGGCGCCCGGGCATTTGATGGGCATGGGCGCCTGGGTGAACACGGCCTTGCTGCCGGGCTTAAGGCTTTTCAGCATTTCATGGGTGTATTCGACGGTATTGGGCGAATAGTTGCTGCATACGCCGTAGCGCCCGACATATTCCTTCAGACCCTTGATGCCGCCCCAATTGATCTGCAGGCCTGGGCAAACGACCAGGTAGCTGTACGAAATAATCGTGCCGTCGGCCAAAGTAACCGTGTTGGCATCGGGCGCGAACGTGGCGACTGAATCCCTGATCCAGGTCACATTATCCGGAATGAGGTCGGCTTCGTTGCGCCGGGTATCTTCCAACTTGTAGGCGCCGCCGCCCACCAGCGTAAAAGCTGCCTGGTAGTAGTGGGATTCCGCAGGATCTATGATCGCGATATCCAGGGGCACGTCATGCTCGATCGTGCGCAGGCGAGCGGCAACCGTTATGCCGGCCGCCCCTCCGCCGACGATGAGAATTTGGTGATGTCTCGCGGCCATGCGCGTGCTCCCGGTGAATGTTCCAGCATCTATCTCACCATCTTGGGCTCCGCCTCACAAGACCCCCGATGGCTCACGGCATGCCTTGCCGCAGCTTGCCGAAAGGTTCTTCTATGGTGGCGACGGGGGGTAGGAATGATGGCTGCCGGCCGGGTCTCGAATGAGGTAGGTGCCGTCCTCTTCCGGCGACAGGTACCCGGCTGCCACGGGCACTTTGCCGGCGCCACCCGGGATATCCAAAATATAGGTGGGTAGGGCAAGGCCTGAAAGCCGGCCCCTCAGGCTCTGTACCAGCGCTTGCCCCCGTTCTAAGGGAACGCGGAAATGGGATGTGCCCGGCGCATAGTCCAGTTGGTGCAGGTAGTAGGGATTGATCCGTGCCGCGACCAGCGTGCGAAAGAGGTTCTCCAAATCCTCAACCGTATCGTTGACACCCGCCAGCAGCACGCTTTGGGCGAGGAGTGGGATGCCCGCATCGCTGAGCCGCCCGCAGGCGGCAGTGGCCTGCGATGTAAGCTCGCCAGCATGGTTGCAATGCACGGCGACAAACATCGCCTTACCGGTACGTTTCAGCGCGGCAATCAGGCCGTCATCGATGCGGGCCGGATCGGCGACGGGAACGCGGCTGTGAATCCTAATGACTTTTACGTGCGGTATGGAATCGAGCGCCGAGATGAGCTCGCCAATCCGCCGGTCCGATAAAACAAGCGGATCGCCGCCCGTCAAAATCACCTCCCAGATCGTGGGCGTTGCGCGGATGTATGCCAAGGCTGCATCGCGTTCAGCCGTGGTTAGAGCGGCCTCGGCGCCCACGACCTCGCGGCGGAAGCAGAAGCGGCAATACACCGCGCAAGTAAGGGTCGGCATCAGTAGGACGCGGTCAGGGTATCGATGAACGATGCCTTTCACGGGTGAATGGGCGATATCGCCGATCGGATCAACGCGTTCCTCGGGCCGGACGTCGAGCTCACGTGTATCGGGCACGAATTGACGTGCGATATTGGCGGCCTCATCGCCGGCCGATGTCATGGCCTGCACCAGAGCCGGCGGTATCGCCACTGCGTAACGTGTGCCAACCGTTGTCAGTCCTGGTATTGCGCTCGGCGCAATAAGCCCGGCGGCGGCGAGATCGGCCGGGGTGCGTAAGGTCTTCGTCAGCTGAATAGGGCGCGAGTCCATAGCCCCGGTGGTCGGGCAAATCGGGCCTTGAGTCAACCACCCGTGTCCCTGAAAGGCCTTGCGTTGTTTGCAATCCTGGAATATTTCATTTTGTGAAATATTCAACACCGTTCGGATCCTCCCGGCGGCCATACATGCGGGCAGCGTGAATAAACCGGTCTCACCCGAGCGCGACAAACTGGCGGACCAGGCCGCGCTCTATCTGCGCACGATGCAGCAACTGCATCAGGGACTGGCGCGTCAGGTCGAGCCGGTTCTGATCGAGCAGCACGGCATCGATTTCCGCCTTTATTTCATCATCAGGAATATCGAATCCGGCGCCGTGCACCCCGGAGCTCTTTCCAAAATTCTGCGCCTGCCCAACAGCGTCGTAACACGCCACCTCGACCAGGTTGTCGAGCGCGGTCTGCTGGAGCGCAGCCTTGATCCGGACGACTCCCGCCGGATCAAGTTGACGCTGACCAAGGAAGGCCAGCGCGTTGCACGTGAAGCGCACCGCACCATATGCGGCATTGTCGGCGCGCGGCTGGAACGCCTAGCGCCTGCCAGGCGCGAAGCGTTTCTGTCGGCCTTTTCAGCTTTGGCCGCCGACGGCGACGAGGAATAGGCCCCGCGTTATTTTTTGCCGAAATGACGGGCCAAGCGATCAAGAGCCGCGGCCAGTACATCGTCCTCCTTGCAGAAGGCGAAGCGCACGAAGGTTCGCGGACCCGCACCTTCATAAAAGGCGCTGACGGGGATCGGCGTAACACCAGCTACTGTGGTCAAGTGGTGACAGAAGGCCACATCGTCACCGTCAAAACCAAGGCCTGAGAAGTCGGCGTTCAGGAAATAGGTCCCTTGTGTCGGCGGCACGTCGAAGCCGATGCGGCTGAGACCTGCGGCAAAGCTGTCGCGCTTTCGTTGCAGATCGTCTGCCAAATCCCGGAAGTAGGAGTCGTCCTTGCCCAAGCCGTATGCGACGGCCCGTTGCAGATTAGGCGCGGTGGTGAAGGTCAGGAACTGATGGGCTTTGGCCGCGGTATGCAGAATTGCCGGCGGGGCCGTGACATAGCCGACTTTCCAGCCGGTCAAAGAGAACGTCTTGCCCGCCGAGCCGATACGGGCGCTGCGTCCGCGCATGCCGGGCTGGCACATCAGGGGGTGATGTTTCCGCCCGTCAAAAACCAGATGCTCGTAGACTTCATCGCAAATCGCGTAGGCGTCATAACGCGTGATAAGCTCGGCAATGAACGCAAGCTCCTCCTCCGTGAAGACTTTGCCGGCTGGGTTCATCGGTGAATTAATGAGGATAGCTTTGGTCTTGGCACCGAAGGCCGCGGTAAGTTCGCTGCGCGGCAATTCCCAATGCGGCGGCTTCAGCTGCACGAACTTAGGAACACCGCCTGCGAGGCGAACCATCGGCAGATAGCAGTCGTACAGCGGCTCGAGCAAAATCACTTCATCGCCAGGATTGATCAGCCCAAGCAGGCAGGCCGCCAAGGCCTCGGTCGCTCCGCAGGTCACCATGACCTCCTGCCGCCAATCCACGTCCAGTCCGTAGAAGCGTTGGGCATGCACAGCCACCGCCTCGCGCAGGTCCGGGTCGCCCATCATCGGGGGATACTGGTTGGGGCGGTCTTCCAGAAATGTTGCGGCCATTGTCCGGACATCCGCCGGGCCGTTGCCGTCGGGAAACCCCTGGCCGAGGTTGATAGACTGATGCTCCACCGCGAGTTGGGACATCACCGTGAATATGGTGGTTCCCAAACTGGAAAATAGTGTGTTGGTTGGCTTCATTGCGGCGTGCGGCGGTGATGGCGGATGAGCAAAACCTACAACATGGTGGCCCTCCGAGAAAGCTGTGGATAAGCGCGCGATTTGCTGAGGCCGTTAAGGAGTCATTGGTTTTTGCAGCGACACAATTGCGGACGATCTGCGCAAAGGTGCAGAAAAGGCGGCAAAAAATTCATGGGTAAATAACCCAAATTCTTTCCCTGCCGTCGCAGGAAGTGTGTAGGCTCTGACGTCTCTCGTATTGCGAGCTTGAAGCAACCTCTATCCAGAATGGGTGGAATACATGAAAACCGAATCCTGGCGTGCCTTTCCCCTGCTCATGTCCCTGATCGCCTTCACACTCCTCGCGGCGAGTGCCGGCGCCGCCAAAGCCCAAACTGTAGTAAATGATGTCACGCCCTTGGGGCCGGTCTATGGCAGCCGCGCCGTCGGGCTGCAGTCTTATGTGCGCATTTTCAATAGCAGTGCAAAAACCGAAGCCATCAAGGTCAATATTTTGGCCAGTGACGGTGCGCGTGTATTGGCAACGTGGACCGGCACCGTCCCATCCCATGCCTCGCACCAGATCGCCATCGCGGATGTAGAAGCCGCGGCGACACCGCGCTTGCAGGCTTCGGAGCTGGCAACGCAGTACATGGTATCGGTCGCCGCCGACGGTCCTGGATTTGTGCAACATATCGTATGGCGCGCGGGCGACGGCTCGCTGTCCGTGGTTTCGGGCTGCGGCGCGCGCACCGTCAGTGCGACGCACTTCGCCATCAATGTTCACACCGACCTGATCGCTGGTTTTCCGAGCACACTCACAGTGCTCAACAGTTCGACGCAGGACCAGACTGCGGCTTTTGACGTCTATGACGGCGCCACCGGCGTTCGTGTCGCGGATTACAGCACCGCCGTGAGGGCCGGCAGCTCCACCAGCTTCACCCAGGCGCAATTCGCCCGCAGTGCAGGCTTTACGCCGCGTGCCGAATATCACCTCAACTTTGTGCTGGCCACGGACTTTCCCGGAAGCGTCAGCCACAGCGTCACCGCCCAAGCCAACGGCGTAACGCAAGTTCTGTCAGAGATGTGCACCTTGCCGGGGACGTCGCGTGACGGCCTTGCGGCGCCCGTATTGCCGGCTACGCCCTATGCTTACGCCGATGCCGAAGTGAACTTGCCGCCTTACTACACCCAGGCCAATGCGCCGGGCTCCGCCTCCGGCACCGACAATACACCCGCCACCAACCCAATCACGGATGCGGGCGCTACCTTGGGCCGCGTGTTGTTCTACGATAAGCGGCTGTCGATCAACAATACTGTCGCCTGCGCAAGCTGCCATCAACAGGCGCATGGTTTTGGCGATGCCCGCCGTCTGAGCCCCGGTTTCGCCGGCGGACTGACCACGCGCCACTCCATGAGTTTGACCAATGCGCGCTTCTATGAACGCGGGCGTTTCTTCTGGGACGAGCGCGCAGCCACGCTCGAAGACCAGGTTTTACAGCCTATTCAGAACACAGTTGAAATGGGCATGCCCCTCGATGGGCTGACCACAAAGCTGGCGGCGACGGATTTTTATCCTGCGCTTTTCAGAGCTGCCTTCGGTAGCGAGGCGGTGACCTCAGACCGCATTTCTCGTGCGCTGGCGCAATTCGTGCGCAGCCTGACTTCTGCGCGGTCGCGATATGACCAAGCCTTGGCGTCCGGCCCCAATGGTATAGCGCGTGTGCTCACGGCCCAGGAGCAGCAAGGGCTTCAGCTCTTTGGTGGCGGCGGCAATGGTAATGGCCGAGGAGCTGGCTGCGTACGTTGCCATGAAACCGCTGCCCAGGCGCTAGATACGCCCCGCAATACCGGTCTCGATCTGCTGATCACCGACGTCGGCACGGGCGGTGGACGATTCAAGGCGCCGTCCCTACGTAATACCGCCGTGCGCGGTGCTTATATGCATGACGGGCGCTTCACATCGCTGGCCGAGGTGGTCGAGTTCTACAATTCCGGCATCAAAGCCAATCAGAATCTTGACCGCATCTTGCGTGACGCCAACGGCAATCCGCAGCGCCTCAATCTGACTCCGGCGGAAAAAGGTGCGCTGGTTGCGTTTCTGGAAACGCTCACCGATCAGAGTTTTCTCAGCGATGCGCGGCTGTCCGATCCGTTCCCGCAATAGGGGCGGGGCCAACGGGTGGGGACCTCTGCCCGTTGACACCCCATTTGCCGGGGGCGTAGGTTTTTTTAAGAACCCTCAACCGCCCCATTTGAATGCCCCCGAGCCCACACGCGGCAAACGCAGCCCTCGCTCAAGTGCAACTGCAGTTTCAGCAGGCGCTGGCGCTGCATAGCGCAGGCCAGTTGCAGCAGGCGCAGGCGCTATGCGAGGGCATCGTCAAAAAGGCGCCCCGTCACTGCGATGCTTATCATCTGCTGGGCATCATCGCCTATCAGATGGGCCATCACCGAAGAGCAGTTGAGCTAATCAACAAGGCCATCAAAATATATCCCGATAATGCGGGCTTTTATTCCAATCGCGGCCTGCCGCTGCATGAACTCAAACAGTTCAAGGCGGCGATTGCGAGCTACGACAAGGCGCTGGCTCTGAAGTCCGACTATGCCGAGGCCGAGTGCAATCGCGCCAATGCGCTGAAGGAACTCAAGGAGTTCGCTGCGGCACTCGCTGGTTATGACCGGGCAATAGCGCTCCGGCCGACCCTGGCCGACGCCTATTACAACCGTGGCATCACCCTGCAGGAGCTAGGTCAGTGGGTTCCGGCCTTGGCCAGCTACGACAAGGCGATGGCTTTTGGGCTGCAGCACGCCGAGATCAACTATAATCGCGGCAACGCCCTGCAAGAACTCGGTCAATTCGCTACCGCAATCGCGGCCTTCGATAAGGCGCTCGCCTTACAGCCAACCTATGCCGAGGCCCATTGCAACCGCGGCAATTCGCTAGAGCACCTCAAACAATTCCCCGCGGCTATTGCGTCCTATGACAGGGCCATCGCGCTGCGCCCTGAAGACCCATCGTTTTACGTAAACCGCGGCAATGCGCAGCAGAAAATGCGTAAACTCGCAGAGGCGGTCGAAAGCTACGAACGGGCCATCGCGCTCAAGCCGGACAACGCCGACGCACATTTCAACCGGGCCATCGCCCTTCAGAAGCTGGGCCGGGTGGACGAGGCTGTGGCCGGCTATACCAATGCCGTTGCTTTCGCGCCCAACCATGCCGATGTCCATTACAACCTCGGCCTTGCGCTCAAAGAATTGGGGCGCTCGGATGAGGCCTTGGCGAGCCAGGAAAAGGCGCTTTCTCTCCAGCCCGATTACATCGACGCAAAGAAAAGCGTCTTCTGGATCAGGTTTGCAGCTCTCAACGACCCGCCGCTCGTCGACCGGTTGAGCGCCGAGATCATGGCCGCCAAGGCCGAAAGCGGGATCGCCCACCTTTTGGAATTAAGGGCTATCTCGGATTTCCGCTTGTTGCACGATCTTGAGCAGGCCACCTATCTGCTAGCTGCCGGGCATCAAGCTGACGGCCTTGCAGAAGCAGTCGCCGCCATGGCCGAAGTGAATCGCCGGGGGGGCGAGCAGCGGGCGGCCTCCGGCGGCCTCCAGCATCTGCCATTATCCGATAGCGAAATCGCAGCCATCGTCGGGTTCCGGCGCGTTCTGTTGCGCTACCAGCCGGCTCCGATCGCGCAGTGCCTCAATCCCGACAACGACTGGGCGGCGATCGAAGACCGATATTTTGCGAGCAAGCCCGAGATCATCCATATCGACAATCTGCTATCGCCGGAGGCGCTTGCGGAGCTCAGAAAGTTCTGCCTGATATCGACGGTGTGGGGCAGCGAATACAATAATGAATATCTCGGCGCCTTTGCCGAGGACGGCTTTGTCAGCCCGTTGCACTTTCAAATAGCCGTGGAGATGCGTCGAAAGATGCCGCGGATTTTCGGCGAGCATACGCTCGAGCATCTCTGGGGCTTCAAATACACGTCGCGTACGCCGAATGGCATCAACGTGCATGCTGACTTCGCCCGCGTGAACTTAAACTTCTGGGTGACGCCCGATGAAGCCAATCTCGATCCGGAGTCTGGCGGATTGGTGGTCTATGACGTGCCATCGCCGCCGTCGTGGAGCTTCAAAGAGTACAACGCCAGCGAGGATGCCATTTACGAATTTTTGGAAAAGAGCCGCGCCGGCAAACAGCGTGTTCCCTACAAATGCAATCGCGCGGTGCTTTTCAACTCAAGCCTTTTCCATGAGACCGATGACCTGCATTTCAAGGACGGCTACGAAAACCGGCGCGTCAATATCACCTATCTCTTCGGCCGCGGGTTGAAGGCGCATTGAACCGCGGAAAGATGCTGCTGCTCGGGACGGTAAAAGGATGGTGCTGCCGCGCAGGATTGAACTGCGGACCTCCCCCTTACCAAGGGGGTGCTCTACCACTGAGCTACGGCAGCGCCACATGGGAGGGGCCGCTTGGCCTGAAAGGGGCCCCCCTCGCGAAGGCGCGGAACATGCCACAACACCCTAACGGGCGCAACGCCTTGCGAAAGCATAAAGAAGAGCCGCCATTTCAACCGCTTGAGCCTGCAACACCGCCCTTCAAGCGTGCCGGGAAATGTGGGAAAACGCCCCTATGAGCACACAAGACAGGCCCCCAAAAGGCCGCGGTCCCAAATTATCGTCGGAACAAGCCCAGGCACGGCTGGCTGACGCCTTGCGCGCCAACCTGAAACGCCGCAAGGCCCAGGTCCGGGCGCGAGACGACGCCGTAGCGGGGCCCGACAACAACGAGGAACCAAGTGCGCTAGACAAGACCTTGGCGGACAAAACCCGATAGCTTGGCGGGCGCCCTCTGGGTTACAAGCATTGCGACACTGATCATTCGGCCACATTCGATTCTGCGGCCGTTTCACGCGAGGAATTCACGGAATGTCCGTGCTGCCCGATACCTGGATCCGCAAGATGGCCACCGAGCACGGCATGATCACGCCGTTCACCGAGGCGCAGCGCCGCGACGGCGTGATCTCCTACGGCGTTTCGTCTTACGGCTACGATGCGCGGGTCTCCGACGAGTTCAAGATTTTCACCAATCTCGATTCCGTGGTGGTTGATCCCAAGAATTTCTCCGAGTCCGGTTTTGTCGACCGCAAGACCGACATTTGTGTCATACCGCCCAACAGCTTTGCCCTGGCCCGCACGGTCGAGCATTTCAAGATTCCGCGGGACGTACTGGTGATCTGCCTTGGCAAATCCACCTATGCCCGCTGCGGAATAATCGTCAACGTGACGCCGCTTGAGCCCGAGTGGGAGGGCCACGTGACGTTGGAGTTTTCCAACACGACGCCGATGCCGGCGCGCATCTACGCCAACGAAGGCGCGGCACAATTCATTTTTCTCAAGGCCGACAGCGTGTGCGAAACGTCTTACGCAGACCGCAAAGGCAAATATCAGGGCCAGATGGGCGTCACGCTGCCCAGGCTTTAAAGAGCGGCCTCTAAAAGGATACATCACACGTGGATGCCATACGGATTCTAGGCGGCGTACCGCTCACCGGTGAAATCGTCATCGGGGGCGCCAAGAACGCGGCCCTGCCGCTGATGGCGGCGACGCTGCTCACCGACCAGCCGCTCACCCTGATCAACATGCCGGAACTGGTGGATATCTCCACCATGAGCAACTTGCTGCGCCAGCATGGCGCGCGCATTGACCAATCGGCCCTAGCACCGGGTGCGGGCGAGGCGGGCGCCACGGGCCGCTCCATGACGCTGACGTCTGAGCGTATCACCAGCGTAACCGCGCCCTACGACCTCGTGCGGCGCATGCGCGCGTCGGTACTTGTGCTAGGGCCCTTGCTCGCGCGCATGCACGAAGCCAAGGTTTCGCTGCCCGGCGGCTGCGCCATCGGCACCCGCCCTGTGGATTTACACTTGAAGGCGTTAGAAGCGCTGGGCGCCAAAATCGACGTCAAAGGTGGTTATATTCACGCCACGGCGCCCGGCGGTCTGAAGGGCGCTAAGGTCGTCTTCCCGAAAGTGACCGTTGGCGGCACCGAGAACTTGCTGATGGCTGCAGCTCTTGCAGCCGGCGACACGGTGCTAGAGAACGCCGCCCGCGAGCCCGAGATCGGCAATCTCGCCGACTGCCTGAACGCCATGGGCGCCGAGATCAGCGGTATCGGCTCCGGCACATTGAAAATCAGAGGCGTGAAGACGCTGCACGGTGCTCGGGTTGCCGTGATCCCTGACCGCATCGAAACCGGCACCTATGCCATCGCCGGGGCCATCACCCGCGGCCGTGTGACATTGAAAGGCACAAGTTTTGATCTGCTGGATTCGGTTTTCAGCGCCATGCGCCAAGCCGGCGCCTCGGTTGAACAGGTGGAAGACGGCGTCGTGGTTTCCGCAGAAGACGGCCTTAACGGAATCGATGTTATGACCGAGCCCTTTCCGGGCTTCCCTACCGATATGCAGGCGCAATGGATGGCCTTGATGGCGACCGCAAACGGCGCCTCGATGATCACCGAGACCATCTTTGAGAACCGTTTCATGCACGTGCCGGAACTCACCCGCTTCGGCGCCGACGTGAACGTGCACGGCGCCTCGGCGATCATCCGCGGCCGCAAGCAACTCTCCGGCGCACCGGTGATGGCGACCGATTTGCGGGCCTCATCATCGCTGATTCTGGCGGGCCTTGCCGCCGAGGGCGAAACCCTGGTGAACCGGATTTATCACCTGGATCGGGGTTATGAGCGGCTTGAGGAAAAGCTGGGCGCTTGCGGGGCTCGCATCGAACGCATCGTGGGCGGCTAAGTACCTGTAAAACATATGATTTATATACTGAGCCTGCGCCCTATTGCAGTGCAGCATAAAACCATTGAACATAGCTCTATAATATAAGAGGCCGCTATAAACGCTGCCTTCGGGGGGCTCGCGAGCACTAATGGCAATTCAGGTCGCACTCACCCACCGCACGCATTATCGCTACGACAAGGCGATCAATCTTGGCCCGCAAATCGTCCGCCTGCGTCCGGCGCCCCATTGCCGAACGCCGATCCTCAGTTACTCGCTGAAGGTCACGCCGAAGCAGCACTTCCTGAACTGGCAGCAGGACCCGCAGGCGAATTATCTCGCGCGTTATGTCTTTCCCGAAAAGACCAAGGAATTCCTAGTCGAGGTCGATCTGATCGCCGAGATGGCGATTATAAATCCCTTCGATTTCTTTCTCGAAAAGTATGCCGAGAAATTTCCTTTCGATTACGAGGCCGCGCTGGCCCATGAGTTACGTCCTTACCTGGAGAAGGAAGCCGTTGGTCCGTTACTGCAGAAACTGCTTGAAGGCATCGATTTAAAGCCGCGCGCGACCATCGACTTTCTCACCGACATCAACCGCGATCTGCAGCAGCGCATCGGCTATGTCATCCGCCTCGAGCCGGGCATCCAGACCTGCGAAAACACTCTGGAGCTTGCCAAAGGGTCCTGCCGCGACAGCGCTTGGCTGCTGGTGCAAATCCTGAGGCATCTGGGTTTCGCGGCTCGTTTTGCATCGGGTTATCTCATCCAATTGGTCGCCGACGAGAAGTCCCTCGATGGGCCCAGCGGCACCGACAAGGACTTCACCGATCTGCACGCCTGGACAGAAGTCTATTTACCGGGCGCGGGATGGATCGGCCTCGACCCGACATCGGGCTTGCTGGCGGGCGAGGGGCATATCCCGCTCGCCTGTACGCCGGACGCGTCGAGCGCTGCGCCGATCAGCGGCGCGCTGGATGAGTGCGAAGTCACCTTTCACCACGAGATGTTCGTCACCCGCATCAACGAGCAGCCGCGGTCCACGAAGCCCTATACGCCACAGCAATGGGGTGCCATCGAAGCCCTTGGCTATGTGGTCGACCGTGATCTTGCCGCCGGAGATGTTCGCCTGACCATGGGCGGCGAGCCCACCTTCGTCTCCATCGACGACATGGACGGGGCCGAATGGAATACGGCAGCGCTTGGCGACAAGAAGCGCCTCATCGCCGCCGATCTTGTGGATCGCCTGATGCGCCGTTTTGCGCCGGGCGGTCTGCTGCATTTCGGCCAGGGCAAATGGTATCCCGGCGAAAGCCTGCCGCGCTGGGCCTTGACGGCCTATTGGCGGCGCGACGGCCATGCCATCTGGGCCAACGGCGAGTTGCTGGCCCGCGAGGACAAAGATTACGGCTATGGACCGGAAGAGGCCGACCGATTTATTGCCGCCGTCGCCCGCCATCTGAAAGTGCCGGAAGGTTCCGTGCGCGCTGCATTTGAAGACCCCTGGCATTATCTGCGCCGCGAAAGCCTATTGCCGGCCAATGTCGATCCGCTCGATAGCAAATTAGAAGACGAAGAAGAGCGCGCCCGCCTGGCGCGGGTCTTCGACAAAGGCCTCAATGTGCCGCGCGGCTTTGTTCTGCCGCTGTCGCGCCGCCACGAAGCGAGCGGCCCGGTCTGGCAGTCGAGCGCCTGGGTTACGCGCCGCGAGCGGCTGTATCTGATGCCCGGCGACAGCGCGATTGGATATCGGTTGCCGCTGCCGTCGCTGCCATGGGTGAGCAGCGAAAGTTACCCCTATATTCATGAGCAGGACCCCTTCGATGAGCGCCCGCCCTTGCCGCCCCGCGAGGGCTACCAACCTGTGCAAGGGCGTCTCGAAGGCGCACCTGACCAGAACACCAAGAGCGGAGAAATCCGCCCTATGCAAGAACTGCGCGGACGTAAGCTCAAGCGCGGTGAGTCGGCGCCCTGGGTCGTGCGCACAGCGCTCGCCATCGAAGCGCGAAACGGACGGCTCTATTGTTTCATGCCGCCCACCGAGATGGTCGAGGACTATCTCGACTTGATCGAGGCGGTGGAAAAGGCCGCCGTCGATACCGGCATGCCGATCATCATCGAGGGATATCCGCCGCCGAAGGACCCGCGCGTCAACTCAATCGCCGTGACGCCCGATCCGGGCGTGATCGAGGTCAACATCCATCCCGCAGCCAGCTGGGAAGAGCTCCTGCGGATCAGCAAGGGAGTCTACGCCGAAGCGCGATTGTCGCGTTTGTGCACCGAGAAATTCATGATCGACGGGCGTCACGTCGGTACCGGCGGCGGCAACCACCTGGTCGTCGGCGCGGCCACTGCCGCCGATAGCCCGTTTCTGCGCCGCCCGGACCTGCTGCGCAGCCTCATTACCTATTGGCAGAACCATCCTGCGCTCTCCTACCTGTTCTCCGGCCTGTTCATCGGGCCGACCAGCCAGGCTCCGCGCATCGACGAAGCTCGCGACGACGCGCTGTACGAGCTGGAGATCGCCTTCACGCAGATCGACCGCTCGGGGCCAAATCCTCCGCCGTGGCTGATCGACCGCATCTTGCGCCACATTCTGACCGACGTGACCGGCAACACCCACCGTGCCGAATTCTGTATCGACAAGCTCTATTCGCCGGATTCATCCAGCGGCCGCCTGGGCCTATTGGAACTGCGCAATTTTGAGATGCCGCCCCATGCCGAAATGAGTCTGGCGCAGCAGCTACTGCTGCGCGCGCTCATCGCGCGTTTCTGGAAGCAGCCCTATACCAACAAGCTCGTGCGCTGGGGCACCGAACTGCATGACCGCTTCATGTTGCCTTATTTCGTCGAACAGGACTTAGCGGACGTACTCAGCGACCTGCGCGAAGCCGGTTATGCGTTCCAGGATGCGTGGTTTCTGCCGCATATGAACTTCCGCTTTCCCGTGCATGGCTCTGTCTCCGTCAAAAGCCTAACGCTAGAAGTCCGCCACGCTCTGGAACCCTGGCACGTGCTTGGCGAGGAGCCGGGCGGCGGCGGGACAGTGCGCTTCGTCGACAGCTCGGTTGAGCGCCTGCAAGTGCGCGTCAAAGGCATCATTTCCGGCCGGCACGTTGTGACCTGCAACGGCGTGCGTGTGCCTCTGCATCCCACCGGCACCGAAGGCGAATATGTTGCCGGCGTGCGCTACCGGGCCTGGCTGCCACCGACCGCGTTGCACCCAACCATCCCGCCCCATGGGCCCCTGGTGTTCGACCTGGTCGACACTTGGTCATCGCGGTCTCTGGGCGGCTGCACCTACCATGTCAGCCATCCGGGCGGGCGCAACTTTGCGACCCTGCCGGTCAACGCCCACGAGGCCGAGGGCCGAAGATTGGCGCGTTTCTACCCTTCGGGACACACGCCGGGCACTTTTGAGGTTCGCGATCCAGGGCCTAACCCTGACTTCCCTTTCACGCTAGACTTGCGGCGTGTCTGACACATTCACCTTCGACCAGTCCGGGAGCCTCTCGCAGGAGCAGTTGTCGCTGCTCGGTGATGTGCCCGCGTTGGGCTACGACCCGAACCGCGGCGCCGAAAAAATCTATGATGAAATTGTCACGGGCAACGGTCACCTGCGCGCGCATTGGCAATCGCTGCTCGCACGCCTGACGCCGCTCGATTCCAAGGAAATGGCCGAGCGTGTCGAAGAGTCGACGCGCCTGTTGCGCCAGAACGACGTCACCTACACCATTTACGGTGATCCGCAGAACAGTGAGCGGCTGTGGCCGCTGGACGTTATGCCGCTGCTGATTCCGGCGGACGAGTGGCGCACGATTTCCGCGGGTGTGGTCCAGCGTGCCCGGCTGCTGAATGCGCTGCTGCAGGATATCTACGGCCCGCGGCGGATGGTGACCGAAGGTCTGCTGCCCGCCCCTCTGATCGAGGCCAATGCCGGCTTCCTGCGGCCATGCCACGACGTCTTGCCGCAAGGCGGGACCTATTTGCACCTGTACGCCGTCGATCTGGGCCGCGGCGCGGATGGTCAGTGGTCGGTTCTGGCCGACCGCACAGAAACCCCCAGCGGCGCGGGCTATGCGCTCGAGAACCGCAGTGTCATCGGGCGGGTGCTGTCCGACTGCATGGACGATGCGCGCATCGAGCCCCTGACGCCCTTCTTCAATACATTGAGGGACGGTTTGGCCGCGCTAGCGCCCGCCAACCAGTCGGGCCGAAGCGCACCCCGCATCGTCCTGCTGACGCCAGGTCCCTACAACGAGACCTACTTCGAGCATCTTTATCTGGCCGGACACCTCGGCATCACTTTGGTGCAGGGCGCGGACCTAACGGTGCGCGACCGCCGCGTCTATATTAAGACCGTGAGCGCGCTCGAGCCCGTCGACATCATCTTGCGCCGCGTCGATGACAAGTTCTGCGATCCGCTCGAACTCTACCGCGACAGTGCGTTGGGCGTCGCCGGGCTGATCGAGGCCGTTCGCGCAGGAACAGTCACCGTCGCCAATGCCTTGGGAAGCGGCGCCGTCCAGGCCAACGCCTTCAAGCCGTTTTTGCCGGCGTTGTCGCGGGCGCTGCTGGGCGAAGCCCTGACTCTTCCCGACGTTCCCACATGGTGGTGCGGCGGAAAATCCGAGCAGTCGCATGTGTTGGCCAATCTCGATCGGCTTGTGGTCAGACCAGCCTTTTCAGCTTCAAGCATTCTCCGGGCGCCTGTCCTGGAGACGTCGCTTGCGGAGCAGGACAAGATTGCCGCGCGCATTGCCGCTAGCCCAAGCGACTTCGTCGGCCAGACGCGTGTTGCACTCTCCAACGCGCCGGTATGGGAAAACGGCCGGTTGGAGCCGCGTCCCGTGTCGCTGCGCGTTTATGTCGCAGCGGGGCCTAACGGCTTTGTGGTGATGCCAGGTGGATTGACGCGCACATCGCGTGCGGCTGGCGCGCACATCGTGTCCATGCAGTCCGGAGGCGGCAGCAAGGACACCTGGGTGCTGGACGACGCGGTCTCGCGCGGGCGCGCGCTGGGTCAAAGACAAAGCCAGTCGCAGTCATCGGACTCAAATGTTGTCGCGATGCCGGAGGCGGCCGTGCGGCAAATGTCGCCGGGCGCGTTGCCGAGCCGGGTTGCCGACAGTTTGTATTGGGCAGGCCGCTATGCCGAGCGCACGGCTGCCGCCGTGCGTCTGTTGCGCACGATCATTTCCAGCCTGACCGATCCCGCGCGCGGCTGGGATCTGCGCGACGCTGAGCCGCTATTGAACCTTGCGGCATACCAGCGGCTATTGCCTTGGATAGAGCCGGCTGAATACACGGTGCCGCAGGTCGTGGCGCTGGTGCAGAAGGCGCTGACCGATCCGCAGCATCCCGACGGTATTCGCGCGCTATTGAAGCGGCTGGTCGGCACGGCTGGAAGCGTGCGCGACCGCCTACCCCCCGATTGCTGGCATGCCCTGACAACACTCGGCCGGGCTTCACATTTTTCGGGCTATCGCGCGAGTGCCGTGCAGGTCCTCCTGCGTTTGAATGAACTGGTAACACTCAGCACGTCCCTGGCCGGCGCGATCGAAGAATCGATGCCGCGCAACGATAGCTGGCGTTTCCTTGAAGCCGGAAAACGGCTGGAACGCGCCATCCACCTTGTCGCCGTCTTGCGCGGCACCTCGGGGGTGCGGCGCGGCAAGGATGACAAAATCACCTTTGTCAGCGAAGCCCGCCAGCTTCAAGCGATTGCCGCGTTGATCGGTGTCAGCGTTCCGCTTGGACCGACGGGCCTCGAGCGTAAAAGCGTGCTTGAGGCGATTCTGATCAATGGCAACGACCCGCGCACCCTTATCTATCAGCTGGTTAGTCTTAATGCGCACTTGGCGAGCTTGCCCCATGTCGCCATGCGCGATGGAGCAACGGTCAGCGTCGTGGCTCTTGCCGCGCAGCGGGTCGGAGAAGCGATGGCCATGGTGCCCCAGGGCGTGGCTGTGGCAGCCCGCGGCGCGCAAAATCTAAAAAAGCAATCGGAGCGGCTGGATCAAGAGAACAATTCCATTCGAGCGGCATTCTCTATACTGGACAATGTGCTTCCAGATATTTCCAACCTGCTCAGCCGCGCCTATTTTACCCATGCGTTTGCGCGACGGGCTTGAATGTGAGCAAAGGCCTTCGAGGAGACGCGCAGCGTGCGGGACGTTACTTTTGAATCGCAGATTTCAGAACAAATGAACGCTAACGTGTCCGCCGCCCAGGTCCAGGATGATGCGCCGCCGGTCAACCAGCCGATGCGCTATCGCATTCGTCATAAGACAACTTGTACCTATACCGACGAGATTCAGCATGCCCAGCACACGCTGCATCTGAACCCGCGGGTTTTACCCCGACAGACTTTCACGAGGAACGTCATCACCGTTGACCCGCCACCGGCGCGCCTCGTCGAGCACGTCGACTATTTCGGCAACCCAATCACATATCTCGCCTTGGAGACCGCGCACCGTAAACTTCTGGTGCAGGTGGATTTCGAAGTCGAGGTTGCGCCGTCACCCGACGGCGACTTGGCGTCGACGCCCGCCTGGGAGACTATCCGGGATGCCATTAAGGCGCCGGGTGACATGGCGGCGAAGGACGCCAATATCTATGCCTTTGCATCGACTATGATCCCACCGCTGCCCGGCCTAGCCGAGTATGCGGCACCTTCGTTCACGCCGGGGCGCCCCATCGGCGAAGCGGCCTTCGATTTGGTGGAGCGTATCCACGCCGAGTTTGTATTTGATTCAGTGGCAACAACCATCGCCACCCCGCTGGTAGAGGTTCTGACCAACCGGCGCGGCGTCTGCCAGGATTTTGCACAGTTTGCGATCGGCTGTTTGCGCGGCTTGGGACTCTCGGCGCGCTATGTCAGCGGGTATCTGCGGACCGTTCCGCCGCCGGGACAAAAGCGGCTGGTCGGCGCAGATGCCACCCATGCCTGGCTCTCGGTCTGGTGCGGCGGCGATCTGTGGCTGGATTTCGATCCCACCAACGGTACACGTGGCTCGACAGACATGGTGACGCTAGCCTGGGGCCGGGACTACGACGATGTCAGCCCGATGCGGGGCGTACTTATCGGTGGCGGCAGCCAGGACCTTACGGTCGAAGTTGATGTCGAGCCGCTGCCTGCGACTCCTTAAGTAATAAATTTAACGAATTCAATAGGTTGACGTGCCATAGCGGTCTCGCGTAGGGACTCTGTATGCGCTGCGGCGGGTGGTCGTGCCGCCTAAAAGCGTGTAAAAGGCCGCGCCTATCCCATTTGTCTCACAGTCTTTTTGCCCATTCCCATGAGTAACGATCCTCTCGTCATCGCTGTCCCCAAAGGCCGTATTCTCGACGAAGCGCTGCCGATCATTCGCGCCGTCGGCATTGAGCCAGAGCCCGCTTTCGCGGACGAAGGCTCGCGAAAGCTGATGTTCGAGACCAACCGCCCGGGATTGCAGATCATTCGTGTGCGCTCCTTCGATGTGGCGACCTTTGTCGCCTTCGGCGGCGCGCAGCTGGGAATCGCGGGCAACGATGTGCTGATGGAATTCGACTATTCCGAAATCTATGCGCCCCTGGACCTCGGCATCGGCCGCTGCCGGTTGTCTCTTGCGCAGCCCAAGGACCTGCATGAAAGCCACTCTCTCGATCAGCTGAGCCACGTGCGCATCGCCACCAAATATCCGCATATCACCCGCAAATGGTTCGCCGACCGCGGCATCCAGGCCGAATGCGTAAAACTCAACGGCGCCATGGAACTGGCGCCGGTGCTAGGACTGTGTCCACGGATCGTCGATTTGGTCTCGACGGGCCACACCCTGAAGGCCAACGGCCTCGTTGAGGTCGAAACCGTGGCTCACGTGACGTCGCGCCTCATCGTTAACCGCACGGCCCTTAAAGTGCGCGCACAGGAAATCGGCGGCTGGATCGAGAAGTTCCGTGCCGCCGTCGCCCGCTCGGATGCGGCCCCGTTGCGCGCCGCCAAAGGCTGATGTCATGGCGCTGAAGCTTTCGGCGCGGGACCCGGGATTTGCCACCGCTTTCGCGGGGCTTATTTCGAAAAGCCGCGAGATCAAAACCAACGTCGATGGCGTCGTTGCGAGCGTGCTTGACGACGTCAGGGCGCGGGGCAACGCCGCTGTCATCGACTATTCCGCCAAATTCGACCGCATTGCGCTGACGCCCGCGACTCTTGCGTTCACGAAGGCCGAGATCGACGGCGCTGCGGCGCAATGCGACGCCAAAACGCTGGCGGCCCTTAAGAATGCCGCCCAACGTATCCGCGACTATCACCTTCGTCAGCTGCCGCGTGACGAATACTACACCGATACGTCTGGTGTCGGCCTGGGCTGGCGCTGGACCGCCGTCGCTTCGGCCGGTCTTTATGTTCCGGGCGGAACTGCGGCGTTGTTTTCCTCGGTGCTCATGAACGCGGTTCCGGCCAAGGTTGCCGGGGTCGAGCGGCTGGTCGTGACCATGCCTACACCCGATGGCAACACCAACCCGCTGACTTTGGCGGCTTGCGCGGTGGCCGGCGTCGATGAGGTCTACCGGGTGGGAGGTGCGCAGGCCATCGCCATGCTGGCCTACGGCACGGCGACGGTGAAGGCTGTTGATAAGATCGTTGGACCCGGCAATGCTTACGTCACCTCGGCCAAGAAGCAGGTATTTGGCATTGTCGGCATCGATATGATCGCGGGTCCTTCTGAGGTGACCATTGTATCCGACGGTTCCAGCGACCCTGATTGGGTTGCGGCCGACTTGCTGGCGCAGGCCGAACACGATGCCTCGTCGCAATCCATCCTGATTACCGACGACGAGAATTTCGCCGGCCGTGTCATGGCGTCGGTGGACAAACAACTGACCGGTCTGCCGCGCCAGGAGACCGCCCGGCAAAGCTGGCGCGACAACGGCGCAGTTATCGTCGTCAAGGCGCTTGAAGATGCGGCCGACCTAGTCAATCAAATCGCCCCGGAGCACCTGGAACTCGCCGTGGCCGAGCCGCACGCCATGATGAAAAATATCCGCCATGCCGGGGCGATTTTTCTCGGCCGGCATACGCCCGAAGCCATCGGAGATTATATCGCCGGACCCAGCCACGTGTTGCCGACATCGGGCGCCGCGCGGTTCTCCTCGGGTCTAGGTGTGCTTGATTTCCTCAAGCGTACCTCACTGATCGACTGCGGACGCCAGGGCCTCGCCGCCATTGGCCCCGGCGCGCTCGCCATGGCCGAGGCCGAAGTTCTCGATGCGCATGCTGCGTCTGTATCCCTGCGCCTCAAGGCCGGGGACCGCTGATGATCGACCCGGGCGGTAGCGGACCCGGGAGCGATGACGCAGCCGGCGGCGAGTCCGGCCAGCGCCGCCGTTCAATCGTCAAAATTCAACTGGATGAAAAATCCTTCTTGCGACGCCGCCCCGAGGTCGAACACGAGCGTGAGGTGGCCTTGTTCGACTTGCTGGAGGAGAATGACTTCATCCTCAAAGGCGAGGGGGCTGCGCCCGGCCCGTTCCATCTCAAGCTTGGCCTCGCCGAGGATCGCCTGATCTTCGAAGTACGCGATACCACTGACGCCCTATGTCGCGAGGTCGTGCTGGCGGTGAAGCCCTTTCGCATGATCATCAAAGACTACTTCCTAATCTGCGAAAGCTATTTCGACGCCATCAAAACCTTATCGCCATCACAGATCGAGGCTATCGACATGGGCCGGCGCGGCCTGCACAACGAAGGCGCCCAGATGCTGCGCGAGCGCATGGCCGAGCACGCGGAATTGGACCAGGGTACGTCGCGGCGGTTTTTCACGCTGCTCTGCGTTCTGCATATGCGCGGGTAAGGCATCATGATACTGCCGTCTTCCGTCCTGTTCTGCTGCACGATGAACGAAATCCGCTCGCCAATGGCCGAGGGCATTATGAAGCGTTTCCACGGCGGCCAAGTGTTTGTGGATTCCGTCGGTGTGCACCAAGGCGGCTTGGATCCGCTGATGGTTGAAGTGATGTCCGAAATTGGCGTCGACATGTCGCGGCATCGGCCGAAAACCTTCGGCAATCTCACCGACGATTCCTTTGATGTCGCTATAGCTCTATCGGGTGAGGCGCGTGCTGCCGCCGATGACCTGACGCGTTATATGCATTGCGACGTCCGTCTTTGGGCTATCGCCGATCCATCTCTCGCCGAGGGCTCGCGCAATTCACGGTTGGCGGCCTATCGACAGACGCGTGACCAGCTCCAGCAAAAAATCCTCGACCTCTTTCCGCGTTCGGATGACCTATGACCACGCCTTTTATCCTGGCATCGGCTTCGCCGCGACGCCTCGCCCTGCTGCAGCAAATCGGCCGCCCGCCCGATCTCGTCGTGCCCACGGACATCGACGAAACCCCGGAGCCGAACGAACCGCCCGCGCGTCTTGCGGCGCGCCTATCCGTTCAGAAGGCAATGGCGGCGGCGCGCCTTCATCCGGCGGCCCTGATTCTTGCGGCTGACACCGTTGTGGCCTGTGGGCGGCGTATCCTGCCTAAAGCAGAGACCGAGCGCGACGTGCGAGACTGCTTGCAGCTGTTGTCCGGACGGCGTCACCGGGTTTACGGCGGAATCGCTCTGCAGGCGCCGGGCGGCCGCCTCTGGCTCAAGACCGTTTTGACCGTGGTTAAGTTCGCGCGCCTGAGCGACGCCGAGGTGCAAGCCTACGTCGCCTCCGGCGACTGGCGCGGCAAGGCCGGCGGCTACGCCATTCAGGGACCCGCCGGGGCCTTCGTCAGCGCCATTAATGGCTCCTATACCAATGTTGTCGGGCTGTGCATTCACACGGTCGCCAAGCTTCTGGTCGCGGCATCACACCCTTAAACGGTTGTTAATGCGCCGGCGTCATTTTGGACGCTGGTTTGCATGGGTGAACGGAGACTACCTGTACCGTGACCGTCAAAATCGACGACCTGACGCTGCTTATTCTGGCGCACAATAATCCGGCCTACCTTGCGCGTAGCGTCGACTATTACGCGCGGCTGGATTGCGAGAAAATCATCGTCGACTCCTCGACAAGCCCCACCTACGCGCCCGACCGCGTGCCCGACGGCTACGACTATTGCCACCTTCCCCTGGACTACTTTACCAAGCTCAGGAGCGTCGCTGCGACTATCAGCAACCCCCATGTTCTTTGCGCTGGCTGCGATGATTTTTTCGTTCCCGAATCTGTCCAGCAGGCCACAGCCTATCTGCGGGATCACCCGACCCATGTTGCCGTCAACGGGCACCACATCGGCTTCCGTGCCGCCGGCCATCAATACGCTTTTTTCCTCAAGCACTCGCAGGAGTTCCTGCACCTCGCGGCGCGCGGCGCCAATGAGAATGTCTTTGCGCGCCTCAATCTCGCGATCACGCCACCCTACGGATTGATTTATTCAGTCGTAAGGTCGGCGGTCTTTAAAGATATTATCGCCACGCCCTATACGAATGCCGCGAAAATTCATTACTACACGTTCTATGACCGCTACATACAAATTCTGCTGGCGATCATGGGCGACGTCAAAATGTTGCCCGCGCTGTTTGCTGCGCGTTCGGTGACCGCAAGACCGCAGACGGCCAGCACGGCCCATACACAATTCCGCGATGCGATGACCCATTGGCCGCAAGGTGCGATGGACGAATATGTGCGCATGCTCATCTCGCTGGCAACGTTGCTGCAGCGTGAGAGGGGCGTGCCGCTCAACGAGGGCATGTCGCTGATTGACGGTGTTCTGCGGCGCTCGATGTGGAGCCAGATGTCCTGGAATCGCGACGATCCGGCGCAGCTCGCCGAAATCGGCCGTCGGGCAGACGAGATTGATGCCAGGCTGAGTCAAAACGGCGGATTGCTAGTGCCGCGGCGCGACCGTTTCGGCATGCCGTTTCCGGAAGCCGAGAGATTGTTTCCCGTCTACGCGAACCCCGAATATGTGCGCGAAATAGCCGCGTGCCTTGAGCGGCATCCGGTCGAAACCACCGAACCGTAAATCGTCGGTTAGCGAATCAGCCGTTCCAGGGCCTGGTCGACAATGCCCTCCTGCATGGTGATGAAATCGTCCGTCACCGGCGGCAAAGCGGTGCTCAGTTTCTCCCGAATGTTGGCGAGCAGTCTTTCCGTTGTCGGTGTGTAGGTGCAAATCCCGCGCTTTATCTGTGGTGCGAGGGCCGACGGGCCCTCGGCGCCCAAAAGGCTAGTGCGTATGCCGAAGGCGGCTGCTTCCACGGCGACCGAGGAAAACACCGTTACGTGATGAGAGACTAGACGCAGCAGCGAAAACAACGGCAGAGCCGTCGCCTGCTCGATCTCGGCGTTCTGAATGCCAGCATGGCGCAAGATGGCTTCGATTTCAGGCGCGGTATGTTTGCGTAAGGGGTGCAGCCGCAGCAACCACAGCCAGTCCGGCGGTGATTGCTGCATGGTCTGGAGCAGTTCCGGGGTGACGGGGCTCTCCAGGGGTTGAAGGCTGACGAGGATACAGCGCCGGCCGGCGGCGCGGGCGGCAAAGTCGGCAGCCTCCGGCGGCTCAAGGCCGGTGGTGTCGCCATAACGCCACTTAGACAGCCAGGGATTGCCGCCGATAAGGCCGCCATGACGTGAACAATCGGGATTTCTATCCACGTCGATGTCGTGTTTGGTTTGCTCTCCCCAGCACCACACAAAGTCTGGCAGCATGTGGTAGCCCTCGGGCGGCGCGGCAATCAACTGGGTATAATTCCCATGGTAGGGGCCCAGGCGGCCGTGTTGGACGTCAACAGATGTCACGCCTGCCCAGCGGCAAGCCAGCATCCAGGCCATGCCCACGGGATGATAATAGACCGATAGAAACAGCGCGCGCGGCCCCAGCGCGCGCAAGATCTTCTCAAAGATACGTGCGAAGTAAAACACCTTGCCCATGTCGGCCGTAAGCGCGTCCCGGTCGAGTGTGATACCGACGTTCCGCGCGGCAACCGCTGCGGCGACGGCGTCAAAATTCTCCAGAGTGCCCGGCGGATCGTAAGCGACGTCGCGGCCGGCTGCTTCAAGGTACAGAAAGAGCGACGGATAGCGCCGTGCAAAAGCCATCGTCGGCGGATTGGCAAGTTCGATCTTGGCGGCGGCGCCCTGCAGGGCGGCGCGCTCATAGACACTGTCGAGAATTTTGGCATAGGAGGATCCGGCGACTTTGTCGCCATACTCCTCGGGGCGCAGGAAGAACAATGCCTGGGGCTTCAGCGAGAGCTCGGTCTTGCCCTTGTGCGCGCGCAACAGGCCCAAATTCGCCGAGCCGGTGATCGCCGCGTTCACCTGTTCAACATCCTTCCATGACGGGCCGACGTTAGAGACCGATACGGCGTCGTCAGATTTCTTAGCAAGGACAAGTCGCTGCATTAGCCCGCCCCATAGCCGCATGCGGCACAGGGGCCAATACGATACGCCGCGATAGAGCAGCGCGTTTGTGTCGCACTGCTTTTCGATGTCGTTGATGATCTGGATGACTTCGGCGTGCATGGCGCTCCGCTTCAGCCGAAGACGCCGGCATTCACCATGGCGGCGGCGACGATAAAGTCGGTATCGGTATCTACATCGACCGAATATTTGCGGTCCATCAGGTAAGGCGCCGCGCCGTCATAAAAGGTCTTCAAGTTCGGCTGTGCCATATCGGCCACGGCACGCACGTAAATTGCGCCGTTGGGGTGATAGGCCGGGCGCTGGTCCTGGCTGCGGGTATTGCCGGTCTCCATGGGGTTGGCGGCGGCCACGGACCGCCAGCTGCCGTCGTTTTCGATATTGAAAGCGAAGGATACCGGGAAGCCGTATTCAACTGCCGAAAACACGGGCTTTGCCTTATCGCGATAGAGCGCGATGGCCTCGTCCACGTGTGCCGCATTCCGAAACGGCGCTGTCGGTAGACCCATGGCAAATTCGGTAACGCCCTCGCCGAAAATCTTGCTGTGGGCGTCTTTCACATAGTCAAAAATCTTGACCTTGTCGCCGGCTTCTTCAGGGCTGCGCCAATCAAGGCGCAACTTTTCTTCGCCCAAGTGCTTGCGCGCCAGGTCCCAGTATTCCTCGGAGTCAGTCGAGAAGATCACACGGTCGACGCTGCGCGCCCGTGCAAAAGCTTCCAGCGTCCACAGGATCAGCGGCTTTCCTGCCAGCGGCTTGATATTCTTCCCAGGCAGGCGTTTGGAGCCCGAACGCGCCGGAACGAAGGCGGCGAGGGTCATCAGAAAATTTCCTTACACGCCGCCTGAACCTCTCTGTAAACCTCCTCGACCAAGGCGTACTCGCTGTCATTCAGGTGTTTGAGCGGCATGCGGTCGCGGCGGTGCATGAAGCCGGCGGCTTGCAA
Organism: Fidelibacterota bacterium; assembly: GCA_947476065.1. GTDB lineage: Bacteria > Pseudomonadota > Alphaproteobacteria > Rhodospirillales > Rhodospirillaceae > SHVO01. The sequence goes on from CANJPG010000039.1 coordinate 27,956, forward strand.
CAGGGCCTTGTTGGTGCGGTGCCAGCCATACTTGGCGCAGCAGCGGTCGAAGAAGGGTGCTTCCAGCTTTTCCAGAATGAATTTGATCTTGGCCTGATCGCCGCTTTCGTAGGCGTTCCAGAACGTCTCGCCGATCCGTGCGTCAAGCATGGAGATGCCATTGAGGTAGGCGCGGGCGCCATGGGGCCGGTAGTTCATGAACGTCGATTTGCGCCCGGCAATGACGACGCGGATGCGCGGCTCCAGGCTTAACGCGAGGCATGTGGTTTCGAAGTCCTTGGCGTCTTCCTTAAGGGCGACGATTTCGGGCACCTTAGGCAGTTCAAGAAATAGCGACTTCGGCCAATGCATCTGCAGGCCATTCATGCCCGACAGGAACGGCATCTCGTGGACCAGAATGCCGATATTGGCATCGCGGCCGACCTCGGCGTAGTGATCCATGATCTGCTCGTCCGAGAAATACTTTTCGCGCACCAGCAGCGAGACCAAGTCGGCGCCGTGTTCCTTTGCGTGGCGCGAGAACTCGGTGGTTTCCTTAGTCGAGCAATGGATTGGGTCGCCGACGATGGCGACGTTCTTGGGGTCGAGTGCCTTGACCTTGCGGATACAAAAGGCGTTCAGCTCCATGATCTCGGCATGCGTGAGTTGCGAATAGCGCGAGTTGTAGGCCATGGCGTAGAACTTGCGCGCACCGGTGCGGTACATGTGTTCGAGGTAGCTATCAAGAGCGGTGTAATCGACTTTCTCTTCCGCGTCGAAGGGAGTGAAGATCGTATACACGCAGCCTTGAAGGCGTTCTTTGACATCCTCAAACATGTGTCGCTCCGCTTTTCCGGCGTTGAATATCTTTCTTTACCATCTCTTCGGCTATCACCGCCACGTCGCGTGAACCGCTGAAACCCGTTGCCGCGGTCAACCGCGCCGGATTGCCGATCAACGGCGGGGTATCGAAGGGGCGGAAATATTTCTCGGACACGGCGGCGAGCGCTTGGCCGGTTTTTGAGTCATGGCAGGTTGTGCCGGCACCTTCGCCCTCGAAGACCGGGCTAAAGCCCGCAGCCTCGGCTGAAAGGCGTAGAAAGTCCTTAACCGAGGTCTTGCGTCCGGTCGCAAACACGTAGTCCTGGGGCGGCGCGTAGTCGAGGGCCGATGTGAGCGCGCCGGTATAGTCGATGGCGGAACCCCAGTCGCGGCAGGACTCCATGGCCCCCAGCTGCACGGGCGGGCCACCTTCGACGGCTAGGCGGGCCAAGTGGTAACTGATCTTGCGCGTGACGAAGTTGCGGGCGCGCATCGGGCTTTCATGATTGAACATCAGCCCGCAAACGGCGTGGAGTTTATGCCGTTCGCGATAAGTGCCCACCAGCTGTTGCGCAGTCAATTTCGAGATGGCGTAGGGATTGATGGGACGAAAAGAGCTGTCTTCGTCGAGCAGCTGTCCGACGGAGGGAATGCCAAAGACTTCAGA
>CANJPG010000040.1 GCA_947476065.1 Fidelibacterota bacterium
AACAGCGCCGCGGCCCGGCGCGCCTCGATTACCACATCGGCTTGCGATGCAAACCCGTTGGCCGGCGTCAGCGGCGCGGCGCCCCAGATCAGCGGCATCCAGGTAACGGTGTGGTCGTCGTTGAAACGCGCGACAAACAGCGTGCCGTCGTCGAGCAATGTGCGATTGGCGGCACGGTTATTGGCATCGACTCTGCCGCGGCTGACGAATTTGTAGATGAACTGAAAGGCCTCGTCGTCGCCCATGTAGCAAACCACCCGTCCGTCGGGATTCATCGCAACGCCGGCACCTTCATGCTTGAAGCGCCCGAGGGCCGTGCGCTTGACCGGCCGGGCTTTCGGCTCATAGGGGTCGATCTCGACGATCCAGCCGAAGCGATTGGGCTCGTGAGGGTCGGCTTCGACGTTGAACCGCGGATAATGCACATGCCAGCCGTAGAAGCGCTCGGCGCTGATGCCCATGAGCAGATGATTGGCGGATTCCGGCGTGCCGCGCGGTTCGCCGCCGAAGAAGTGATGGATATTTTCCTCCGCCGTCAGCACGGTGCCCCACGGCGTTTCTCCGCCGGCACAGTTGCCGAGGGTTCCCAACACCAGCCTGCCAGCAGGGTCGTCTTTCGTCATCATGCGGGCATGACCGGCGGCGGGGCCGGCGATGTCGATTTCAGTCGTCGCCGTGATGCGGCGGTTGTATGGGCTCTTCATCTCGATATTCCAATCGCCGTTCTTCTGGAAAACTTCGACAATGGTGTGGCCGTGCGCCGCCATTTCCACGTCGACCAGGGCCTTGTCGAGGCCGTCAATCTTGCGTGCCGTGAAGCCGGGAAACATCAGTTGATTGCGCGCCGCTTCATGATTGATGCACAGAAGTCCGCGGTCCGAAGCCCCCGAGCCGTAAGGCAGGGGCTTGAAGGCGATGAAATCATTGTCGTAGCCGAACTGAACATTCTGCGCCTCCGCGGTCTGCCTTTGCGGATTCCACGTGGGCGCATCTGCCGTAATAGGATCGCCCCAGCGCAGCAGAATCTGCACGGTATGGCCCGGAGAGACGGCATGCGTCGGCTGAAGATCGCGCCCGACTTCTGCAAACGATAATGTCGAGGCTGTGGCATCGATGACGGCACCGGCTATTGCCTTATCCTGCGCCACCGCTGCGCTGCTGTTGCTGACTCCCATGACGGCGACGGTTGCCGCGGCCGACATGCCGGCTACGACATTGCGCCGTGATGGTTCGGCGGGCGAGGGAGGGGCGTCGGAAGGCGCGGTGATCTCGGTCATGTGACGCCATTATATGGGGAAAACCGGGCCTATTCCTATGCGGGCGTGGTCCAAAGCGCGTATGAAGGTTTCAAGAAAACGGCGGCCTGCCAGCCTGCGGCCGCGTGAAATGCGCGTATTTCCAAAGCGTTTTTCGGCATAGCTCGTCATCGACATTTCACATTTTGCGCCCAGGGCGTATTTTATGGTTATCCGGACGCGCTGATCCGATTGGGGAAAATATGACTGAATTTGCACCTACGCGCCGGTCATTGTTGCGGGGCGCGGCCCTATGGGCCGGCGCGACGGTCGCAGGTCTTGGCCCCGTCAAACGTGCTGTCGGCAAGACGCTCTTCCTCAACGATCCTTTCCAGTTGGGTGTGGCCAGCGGTGACGCCGTTGCAGATGGCGTTGTCATCTGGACGCGCTTGGCACCCGACCCCTTCGATCCCGAAGCGCTGCCGCCCGAAGCAATTCTAGTGGGCTGGGAAGTTGCCGCCGACGAGGCCATGAAAAAGATCGTGGCCCACGGTCAGGTCTGGGCCCGGCCCGACATGGCCCACAGCGTGCACGTTGATGTCCGTGGCCTCGAGCCGCACCGCCCTTACTTCTATCGTTTCCAGTGCGAAGGCGTGGTCAGCCGTACCGGCCGCGCCCTGACGATGCCTACGCCGCGCATGGCAGTCGACCGGATGCGTTTCGCCTTCGCCTCGTGCTCGCACCTCGAGCAAGGCTATTTTTCGGCCTACCGCGACATGGTCAAGGAGGACCCAGCCTTTATAGTGCATCTCGGCGACTACATTTATGAGTCGTCGGGGGGCACGACCGTGCGCCATCATCCCGGCCCCGAGCCCCGCACCCTGCAGGACTACCGGCTGTACCACGCCGCCTACAAGCTCGATCCTGACCTGCAGGCAGCCCATGCTCACTGTCCCTGGTTTTTCACCTGGGACGATCACGAAGTCGCCAACGACTATTCCAAAAACGAAGCGCCGACGACGCTGGACCCGGCGGCGTTCATGCAGCGCAAGCTCGCGGCCTATAAGGCCTACTACGAGCATATGCCGTTGCGGCCCTACGCGACATTCAACGGCAATGGGATGACCTTGTATCAGCGCGTCCTGTTCGGCGACCTCGCGCAATTCGACATCACCGATGCCCGGCAGTATCGAGACGCGCTACCCTGTCAGCCGCCTGATTGGCATGCGGGTCGTCTACTGGATATCACCGAGTGCGCCGACTACATGAATCCCTCGCGCACAATGCTCGGCAAAGTGCAGGAGAAATGGCTGCGCGATGGCTTTGCCAATGCCGGCACGCGTTGGAACGTGCTGGCGCACTCGCTCATGTTCAGCGACTTTGATCAGATCCAGGGCCCGCAGCGCGGGGTCTACACCGACAGCTGGGGCGGTTACCCGGCGGCGCGGCGCCAGCTGCTCGATATGGTCAAGCAGCGCAAGGTGCCCAATGTCATCACACTGGCCGGCGACATCCACAGCTTCTTCATCTCCGATGTGAAGGACGATCCGCTTGATTCCTCATCGGCGGTGCTGATGAGTGAGTTTGTCGGCACCTCGATCACGTCCGAGAGTTATAACGCCGCGAACTTTGCGTCGTGGATGGCCGAGAACCCGCACATCAAATTCTGCGATGATACACACCGCGGCTACGTCATGTGCGATGTTAACAAGGATGTCTGGCGCGCCGATCTGCGCATCGCTGCCAATGTGCGCCAGCGCGAGACGGCCTTCAGCACGCTCAAGACATTCGTCGTGGAGAATGGGCGCCCCGGTCCGCAGGTGGCCTAAAACCGCGAAGGCAAAAATGAGGGGCGGACCCGAAGGTCCGCCCCCCTAGCTTTTCAGAGGAGTAGAGCAGGCTTTTTAGAATTCGGCGTGCAGGGTGGCGATAAACGTCCGGCGATAGCCCGGTTGAGCGAGGGCGGTACCCGTCAGGTTGGTCGTGATATCGCCGAGATAACGCTCGTCGAAGAGGTTGCGGATGTTGCCTTGGATGTATGTGTTCTTGAAGCCGAGCGGATCAAGCTTGAACCGCAGGTCAAGGTCCACCAGCGTGTAGCCTGGAAATTTCTCGGTGTTGACCAGGTTCGTCCAGCGGCTGCCAACGTACTTCGCCTGCAACCCAGCGCTGATGTATTCGAGCGGATCCCACTGCGCGCGAAGGCCGCCCTGGAACTCGGGTGTCTCATAGAGCGACTTGCCCTTGGTGGCCAGTGGAGGGCCGGCGACGGCGCTCTTGATGTCGGCCTGGATCTCCGAGGTGATGAACGACGCCGAGGCATAGAGGGACAACGTCTCCAGCGGCTTGAAGCCGACCTGGCCGTCGACGCCGTACAGATTTACGTCGCCAACGTTGGCAGAGAACGCGATGCCGGCCGCTTCGTCTAGGACGCGCTCGATGCGGTTGCTGAACGAGTTATAAAACACGGCACCGGCGGCCATGAACATTCCCGTCTGATAACGAAAGCCCAAATCGAAGGCCTGGGCGCTTTCGGGGCCCGGATCAATCAGGACCTGGTCATACAGGTCGTCCGTGCGGGGCGCGGAGAGCGTCTTGGCGTAGCTGGCGAAGACCTGCAGATCTTGCGTGAAGTCGTAGCTGACGCTCACATTCGGCAGCGCTTCACTGTACTTGCGGTCGAACGAACGCGGTTGTCCGTAGCGTAAGGACGCGTTGTTGTTCAGCGCTGCTACCGGGAAAGTGACCAGGGGCTTGCCGGTGCCGTCGTTGGTGCCGGGGACGGGCGTGCCGGTCTGGGTGGTGCAATAGGCGTTAAAAGTATTCTGCTGGTAGCAGTAGTTGTTCAGGTGGCGCGTGAAGAACGGCGCGCGTACACCGATATTGAGGAGCAGCTTATCGTCCATGAATTTGCCGCGATACTCGGCGGCGATCTGGTTCAGAAGCGCGATGGAGAAGCGGTTGCGGCGCTCAAGGATGGTGCCGTCCGGAAGCCGGATCGGGCTGGCGCCGTAGACCGACTTGCCGCCGAAGACGCTTTCCGGCTCGAAGCTGCCGTCGGTCTTGATGTAGCCGACGTCGCCGGTCTGGCGGTGGCGCGCGCGGTCGTAGGTGTAAGCAATGCGGAAGCTTTGCGTGTCGGCGAACTTGTAGATCAGCGACGACGACAGCCCCATGCGGTGGGTATTGGTGATATTCGGGCGATAAAGGCTTACCGTGTCGAGTATGTCGCCATCGTGGTTCAGGTCTAAGCCCGCCGCCCCGGAGTTGCCGCGGAGTTGCAGATCGGTTTCAGACCAATTCTGTACACCGCCGCCGTTGGCTATGACGAACTGGAACGATGGATCGACGGTGAGGGTGAGCTTGTCAGTGAGATCCCAGCTCGACAAGCCGCGGATATTGCCGGTGTCAGAGGGGTTGATACTCGCCGCCGATGCCGTGGCTTGGCTATTCACCGGTGCGATATGGGCGTTGAAGTTGGCGAGGCTGAGGCGGTTGATGAAAGAATTGCGGTTCGAGTTCCAGTTGCCGATGAAACTGAACCAGCCGAAATCCTTCACATCTTGATCGAGGCGGGCATTGTACTGGGTCTTTTCGATCTTGCCGCCCGGCTTGGTCGTCGCGTCATGGGGCGTGAAGATGTCGTTTTTGGTGTAGAGCACCGACATCCAGGCTTTGGTGCCGAACGGGGTGAATTTGCCGAGTTCGAGCGTGCCATAGTAACGTTTGAAACTATCGCTGCCGAAGCCGACTTCGCCGCGGACACCAAAGTCCGACGAGGCTTTGCGGGTGATGTAGTTGATGGTGCCGCCGGCCGCCGCGGCGGTTGGGCTGTCCACGTCAGTCGTGCCGAGATTCACCACCACGCGCTCGATCAGATCCGACTCCATCTGCTGGTTCGGATAAATGGCGTAGTTGCCGCTGTCGTTCAGCGGCAAGCCGTCCTGCAGCAAAGCTACGCGCTGGCTGTCGAAGCCGCGCAGCGTGATATCGCCGCCGGCGGAGCCGAACGGGTCGTTGTTGGTGAAGTTGACTGCGGGCAGCAAGTTGATGCTGTCGAGGACTGTTTGACCGGGCGACTGGTGGGAGAGGAACTCGGCGCCGATTTCGACGCGGGACTTGGGCTCACGTTCGGCGACCATCATGCCGGCGAGATCAATCCTTCTTGCCGAGACAACGAGTTCTTCCAGTTCCAGCGTAGCGGTGGACTGGGCCTGTGCCGTTCCCGTGAAAGCGACAGCGAGAAAGGTGGCCACGGCCGCCGCACTTGTCGTCGTTGCAAGGTGTGTTTTGATGCGCATCTGTCCTCATCCTCTTGTGTGTGGTGGGTGCAAAAGACGAGGACGCTGCCGACAAGGCACCGCCAGCTCTCTTACAAACCCTCGGATTTACGGCCTGATTTCCCCTGTACGCGCGTAAAGTCTAATCATGCTGCATTGCAGCACAATGTCGGCATCATAAAAGAAAGGTGAAAGATTTGTGAAGGTAGGATGATGAAAATTACGTGAATTAGTTGTACGGCCCTGTTCGTACACGTTTCCGAAATTCGCAATTTACCCTTTAAAATCAGCCTTGTTCTCTGCGGCGGTGGCGGGAGGCCGGGGCAACTTCAAGGCTGCCCGGATGGCCTCCCAAGGCACCAATTTGAAGTTCTGATGGGCTGTTTTGTGACCAGGGCCATCGACGTTGAAGCCGTCCTGGGCAACGAATACGCCGCCCGGAAATGCCGGGCTCAAATTCGCCGCGCTGACGTCGAGGCCATCGGTCTCGGCCACGCCGTCAATCGTCGCTCCATCGCCGATGACGAAGGCGCCTCTAAATGCATACGGTGGGGCACGATCATAGACGTTGTAGGAGTTGGAGCCTTGGCTCGAGGCAATGACGTAGCCAGCGCCGTTGCCTTCATCGACGAGCGAGATCCCCTCGGAGTCTGCCGTGAGATGGCCGCCCGCGACGGTATCGACGCCGACGCGCGTATCGCCGTCCTTCGGCTCGGCGCCGTAGGCCCAAATCCCGACATCTTCCTCCGACACAAAGAGCGTGCCGTTCTGATCGTCGGCCGAACACCCTTCCGCCTGTGAGCCCGGCGAAAACGTGCGCAGCTTTTCCGCCTGAATGGCTGTGCCGTCGGGCGAGAACAGCCGCCATTGGCCGTACGTGCCGCTATCGGAGTCGTTGGCGAAGACATACAGCTCGCCGGTCTTGCTGTGGTAGAGGCAGATGCCGTAAGGGTCGCCGAAGGTGCTGGGAATTGAAAGTAGCGGGCGCAAGGCGCGCGCGGCGCGCTCGAAGGCATAGACCGCAAGGGTCTGATCGGTCCGGTTGGTGGCAACGACGACGTCCAGCATCATGGCGCCGATGGTCACATTCTGACGCACATCCACATTGTTCATGCGCCCGTCGGCACGAAACGACAACTCCTGGCCGTCGAGACCGTAGACTCCGAGGCCGCGCTTCTTGTTGGTGCCGATAATCACGCTGCGCGAAGGATCCTCGGCGTCGATCCAGATTGCCGGATCGTCAGCGGCGTCGTCCGCGTCCTGCATCGCAACGGTCTCAACGGTGGCGGTGACGCTCACCGTAGGGTCCTTGGGCGGCGATGACGGTGGCGCCTTGTCGCAGGACGCGAGCGCAAAGCCCAACATCATCACAACACCGCCGACAGCTACATGATCTTTCAACATGCTCTTCATCAGGGTCCTCGAACTTCCAGGTCATATTCATATCAAGATGCGGTGCGAATCTATGCTCGCGGTTTCGCCTATGTCGTGACGGATTTGTGATGCTTGCGTGAAAGATCATGCAAACCGATGTGCGGTTCCCGCTAACTCGCTGCGACACAGGCTATTTCGTTCGCGTCAGCACGCCGTCAGAAAGTTGTCACATCACTGAAAGATGAGTTTCACAGTCACCTGATATGGGGATGTTACGCCGCTGACGTGAATATGTTCGGCAAAACATTCTGGGGCTCGATCGGGTGAACACGATGAACAAGTTTAAATTGCTGACGTGCGTCTCGCTGCTGTCCTTGGCGAGCGGTCTGCAGGCCGCCGCAAAGGATCAGACCGCCGACGCCAGCAACGCGCTGGAAGAACTCACGGTATTGGCGCGGCCGCTCGCCGAAAGCGCCGCCGCCGCACTGCAGGTCCAACGCAATTCAGATTCCTTGGTCAGCGTCCTGTCGGCCGATGCCGTCGGCAACCTGCCCGACCAGAATATTGCCTACGCCGTTGGCCGCCTGCCCGGCGTCGCCGTTGAGCGCGATCAGGGTCAGGCCCGCTACATCAACCTGCGCGGTGCGCCGGTATACTGGACGACGCTATCTTTCGACGGCCTCAGCGTCGTCAGCCCTCAAGGCCGCGATTCGCGCTTTGACAACATTCCATCGGCCATTGCTAGTCAGATTACGGTTCAGAAAGCCGTGGTCCCGTTCATGGCCGGCGCCTCTGTCGCCGGTAACGTCGACATCCGTACCCGCCGCGCTTATGACTACGATGGCCAGACGATTACCGGCAAAGCCGGCATGGGTTACGTAACGCTCGGCGGCGGCAAGGAAATCGACACGTCGCTGGTCTACTCCAATATTTTCATGGACGGCCGCCTCGGCATCGTTGCGCAAGGTTCTTACTACAGTCGCGAAATGGCCACGGATAACTGGGAAACCGACCCTTACCTCAGCAACACCATTGATCCCAGCAAGCATTTCGCCCGCGAGCATGAGAACAAGCACTACCGCCTGACGCGCTACAACATTTCGGGCTCAACACGCGTCGACTATAAGCTGGACGATAATAGCAGCATCTTTGCGAGCACCATCTATACGCTCTATCACGACGACGAACTGCGGGACAATTTCATCTGGCGCCTCGACCAAGGCACCGACGCCGCCGGCAACAGCTACACCTCGGCCGCCTATATCAATGCCAACAGCCCAACCCAGGGCACGGTCTACGGCGCGCGCATCAACGCCCGCATCGACTATCGTGATACGCGCGAAAAAATGTCCACCAGCACGCTGGGCGGCGAGCGCGATTTTGGCGATTGGGATTTATCTTGGCGTCTCAACGAGACCTTCACCTCTGACGGCCGCGACACGCCGGTAACGGCGGCCCTGCAAAGCCCGTCAGCCTTCAATCTTCGCCCGACCGTTGACTACGACTTCCGCAACGGCGATGTGAACACCGTGCGCCTCTATGCCACGGACGGCTCGACCGGGGCGCGTACCAAGGGCGCGCAAGTCCTCAATATTGAAGACTTCCAATTCCCGCTTCAAACCATCGGCCAAGTCCGAGGCGGCGACATCACGCAAGCCGGCACTGCCAAGGCGGACATTAGCTACACGACCGAGATCGGCGGTTTGACCACGAAGTTCTCCTTCGGCGGCCTCTACACCGATCGAAAGAAGAAATCGCGTGAGAAGACCTACTCGCGTTCATTCACGACCGGCACGATCCCGACGTGGGCGACCCTCGTCAATGGTAATACCATCGGCTATCTCGGTACCCAGAATCTCAACTACACCTTCCGCTATACCGATGAGAACTTCACCACCGACTTCATGAACGGCCTGATCAGCTCCGGTCAGGCGACGCTGCTCGACACCAGCGCCAACTTCTGGGTCGTAAACGAAGTCCTTACCGCCGGCTACGCCATGGGCACGACCGAATTCGCCTGGGGCAACATCGTCTACGGCGCGCGTGTCGAGCATATCAAGAATACCGGCGAGGCGATCGTCGCGTTCCCCGCTGTTGGCACGACGCCCGCAGAATCGCGCCTCGTTCAATCGGGCAGCTCCGATACGCTCATTTATCCAAGCGCGCACTTGAACTGGAACGTCACGCGCGAGGTCAAGGCGCGCTTCGGCGTCACCACATCCGCCTCGCGTCCCGACTTCGACGACCTGCGTCCGAACTTCACCATCAACGATGCGACGCAAACCATCTCCGGCGGCAATCCGGGCGCCAAGCCGGAAAAACAGATCGGCCTCGATGCCTATCTTGAATGGTATATGACGCCGACCGGCTATTTATCCGCCGGCGTCTTCTACAAGGACATCTCGGATGTTCTCGTTCAGACCTCGAATCAGTTCACGCTTGATACTCTCGACCGCCCGGGTCTCGACCGCTCCAGCTACACCTACACCGCCATCGCCAACGGCGGCGGACATCTTGAGGGCCTAGAAGTCGCCTATGCCGACACCGCCGAAGCGCTGGTGCAGCGCATGGGCGGCCCGGCTTGGATGGAAGGTTTCGGTGTGAACGCCTCAGCCACCTTCACCAGCTCGTCGGTGACGCTGCCGGCCGTCAACGGCGTACCGGCGCGCAAGATAAATGTCCTCGGCACGTCGGACGTCGTCTACAACCTTCAGGCCACTTACGAAAAATACGGTCTCTCGGTGCGTCTCGCCTACCAATGGCGCTCGCCCTGGGGCCAGTCGGTCGGCGCTTACCGCGTCATCAACGGCGTGACCTACCCCGTCGATAACGGCGACATCTTTTGGGACTCCGACGAGGAAATGGATCTGTCGGCCCGCTATCAGGTAACGCGGCAGATCGAAATTTTCTTCGACGGCGTCAATCTACTGAACCAGAGCGCGCGCCGTTACGGCGATAAGAAAATCTACCCGATCGAATACGAGAAGTTCGGACCGCGTTATATCGGCGGTATTCGCTTCCATTTCTAGAACTGTCGCCGGCACTTCCCGTCGCACAGGGTTCAAGACCCTCGCCGCCCCCCGGCGAGGGCCTTTTATTGAGAACGTACTTACTTCAGCGCGAGCGGCAGGCCGGCGACGAGCATGACCACGTGTTCCGCTTGTGCCGCGATCTGGCGGTGCAGCCGGCCGCAGACATCGCGGAACCTACGCGCCAGCGCGTTATCCGGCACCACGCCCAGGCCCACTTCGTTCGAGACCATCCAGAGCGGGCAGCGACAATGGGCGAGCGTCTCCAGCAAGGCGGCGCCAGCGGCTTCGATGTCCTGGTCCTTCATCATGAGATTGCTGACCCAGAGCGTCAGGCAGTCGACAACGGCAACAGTGTCCGGCTGAAGTCTCCCGACGGCTCCGCCCAGATCAAGCGAGACCTCAATGGTTTCCCAGTCCGGCCCGCGCTCGGCCTTATGCCTGGCGATACGGTCTTTCATGTCGTCGTCCAGGGCCTCTGCCGTGGCCAGCATCACCAGCTTGGCGCCGCGTGCGCGCGCGTTTATCTGCGCAGCCTCAAGGGCGTAGGTGCTTTTGCCGGAGCGAGCGCCGCCCAATACCAGTGTCAAAGCCATGAGTCCTCCACGTTGACCCCCTACAACCCAGCATATAGTATCCACGCCGCGACAGGTTCCTCAGAGTGAGGATCAAAAGGGAACTCAGGTGTAACACCTGGGCTGCCCCCGCAACTGTAAGCGGTTAGTCCGCGCATCACAGTGCCACTGGATGAAAGTCCGGGAAGGCGATGCGCAACGGATGAAAACCCGCGAGCCAGGAGACCTGCCTGTCGTCGTCGTCCTTCGTTCGGCCGGGGTGTGCCGCGCGAACGGGTAAATCCCCGAGAGACGGCAGTTTGTTTAACCGCGCGTGCGCGGGAACTGTGGTCGTCCGGGTTTTCCTTTCGGTCATAGCTCCCTCGCGTTCGCGCCTGCCGTCTTAGGGGACGCTATGAAACGTTTGCTGATTTCCTCCACCAGTCTTGCTGCCGCGCTATTTTCGCACCACGTGCTCGCCGCCGATATTGCCGACGCCAGCGCGCCGGCGCCGGATGCGGCGGGCCGCGAAGTCTTCGCCTTTGACCAGATCGTCGTCACGGCGACGCGCACGCCGCAGCCGCTTTATAAAGTCGGCTCGTCGATCGCCATTCTGTCGCGTGACGCCATCGAATCCAGCCAGACGGTGGCGGTCTCAGATTTACTCGCCCAGACGCCGGGCGTCAGCTTTTCCCGCAACGGCGGCATCGGCGGCACGACGTCTCTGCGGATCCGCGGTGCCGAGACCGACCAGACCATCGTCATCATCGACGGCGTCAAGCTGAACGATCCCTCATCCACCGGCGGCGGCTACAATTTCGCCAATCTTCTTGTGGGCGATATCGATCACATCGAAGTCCTGCGCGGCGCGCAATCGACGCTGTGGGGTAGCCAAGCCATCGGTGGCCTGGTCAACATCGTCACCGCCGAGCCCACCAAGACCTTCGAAGGCTCCGCCGAAGCGGAAGGCGGATCGCGCGCCACGGGCTATGGCCGCGTGGCGGCCGGCGGCGCCATGGACCGCGTCGTCTGGCGTCTGGCGGGCAGCTATTTTGTCACGGACGGCCAGTCCTCCTATGCGCTGGGTCGCGAGAAGGACGGCTACCAGAACGCAGGCCTCAGCGGGCGCCTGCGCTACAGCATCACCGATGATGTGTCGCTGGATCTGCGCGGCTTCTACTCCCACGGCCACAACCAGTTCGACGGGTTTCCCGCGCCCGCCTTTGCTTTCGCGGACACCGCCGAATTCGGCAAGACCATTGAATTCATCGGCTATGCCGGCCTGAATTTCGGCCTGCTTGAAGGCCGGTTCAAGAATCGCATCGGTTACGGCTACACCGACACCAACCGCGACAACTTCAATCCCGATCAGGCCGTCACCAAGGTCACCTTCGACGCCACCGGGCGCAACAAGCGCTGGGAATACCAAGGCTCCTTCGCCATCCTTGAAGGCTGGGACGCCGTGTTCGGCGCCGAGCACGAGAAGTCGACGTTCCGCACCGCGTCACCGTCGGCCTTCACGCCTAAGCCGGTGCCCGCCGTCGCCGGTGTTGGTATCACCAGCGCCTATGCCCAATTGCAGGCGGAAGTGATCAAAGGCGTAACGTTGACGGGTGGCTTACGTTTTGACGATCACGACACCTTCGGCAGCAGGGCCCTTGGCCAGGCGGCGGCCGCCTGGGCAATCAATGATGGCAACACCATCGTACGCGCGAGCTTCGGCCAGGGTTTCAAGGCACCGACGCTCTATCAGCTGTACAGCATCTACGGCAACACGGCGCTCGACCCTGAAGAGGCCAACAGCTTTGACGCCGGGGTCGAGCAGCATTTTATGGACAACATGTTCACGGTCTCGGCAACCGGCTTCTATCGCAAGACCCTCAATCAGATCGATTTCGTGTCCTGCCCCAACACCAATCCGCTGTGCACGCCCGCCAAACCAGGTGTCTATGACAACACCGCGCGGACCAAGGCCCAGGGTGTGGAACTGGCCGGTGCGGCAAAACTGGGCGACTTCAGCCTGAAGGCCAACTACACCCTGACCGACACGGAAAACACCTCGCCCGGAAACGTCAACCGCGGCAAGACATTGGTCCGCCGGCCGAAAAATGCCGCCAACCTATCGGCTGATTATAACTGGTCCTTGGACATTTCAACCGGCGTCAGCGTGCGTTACGTTGGCGATACCTTCGACAACCCCGCCAATACCTTCATCCTACAGGACTACACGCTCGTCGATCTGCGTGCGTCCTGGAAGATCAACGCTACATTCGAGGTCTACGGACGCATTGAAAACCTCCTTGACGAAGTTTACGCCACCACCCGCAACTACGGCACCGCGCGCCGTGGTGCTGTCGCCGGTGTTCGCGCTAAATTCTAAACCTGCGAGCGATGAGGGAAGCGCGCGCGCTTCCCTCATGCGCCACGGTGGCCGGCTTGTGGCAGCGCGCGCCGCGTTTCCGCAAGCTCAACAGCCGTGGATTGATCTCTCGACCGGCGTCAATCCGGCGCCGTGGAAGAGCACAGCGCTGCGCACCGCCGACGCCAGCCGTCTGCCCGATCCTGCGGACACCGCCGCGCTGGAAGCTGCAGCGGCTTTAGCCTTCGGTGCGCCGGCGGGTTGCGTGGCGGCCGTTCCCGGATCTGATGCCGCGCTGCGGCTTCTGCCATACATGATCGACGTCAAACGCGTCGGCGTGATCTCGCCGACCTACGACGGACATGCCGAAGCTTGGGCTGCGGCGGGGAAAAGCGTGACCGCCGTTGGTGCGGGCGGTGACGCCGAGACACATGAGGCTGTGGTGCTGGCCAACCCCAACAACCCTGATGGCCTTCAGCGCGACGCCGACGAAATCATGTCGCTTGCCGCGCGCATGGCCGCGCGCAACGGCTGGCTGCTCGTCGATGAAGCTTTCGTCGATGTGGCGCCAGATCTCAGCGTTGCCCCCCACGCAGGCGGTCGGCTCATCGTCCTCAGATCCTTCGGAAAATTTTACGGCTTGCCCGGGCTGCGTCTCGGTTTTGTCGTTGCCGATCCGGTGATCGCCGCCAAGGTCCGCACCACCTTTGGTGACTGGCCAGTCTCGGCCGCCGCCGTCGCCGCGGGACGCCTCGCCTATGCCGATACGGCGTGGCAGGACCAGTCAAGACAGCGCTTGCGGCAACGTGCGGCGCGGCTGGATAAGTTTTTGTTGCGTGCCGGCTTCGATATTATCGGCGGCACGTCGCTCTTTCGGCTAGCGGCCCATGCCGACGCCGCGCGGTGTTTTCAGATTTTGGCCGAAGCCGGCATCCTGGTGCGCGCTTTTGCCGCAGAGCCGACCTGGCTTCGCTTCGGTCTACCGCGGTCAGCTGATTGGAAGCGCCTCGAGGCCGCCCTGGAGCGCTGCCGGCCATGACCGACGATGAAGCCAACAAAAATCGCCTGCACAACGAGGCGATGAAGGCGCTCAAGGCCGAGCGTGACGAGCTGATGCGCACCAAGACGGAACGGCGCGGCCTGCTGATCGTGCACACCGGCGACGGCAAAGGTAAATCCACCGCCGCTTTTGGCATGGTGGTGCGCGCCTTGGGTTGGGGCCAGCGCATCGGTATCGTCCAATTCATCAAGGGCAAGTGGAAAACCGGCGAGCGAAATTTCTTCACCAAATTTCCCGACCTCGTGCGTTACGAAGTGATGGGCGAGGGCTTCACCTGGGAAACCCAGGACCGGGCCCGCGACATCGCCGCGGCCGCGGCCGCCTGGGCTACGGCCAAGGAGATGATCGCCGACCCGGAGCTTGAATTTGTGCTGCTGGACGAGCTGAACATCGCGCTGCGCTATGAATACATCGACATCGCGGATGTTGTTGCGGCGCTGAAAGCACGCCCGCTTGATAAACACATCTGCATCACCGGGCGCAACGCGCGCCCGGCGTTGATCGAAATTGCCGATCTGGTGACCGAAATGACGCTGGTCAAACATCCCTTCCAGCAAGGCATGAAAGTGCAGCGGGGCGTCGACTTTTGAAAAAGCCCATTGCACATGTTGCTGGACTGGCTCTGGCGTTCTTCATCGGCGCCGCGCAGGCTGAAGTGCGCCGCGTAGTGTCGCTCAATCCCTGCCTCGATGTCATTCTGGTAAATGTAGCCGACCGCGACCAGATCGCCGCCCTCAGTCATTTCTCGCGAGACAAGAACACGTCCACCATCGCCGACCTAGCCGTGACCTTTCCCATGAGCCGTGAATCGGCCGAAGAAGTGATCTCGTTTTCACCTGATCTGGTGCTTACAAGCCGGCACTCGTCTTTGGCCACGCGCAACGCCCTGCGGCGTGTCGACATTAAGACCGAGCTGTTCACCGAGCCCCAGGCCGTGGCCGAGAGCATTGCCCAAGTGCGCACGATTGCCGCCCTGGTGAATCGCGTGGATCGCGGCGAAGCGCTGGTTGCGCGCATTGAAGCGGCGCTGGCCGCTGCCGCGCCGGCGCCGGAAGCGCCGCGCCTGTCGGCGCTCATCTTTCAGAGCAACGGCTTTTCAACCGGCGGCGACACGCTTGTGAACGAAATGCTCGGGCGCACGGGATTTACCAATGTCGCCAACCGCTATGGCCTGACAGGCTGGGGCAACATTCCGCTGGAGCGTATCATCGCCGATCCGCCGCAGGTGCTTTTGGCTGGGGCAATAGTTGCCGATATGCCCACCTGGGCCGACCGCATTCTCCGTCATCCGGCGCTGCGCGACATGGAAGGGCGCATGAAACGCGCGACTTTCCCCGACCGCCTGCTCTTCTGTGGCGGCCCTGTTTTGATCGAGTCTGCGCGCGCTCTCGCCGCCGCGCGCAACACCGCTGCCGGCATGCCATGAAGCCCATTTCACGCCCACTCTTATATACTCTGCTTGGCGCGGCCCTCGTGCTGCTTTCCCTGGTTAGCATGAGCGCCGGCAAGATCTGGGTGCCGTGGAGCGCTTGGCTCAATCCCACCAGCGATCCGCGCTGGATGATTGTCTTTGAATTGCGCTTGCCGCGCACCATACTGGGCATCGCCGTCGGGATGGCCTTGGGTGTGTCGGGCGCCGCCCTGCAAGGCTACACGCGCAATCCGCTCGCTGATCCGGGCGTGTTGGGTGTGTCGTCCATGGCTGCCTTTGGCGCTGTGATGACTCTATATATTGGCGCGGCCATGAGCATGCCTTGGTTGATGCCGGTCGGTGCCATGATCGGCGCGATGATCGGCATCGGCGTCCTGCTGCTGCTCTCGGGTGCGGGCTCCAGCGTGCTGACATTCATACTGGCGGGGATGATCCTCAATATAGTCGCTACAGGCGGCTTTTCCCTGGCGCTCAACCTCGCGCCGTCGCCCTGGGCGATGAGCGAAATCATCAACTGGCTTCTGGGTTCTCTAGCTGACCGCAGCGTTGATGAAGTACGCCTGGCGGTGCCTTTCATTATCGTGGGCAGCATACTGCTCCTCACAATTTCGAAAGCACTTGATGCGCTGACCCTTGGCGATGCCGGCGCGCGTTCTCTGGGCATCAATATGAACCGCACGCGCGTGATCCTAGCACTTGGCCTCGGTCTCGCCTGCGGGGCAAGTGTGGCGGTGACGGGGATGATCGGCTTCGTCGGCCTGGTGACGCCCCATTTGCTGCGGCCGTTGGTCGGCGCGCGGCCCGGCGCGCTGTTGATGCCCAGCGCCCTGGCGGGTGCTGCGATCCTGCTATTGACCGATATCATCGCGCGCATAACGCCATCGGTGGTGGAGCTGAAGGTCGGCGTGGTCATGGCCGCGGTGGGCGCGCCGTTCTTTCTCGTGCTGCTCGTCAATATGCGCCGGCGGGCCGCATGAGCAGCCTTACAGTCACCGATGCCTATGTCCGCCTGGGCGAGAAGGCCGTTCTGGCCGGCGTTAGCGCGGCTTTCGCGGCCGGGCAGATCACCACGATCATTGGCCCCAACGGCGCCGGCAAATCGACCTTGCTCAATCTGCTGGCTGGTCTACGTCTGCCGGACCGCGGGCAGATCGAGCTCGACGGCGCCGACATCAATACGCTGACGCTGCGGGCCCGCGCGCAACGCGTGGCCTACCTGCCGCAAATCCCCGAAGTCGCCTGGGCTGTGGACGTGCGTACGCTTGTCGGTCTGGGCCGCACGCCGTTCATCGGCGCCCGCGGCCTGTCGGCAGAAGATGATGCGGCGGTGGAGCGCGCCATGATCGCCGGTGGCGTTGCTGCCATGGCCGAGCGCACCGTCACGACGCTTTCAGGCGGCGAGCGGGCGCGGGTCTTGATCGCGCGCGCGCTGGCAGGCGAACCGCAGTGGCTTTTGGCGGACGAACCGCTCACGGGCCTTGATCCTGGATATCAGCTGGACGTTGCGTCACTGTTTCGCAAGATGGCCCATGATAGCGGACGCGGCGTTATCGTCACGCTACACGATTTGCACATGGCTCTGCGTATGTCCGACCGCGTCATCGTGCTCGCCGAAGGCCGCGTGCTCGCCGACGGCACGCCGATGGAAGCTTTGTCGCCGCAGATATTGGCGCAAGCTTATGGCGTGCAGACCCGTTTCTGGGATGGTGAGGCCGGCCCCGTTATCGAAATCATCTGCGGACGCGGCTAACGCCGATGTTTGATCCCGCCCTCGTTCTTGGCGTGCTGGCTCTGGAGGCGGTGATCGGCTACCCGGCGCGTTGGCATCAACACATTTCTCATCCCGTGAGCTGGGCTGGAACCGCGATCGCTGCGTTGGAAGCGCGCTGGAACAGACCGGTGTGGTCTGACCAGCAGCGCAAGGGACTGGGCATGGTCACCGTATTCATTGTTGCAGGCGTGGCCGGTCTGGGCGGCTTCGTTCTTGAACGTCTGCTGTTGCCCGGCGCCTTCGGTGCGGCGCTGATCGTGCTCCTCGCCACTGCGGGGCTCGCACAGCGCAGTCTGCATGATCACGTCGAGGCGGTCGCAACGCCACTCATGCAGGGCGACCTCCCGCAGGCGAGAACGGCCGTCGCGCGAATTGTCGGGCGCGACGTCCAGGGCCTGGATCAAAGCGGGGTCGCCGCGGCGGGACTCGAAAGCCTGGCCGAAAGCTTCAACGACGGCGTTGTCGCGCCGGCCTTCTGGCTGTTGGTGGCCGGCTTGCCAGGGCTGTTCATTTACAAAGTGATCAACACCGCCGACAGCATGATCGGCCACCTCGAGCCGCGCTGGCGCGACTTCGGCTGGGCGGCGGCGCGCAGCGATGATGTGTTAAATCTCATCCCCGCGCGGATCGCCGGGGCGCTGATCGCTGTTGCCGCGCGAGGCGGCTGGCGAACCATGATGGCTGACGCCATGAAACATGCCTCGCCGAATGCCGGCTGGCCCGAGGCCGCCATGGCCGGCGCGCTTGACGTGCGCCTGGGTGGTATAGCGGTCTACGACACCGTGACTCACCGCCGCCCAGTGTTTGGCGAAGGTCCGGCACCGCGCCCCACCGACCTGCGGCGCGGGCTCAATATATATGTGCGCGCCTGCGCCGTGATGTGGGCCGCTCTTGCCGCTGGAGGCGTGTTATGGCGGCTGTGATGATCCAGGGCTGCGGCTCCGACGTTGGCAAGTCGGTCATCGTTGCGGGCCTGTGCCGGCTGTTCGCCAACCGCGGCCTGACCGTGCGGCCTTTCAAACCGCAGAATATGTCCAACAATGCGGCTGTCACCGCCGACGGCGGCGAAATCGGCCGTGCGCAGGCGCTGCAGGCGATGGCCTGCCGCACGCCGCCGACAGTCGATATGAACCCGGTGCTGTTGAAGCCGCAGTCGGATGTCGGCGCGCAGGTCGTAGTGCGTGGCAAAGTCGTCGGCAACATGCAGGCTCACGCCTATCAGGAGCGCAAGGCGGCTATGCTGGGTGTGGTTCTCGAAAGTTTCGCGCGCCTGCAAGCCGAATGCGATCTGGTGATTGTCGAGGGTGCAGGCAGCCCGGCCGAGACCAATCTGCGCGCGGGCGACATCGCGAATATGGGCTTCGCCCGCGCTGCCGATGTGCCGGTGATCCTGGTCGGCGACATCGACCGCGGCCACGTCATCGCCGCTCTGGCCGGCGCCCATACGGTTCTCGACGCAGCCGACCGCGATATGATCAGAGGCTTCATCATCAATAAATTCCGCGGCGATCCGGCGCTGTTCACCGATGGCCGCAGCGAGATTACCCAGCGCACCGGTTGGCCCGATCTCGGCATGGTGCCGTGGCTTGCCGCCGTGCGCAGACTGCCGGCGGAAGACGCGGTGATCCTCGATCCGGCCCAGGCGCACGTGATGCGCCGGAAAGTGAAGATCGTCGTGCCGATGCTGTCGCGCATCGCCAACTTTGACGACTTCGATCCGCTGCAAAACGAGCCGGATATCGACTTCGGCTTTGTGCCGCCGGGCACGGCCCTTCCGGGCGATGCGGACCTGGTTATCATTCCCGGTACCAAGGCGACGCTCGCCGATCTGAAATTCCTGCGCGCCCAGGGCTGGGACATCGACCTTGCGGCCCATGTGCGCCGTGGGGGCCGTGTGCTCGGCGTTTGCGGCGGCTTTCAGATCATGGGCAAAACCATCGCCGATCCCGCCGGAATCGAAGGTCCGCCGGAAACTGCAGCAGGACTTGGCCTCCTGGACGTCGAGACAGTGCTCACCGGCGACAAGGTCCTGCGGCCGGTCTCGGGCAAGATCGCCGACGGCGACGCACCCTTTGATGGTTACGAGATCCATGTAGGGCGCACGTCGGGCGGCGGCTTGGCGCGCCCCTTTCTCTTTATCGGCGATGCCCCCGACGGGGCCGTCTCATCCGACGGCAAAATAGCAGGGACCTACGTGCACGGCCTTTTTGCGCGCGGCGAAGGCCGGGCCTCTTTGCTTGGTCATCTCGGCATTGCCTCGGATGCAGCCCACCACGGCGATCTGGTGAACGTGCTGCTCGACGAGATCGCGCGCGACTATGAACGACACCTCGACATCAATGCCATCGCGGCCATCGCGGGATTGAAAACACAATGACCAATCGCCCCACGATTTCGCCTGTCGATCCCGCGCTGGAGACGCGTCTGCGCGCGCGTGTTGATGGGCTCGCCAAGCCGCCGGGCTCTTTGGGCCGCATGGAGGACGTGGCCGTGCGCTTGGGCCTTATCCAAAACAGCATGACGCCCAAGGTGCAGCGCGCACTGCTCCTGGTATTCGCCGGCGATCACGGTCTGACGGCGGAGGGAGTGTCGGCCTATCCTGCGGCGGTTACCACCGCGATGGTGGAAACGTTCCTCGCCGGCCGCGCCAGCGCCAATGCTTTCGCCGAGGCGGTGCAGGCCGAATTGCGCGTCGTTGATGCCGGCATGGCGACGGATGTACCGGACCGGCCACGGCTGCTCAAGCGCAACATCCGCCGTGGCACGCGCAATGCGGCGGTCGAGCCGGCGATGACGGCCGCTGAAGTCGAAAGCGCGCTGTCACACGGCGCGGCACTGGCCAAGGGCGCAGCAGAAGAAGGCTTTGATATCCTCGCGCTTGGGGAGATGGGGATCGGCAATTCAGCCTCGGCGGCGCTGGTCATGCATTGTCTCACCGGCACTCCGCTCGCCCAATGTGTCGGCCGCGGCGCCGGCCATGATGATGCGGGCCTCGCGCGCAAGCAGAGCATCCTCGCACGCGCAGCGGCTCGTGCCCCGGGTAAAGAGCCGCTGGCTGTTCTCGCGGAGTTTGGCGGCTGTGAAATCGCAATGATGGCCGGTGCGGTGCTGGGTGCAGCGGCGGCCCGGCGCGTTGTGATGGTCGATGGGTTCATCTCTACCGCGGCGGCGCTGGCGGCCATGCGCATAGACCCCCACGCGCGCGACTATTGTTTCTTTGCCCATCGTTCCGCTGAGGCCGGGCATCGGCTGATGCTGGACGCGCTGCAGGCCGAGCCTTTGCTTGATCTGCAGATGCGCCTGGGCGAGGGTACCGGCGCGCTGCTAGCGGTGCCGATGGTCAGGGCGGCTGCGCGGCTGCTGTCTGACGTCGCGACCTTGGAAGAGGTTTTGAAGGGCTGATATGTACCGCGAGTTCCGGCTCTTTCTCTGTGCGCTGCAGTTCCTCACGCGCCTGCCGGGCCCTGCGTTGCCAGATTTCACGCCCGACTGGATTACCCGCAGCGCGAAATATTTCCCTCTCGTCGGCCTGATCGTCGGCGCTATTGCCGCCGGAACCCTGATGCTGGCGGCACAGGTCTGGTCGGGTGTGGTTCCGACGCTCTTGGCCATCACCATAGGCATCCTTGCGACCGGCGCCTTTCATGAGGATGGCCTAGCGGACACCGCCGATGGGCTTGGCGGTGGCCAGGACCCAGCGCAACGTCTCGCCATCATGAAGGACAGCCGCATCGGCACTTACGGCATGGTGGCGCTTGTTCTTTGCTTGGCCCTCAAGGTTGCTGCGTTGTCGTCATTTGATGCACCAAAGGCCGCGCTGGTTCTCATCGCGGTGCAGGGCGTTGCACGCGCCGCGGCGGTCGTGGTCATGACGGCGCTGCCCTATGCCGGCGATCCGGCCTCCGCCAAAAGCAAACCAACGCCGGCGGGTGTTACGCCAGGCGAATGTCTGCTGGCGGTGGCGTTCGCGGCCTGGCCCTTGGCCCTGTTGCCGCTAGGCCAAGTTGTCGGCGGCATTGCCATGGGCTGCATCTGCGCGGCATTGATTGTTTTAGCCGCGCGCCGGCTGATCGGCGGTTATACCGGCGATGTGCTCGGCGCCGTCGAGCAGATGTTCGAACTGGGGTTTGTATTGGGGGTTGCGGCTCTATGACCTTGCTGGTCTCGCCGATGCGTCACGTCGAGCATATGCTCACCACCCACAGGCCATCCCATGTGATGACGTTGCTTGCGCCCGATGTTGATCCACCTATCTGCGCCGATGTTCCACCCGATCGCCGCCTGATCCTGAAGTTCCACGACATCGTTACTGTTTCGCCCGGCTTGGTGATGCCGAGCCGGGGCACTGTGCAAGGCATTCTGGATTTCGGCCGGGGATGGGATCGCCAGGCGCCGATGCTGATCCATTGTTTTGCCGGCATCTCGCGCTCAACGGCGGCGGCTTATATCCTGGCCTGCAGTCTGGCAGAACCGGGCAGTGAAGCGGACCTCGCGAAACGCTTGCGCGCTCTATCGCCTTCGGCGACGCCCAACATTCTCATGGTGGCTCTTGCCGACAATATCTTGCAACGGGACGGCGCAATGCTCGCCGCCGTCAAAAACATCGGGCGCGGGGCGGATGCCTTCGAAGGCGTGCCGTTCGAATTTTCGATCTGACCATCTTTCGGCGTGACGTACAGTTCCGCGCGGGGGACTAACCCAAGGGAATGCTCACATGAAAAAATCAGGATCTGCCGTCTGGAAAGGCGCACTTAAAGACGGCGTCGGCGCGATCTCCACCGAAAGCGGGGCTTTGAAAAGCCACCCCTACGGTTTCAAAGCCCGCTTTGAAGGCGGCCCCGGCACCAACCCCGAAGAGCTGATCGGTGCGGCCCACGCCGGCTGCTTCACGATGGCGCTATCAAAGATTCTCGGTGATGCCAACCTCATCCCCGAGGAGTTGAACACCAAAAGCCGATGTGACCTTGGACAAGGCCGGCGACGGCTTTTCCATCACGGCCGTTCATCTGACGCTGCGCGGCAAGGTGCCCGGCGCTGACAATGCGACCTTTGTCGAATTGGCCAACAAAGCCAAGGTCGGCTGCCCCGTCTCCAAGGTGCTGAACGCGACAATCACACTCGATGCCGCGCTCGCCTAAGGTCTTAAGGCCCGCTCGGCCGATCTACTTGCCCGTATTTTACGAGTGATAATGAATATCACTTGCAATATGGTCTCCAGATCGAATCGGGATGCAATGCAGGTATGGAGACGGGCACGGACGAGGACGTATGGCGGCATTCGGCGGATGCTTGGCTGCGAACTGTCGAGCAGGGAATAACCGACTCGGCTCCCCTGACGATGGCTGGCCCGGGCACTGCGGAACAGTTCGTGCTCTGCAGTATTCGCCTCTGGTGGCATGCCGACTCCTGCGAGGGGGCCTGTGCCCAGGTGCAGGTGCGCAATGGCTTCGTGGCGGCAAACCTGCCTAAGGCCGCGCACCGCTGTTTCGAACAGTTCATGCTGGTCCTGGCCGCCGCCGCGCGTCCGCGTCCGATCATCAACGCCCCTACGCAGCTCATTGTCAGCGAAGACGAGGCGCGGTTGCGGAGTGCCATAGCCCTCTGCCAGGAGGCCCATCACGGACACGCCATCATGGTCCTCAAGCGGTGGCTGCCGGCAACGGCCTATCGTGTCAGCTTGGAAAACTTCGCCGGTTTCGCCGGCGCATTGTGCCGCGAGGATTTGGATCTTCCGATCTGCCTCCACGTTCCGCCGGCGAAACCCGAGCGTGTGCGCGCGGCCCCGCGTTGCCGGCTGCACTGAGGCCGCGCGATTCATCCAACTATAATTTGCTGGCCCTAAAGGCCGCACCTACTGTGGCGAGGTTCGTGGGCCGCAGGATTTGTGCTACTCCTGGCGTGACGCCCACCGCGGGAGGACACGCATGCGCCGATCCATAGTGTCGGTGTTGTTGTTGGTCATCGCGGGCTCGCCCGCGTTCGCTTTGTCAGACAAGCCCTACACCACACTCGAGCAGATTGACGGGGTGGTGCTCTTGCCGCCGGCGCCGTCCCCGGACTCCGCCGTGCAAAAGCAGGACCTGGCCGCCGTGCTCGCGACCCAAAAATCACGCACGCCGGAACTGATCAAGCGAGCCGAGACCGACCGCGATTTCCAGGGCTTTGCCACGGTCCTTGGTTCCCAGTTCACCATCGCGGCCATTCCTACAACGGCGGCTTTTATCCGCAAGGTCACCGGCGAAACCAGTGCCATGGTCGACCGCGTGAAAGACTGCTGGCAGCGGCCGCGTCCGTTCATCTTCAGCAAGGACGTGCAGCCCGCCGATGATGCCGGCCAGAACATGATGACCAAGCCGGGCGCCGTCGTGAAGAACGATGCGCCGCACGATGCCGGCTCTCCGTGCAAGGCGGCGGAAACACCGATCGCCAGCTATTCCTATCCCAGCGGGGCGGCCAACAACGGCATGACCGCCGGCATTCTGCTGGCGCAAATGATTCCGGAAAAGCGCCGCGAGATCTTCGCGCGCGCCTGGGAGTATGGCGAGAACCGCATCATTCTCGGCATCCATTTTCCATCCGATATCGAAGCCGGGCGCATCAACGCCACCGCCATGATCGCGGTGATGATGCAAAACCCGGCCTTCAGGACCGATCTGGCGGCCGCAAGAACTGAAGTGCGCGGCGTCCTTGGATTGACACAGTAATTCACGGGGAGAACAACATGAAACATCTTCGAATCGGTGTTGCCGCAGCGCTGGGATCGGTTGCATTTACACTCGCTGCCGCCGCACAAACCGCGCCGGCTCCGGCTCCTGCGATGCAACTGACCGAGCTCAAGCCCGGCCTTGATGACGTCATGACCGCGATGGTTCAGCCGCGTCATCTGAAGCTGCATGCCGCGGCGGAGGCCAAGAACTGGCACCTGGCGGCTTTCCAGCTGGACGAGCCGCGGGCGTCGTTCCGGCGCATCGGCCAGTACATTCCCAAGTACCGCAACAAGGACTTCGCCGAGGCGGTGACCAACACCATGGGGCCAAATCTCACGGCCCTTGAATCCGCCATCAAGGCCAAGGACGCCAAGGCCTTCAAAACCGTCTTCGCCGACGTCACCGCCTCGTGCAACGCCTGCCACGTGTTCATGGAGCATCCGTTCCTGGTGATCAAAGTGCCGAGGGGCGCGGCTGCCCTGTATCCCGATCAGGAATTTAAAGCCCCCAAAGACTAGCGGGTTTGGTTGAGGCGCCAGCACCGATACCATAGAGTGACCCCTTCGCGCGATATTCACGCAAGAGGGGACTCACCATGATCGTGCTGTATTACTTCTATCCGGCCTGTTCGCTGGCCGCGCATATCTGCCTCGAAGAGTCCGGGCTTGAATTTGAAGCGCGCCGCGTTGACCTAAAAGATCCTGAGCAGGCGGCCGCCTTCAAGAAGATCAATCCGAAGGGCACCATTCCGGCGATCACCACCAACGGACAGACTCTCTCCGAAAACGTCGCCGTGATGGCTTACGTCGCCGACTTGGCGCCGCAGGCAAAACTCATTCCCACTGAACCCATGGCCCGCGCTCAGTGCCTGTCGTTCCTGGCCTGGGGGGCGAGTACGTTCCACATCAACTTCCGCATGTCGTTCCGCCCGGAACGCTTCACAACCGAAGCGTCGATGCATGACGGCATCCGTGGCGTAGGCCGGGCGAATTACTGGAAGAACCTGGAGACCCTGGATGAGCGCCTGGCGAGCCAAGACTGGATCATGGGCAAGGACTTCACCGCTGCCGACGGCTACGCGCTGCGCTTCTACGACTGGGGCCGGATCGGCAAGTTTCCCGTCGAGGACCTGAAGGCTTTCACGGCATTCAAGGACCGCATGATCGCCCGCCCCGCCGTGCGCCGTGTGCTCGAGCGGGAAGGCTGTCCGCTTGTGGCGGTTGCCTGAAATGAAAAAGCCCGGCGCTTGAGGCGCCGGGCTTCGTCAGGAAATTTTGGGTTGGCTTAGCCGACCTTCAAGTTCGCAGCGGCATCCTTGCCGCGCTCGTTGACGACGTCATAGTTGATGCTCTGACCTTCGTTGAGGGTCGACAGGCCAGCGCGCTCAACAGCACTGATGTGCACGAACACATCTTTGCCGCCGTTGCTGGGCTGAATGAAGCCGTAGCCCTTTTGGGCGTTGAACCACTTTACGGTTCCTTGAGCCATAGTAAGTCTCCTTAGCGAACGCATGTATGCGTAATGTCCGTTGCACGACCATCGGGCAACTTGTTCCGAATCCAGCGTTGTCTTGGAAGCCTTAGAAGGCGTTTGGCAAGGCAGGCGAAGAACTCGAGGGAAGGAAATTTACTGCAATTTTGCCCTATTTTCAATCGGCTCTGGAATTCCGGCGGTTTTCCTGGCGATTTTTGGCGGAATTCCGCCGCCTGGACGGGCTAGCGCCGGGGGGCCGGCACACCCTTGGTCAGGAACTTTCCGCCCTTGAAAGTCTGCGTACGGTGCTTGCGGCCCGTCCGGCTGCCTTCGCCGCCGTTGCCGCCGGTTCCGGCGGGTTGCCAGGTGGGCACGAGCTGGTGTTTGCCGGGTCCGATCAGATCGGCGCGTCCCATGGCTTTAAGTGCCTCACGTAGCACCGGCCAATTCTCAGCGTCGTGGTAGCGCAAGAACGCTTTATGCAGGCGGCGTTGCCTGAGGCCTTTGATGGCATCTACGGATTCGGAGACACCGCGCCGTATCGCCTTCAGCGGATTTTTGCCCGAATGGTACATCGCCGTCGCCAAAGCCATGGGCGAGGGCAGGAAGGTTTGCACCTGATCGGCGCGGTATTTATGCCGTTTCAGCCACAGCGCCAAATTCATCATGTCTTCATCCGACGTACCAGGATGAGCGGCGATGAAATAGGGAATCAGGAAATATTCTTTGCCGGCGTCGCGGGCGGCCTGATCAAACAGCTGCTTGAAGCGGTCGTAAGCGCCGATGCCGGGCTTCATCATCTTGGACAAGGGGCCGGCTTCGGTGTGCTCGGGCGCGATCTTCAGATAACCGCCGACGTGATGGGTCACCAGCTCCTTGATATAGGCTGGGCTCTTGACGGCCAGGTCGTAGCGCACGCCCGAGGCCACCATGATCTTCTTGATGCCGGGCACTTCGCGCGCCTTGCGGTACAGCTGAATCAGCGAGTCGTGGCTGGTGTTCAGGTTCGGGCAGATGTCCGGGTACACGCAGGAAGGTTTGCGGCAAAGTGACTCCGTCGCTTTGTCCTTGCAGGCGATGCGGTACATGTTGGCGGTGGGCCCGCCGATGTCGGAAATGACGCCGGTGAAGCCCTTGGTCTTGTCGCGCACTTCGCCAATTTCGCGGATGACCGACTCTTCCGAGCGGTTCTGGATGATGCGGCCTTCGTGCTCGGTGATCGAACAGAAGGAACAGCCGCCGAAACAGCCGCGCATGATGGTGACCGAAAAGCGGATCATGTCCCAGGCGGGGATATTTGCATCGCCATAGGAAGGATGCGGTGCCCGTGCATAGGGCAGTTCATAAACCCCGTCCATTTCCGGCGTCGTCAGCGGGATCGGCGGCGGCGTGACCCAGAGTTCACGGTCGCCGTGCTTTTGCACCAGCGGCCGCGCATTGCCGGGATTGCTCTCACGATGCAGCACGCGGCTCGCGCGGGCGTAAGATTCTTTATCGGCTTCGACCTGTTCGTACGCCGGCAAGCGCACGACGGTCATGGGGCCACTGGCGCGCGCACCTTCGTTGCTGGATTCAATGTCGTCGGCGGGAACTTCCGTCCAGCCTTCCGGCACCGCGGGCTTCAAAAGCGCAATGCCGCGCACGTCGTCGAGTTCAGCAAGCGATGCGCCGCGCGCGATGCGGTGGGTGACTTCAACAATGGCGCGCTCGGCATTGCCGTACAGCAGAATGTCGGCTTTGGCATCCACGAGGATGGAGCGGCGTACCTTGTCGGACCAGTAGTCGTAGTGCGCGATACGGCGCAGCGAACTCTCGATGCCGCCGAGAACGATGGGCACGTCTTTGAAAGCTTCGCGGCAGCGTTGGGCGTAAACGATGACTGAGCGGTCGGGACGTTTGCCGCCTTCGCCGCCCGGCGTGTAGCTGTCATTGTGACGCAGCCGTTTGTCGGCGGTGTAACGGTTGACCATCGAGTCCATGTTGCCGCCGGTGACGCCGAAGTAGAGCGTCGGGCGGCCGAGGGCGGCAAAGGGTTCCGCGCTCTGCCAGTCGGGCTGCGCTATGATGCCGACACGAAAGCCTTGTGCTTCCAACAGCCGGCCGATGATCGCCATGCCGAAGCTGGGATGATCGACATAGGCGTCGCCCGTGACCAAAACGACGTCGCAGGCATCCCAGCCCAGTTCATCCATTTCCGCGCGCGAGGTCGGCAGAAAGGGCGCTGTGCCGAAGCGGTGGGCCCAATGCTTGCGGTAGGAAAACAGCTGTTTTGGCGTGGCGGTAACGGCGTTCATGGCGTGTATGTGATCCAGGCGGGCTGGCGCGTCAATGGCGCAGCCCGTCGCGTGTATCAATATTGCCTAAAATCAATGATTTAGGGCTTAACGTGCAAAGATCTCCGCCAGAAAGGCCCGCATGGCGGCCCAGGATTTCTGATCGGCCTCGGCGTTGTAAAGCAACCCGGGCGCGATGGAGCCGTCGGCCTGAGGATTGGTGAAGTTGTGCACAGCGCCCGGATAGCTGATGATCCGGAGTGCGGCGCCGGCCTTGCCCATTTCCTCCTTGAAGGCCTCCACCTGTGCCAAAGGGATCATGGGGTCGTCGGCGCCCGTGCAGACGAGGATGCGCGCCTTGACGCCGCCTGGTGCTGCCGGCGCCGTGGTGTCCAGGCTGCCGTGAAAGCAGACGACGCCGGCCAAATCGGAGCCGTCGCGGGCGAGTTCCAAGACGGTTGTGCCGCCGAAGCTAAAGCCAATGCCGGCCAATTTGGTTTTGTCCACTTGCGCGTGCGCGCCAAGGGCCGCAAGGGCCGCGCGGGCGCGCGTACGCAGCTTCTGTGGGTTGGCGCGCAATTCGGCGATGGCCGCCATGGCGTCGTCGGCTTTGCTCATTTGACGCCGGTTGCCATACATATCGGCGGCAAAAGCGACGTAGCCCAGCTCCGCCAGAATCTTGGCGCGGTTCATGACGTGCTCGCCAAGACCCCAGCCTTCATGCACCACCAGAACGCCGGGACGTTGACAGACTTGCGTTTCGTCGTAAGCGATAAAGCCGCTCATCTCGAGCGCGCCGTCGCGATAGATGATGTCTTCGGTTTTCATGGTGATCGACTCCTTAACGCACGCAACAAGCGAAAGGCTCGACGATTACAAAATATAGTCTATCCCAGCATCTGCGTTTGCTCGGGCGCAGCCGTGCTGAAGTTGGCCCACAATGTCTGCAGCCGCCTTTCGGCCTTCAGGATGGATTTTTCCTTTACGTGTCCGTAGCCGCGAATCTCCAGCGGTAGGGCGGCCATATCGATGGCGCGTGCATGATTGTGCGGGCCCAGGTCGGCAATGATCTGACCGATCCGTGCCAGGTAGTCGTCCCGTAATCTACGCTCGGTCCGCCGAAGGGCATCCAGATTGAAGGGATCAAGCGGCGTTTCGCGCAGGAATTTGAATTTCGCCAGGATCTTCAAGACCGGCGTCAGCCACGCGCCGAAGCTGAATTTTCGGGGCGCACCATCGCCGTCGTTCTTTGACGCGAGCCACGACGGGGCCAGCTGATAGGACACTTTATAGTCGCCGGTGAAGTAGTCTCCGATCTGGCGTGTGAAGTCCGGCAACGTCAAGAGCCGCGCCACTTCGTATTCGTCTTTGATCATCATCACCGCGAAGGCGGCGCGGGCCACAGTCTCGGTCAGGGTTGTCGTGCCGGGCATGGCTTCGTCCTCGGCCATCTGGACCTTGGTGAC
>CANJPG010000041.1 GCA_947476065.1 Fidelibacterota bacterium
ACAAGGCAAGGGCCTTGCCCACATCTCCACAGGCCCAGCAGCAACAGCAAGTAGGCTTCATCATGGATAGGGTTTTGGCAGCGTGATCAACAACCGGAATACACCTTAACTTCGCTGCCAACCTGTCCGAAGAAGCGGGACCAGCTCACCTCAATCCATTTCAGCGACCTTGTCTTAGCTGAGGAATTGTATCCCGAGTTCTTTGTCAGCTCTTTTGCGGCCGCTATGTTGCTCGTATGGCCATAGAAGCTTTCCAGCATTGCCACCGACGTCCCCATATTTCGAGCCAAGACGAACTGATGAACTCCTTCCATCAACCTAAACGTGGCGTAGGTATGCCGTAGTGAATAGATAGTCCGACGCTGGCCGTGGGTATCGACTTCGACCTTGGCGCTTTTTAGCAAAGCCCCGAAGGACTTTTTGAAGGAATGAATCGGCTTTCCATCCTTATGACAGAACACGAGACTATCGAGAGGAGGAGCCTTTCCATCTAGCTCCTTCTTCCTTAGTTCAAGAATTCGAGCCAGATATTGCTTCACATCCGGCGTTCGAGAAACGACTTCTCTGGCTCCGGTTTTGCCTTTCACGTGAAGGGCAATGTTGGGCGGATCGCTAGAGCCCTTCGGCTGTGAAATCTCGGATATATCTCGCCACTTCAAATTTCTCGCTTCGCCAACTCGGATGCCAGTGTTGGCTAGGACCAAAACGTAGTTAGCCAACATCGTACGATCTCGGGCCACGACTGAATTTTCGTGTTTCACAAACTCCCTGAGATGACGGGTGAGTTTATTCCAGTCTCTTGGATCGAAATGGGGCCGACGGTTTTTGACCGCTTTAGGTCTCTTTATCGCCGGGACGACAGGGATGATGTTTTTCCGCTGAGCCCAGATAAAGAACTTCTTCAGTAAGTGGAGTTCGGCCCGGACATAGTTGGCTTGAACCTTTCCCTCCCGGATTGGGTTCTTAAATCGCCACCGTATGAATTCGTCTATTTCAGTCTCGTCAATTTTGCCCAGTGATTTGGAGCCAAAGTATCTGACCGGATAGTTGGAGAAGTACGCTTTGACTTCCCTCCGTTCCCCTTCGGTTTTGAAGAACACGCCATCCAGCTCTTTCTTGTAATCCTCCACGATCTTGTCGAACGGATGATCACGCCACGTTCCGCCAGCCATGACCTTGAGGCGAAGCTCGTCATAAAGCTCTTCGGCAAATTTACGGGCTTCATGAAGGTCAGAAGTGCCGCTGGATCGAACGACGTATCCAGACGCTTTAGGAATTCGAAGGCGGACGGAGAAGTTGGATTTGTCGCCGATGTCACCACGGCGATAGATGACGATTCGACCGTCGAGAAACTCATTCTTATCGAGAATCGAAACGGCCATCGAAAAATATCCTCTACGTAAATGCGACGTAAAGGTACTTTTCGATGGCCAGCTCCGTAAAGCCAAAACTATAAATTATTGATTTTACTGGATAAAATGGCGTCCCCGGCGGGATTCGAACCCACGACCCCCAGATTAGGAATCTGGTGCTCTATCCATCTGAGCTACGGGAACCCACGACAGCCACGAAGCGCGTTATATCACGCGGGCCCGGCTGCGCACCACCGGCGGAAATGTCTAGCGCCGCTGATTCCGGTAAAGGCAGCCGGGTCCTGGACGCCGGGCACCGGATCCATGGACAGAGTCTCATCGACGTTCACCTTGATGGCCACGATGCCAGCGATGAAGGGGCTTATGGGGCCTTAGAGGCCTTGCGCCTGAACTGAGCGGTCGATGGTTTTCAGTACCGCATCAATGCGCGACTTCAGATCGTTCAGTGAAATGGGTTTTACCAAGTAGCCAATAATCTGAAATTCCCTGGCGAAAGCGACGATGGCGCATATCGCAAAACAAAGGGCGCGCCTTCATACAAAAGGCGCGCCCAAAACATGCAGCGCGGAACCGGCTTAGTGAACGCGGACCGGCTCCAGATCGTTTTGCTTCACGGCCGCCCAAGCTTGATCGAAGCTGTGGGCAGCGCCCAGCGGATCGCCCGAAGCGCTATGGATCGTCCACATAGGCATATCGTTGACGATGGCGCGGCGGATATAGGCGATCTCGCTGACGCCGACGCGCGCAAGATCGACGGGTGTGGCGCCGGGTGCGGTGAGCCCCGCAAGCGACGTGGCGGGGTCGTGCAGCTCGACCACTTCGTCTTCGTCGAATTCTTCCTCAGGGGTATCAAGGTCTTTATTGAACATGTGATCCTCCTTTCGAGCGATCAGCCACGGCGGCCCTGTCCTATATAAATGGCGCCGCCGGTGGTTTTGTTGCCGCTTAGATATTCGCGGTTGAGCGGAACTTTTTACTTGCAGTGATCGAGATCGATGGTCTTGGGCTGCGACTTTTTCTTGGCCGCGTTCTTGATTTCGATCTGGGTCACTTTGGGCTGCGGTACAGGCCGCTCCAGATCAATATGCAGTAGGCCGTTGACCACTTCGGCGCCGCGCACCTCGATGCCTTCGGCGAGCACAAAGCTGCGCGTGAACTGGCGCGCGGCGATGCCACGATGCAGATAGATGCGCTGGCTGCAGTCTTCCTGCTGGCGGCCGCGAATGACGAGCTGGTTGTCCTCGACGTTGACGCTGAGGTCGTCATCGCAGAAGCCCGCAACCGCCAAAGTGATGCGCAGGCGATGTTCGCCGGTCTGCTCGATATTGTAGGGCGGATAGCCCTCAGCCGCGGTCTTGTTGACGCGGTCGAGCACGCGCTCGATGTGGTCGAACCCCAACAGGAGCGGGCTCGAGAAAACAGAAACTCGGGTCATCCAGGTCGTCTCCTCTAAAGAGCGAGAACGTTATGGACCGCCCACGATTGGCGCGGCCCTCCTTATCTTGGGATCGAACGGCCCGGAGTCAAGGTCACCCCGCTGCCGCCCGATTCTAGCTAATACTATGGAATTTATGGTGTTTTGGCTACGGGGCTTGGGCGCAGCAAGAGCAAAAGCAGCAAAGCCGGCGCGATGAGGACGCCGGCAAGGATGAAGGGGGCCGGCTGGCCTAAGCGCGCAAAGGCCAGGCCCGAGAACGCTGGGCCCACAACCCGGCCCAGGGCAGTGGCCCCCTGGTAGACCCCCAGCACCGCGCCGCGTTCGTATTCACCGGCTTCGAAGGAAATCATGCTGGACAGGCTCGGGTTGAAAAGCGCCGAGCCAAAAGCCAGGACGGTGCAGGCCAGCCAGAGAGGGGTCTCTTGGCTCACCATGGCCAGGGCGATGTAGCCAATGATCAGCAACGCGACGGCGGTGCGCGCGAGCGTGCGTTCGCCAAAGCGGCGGGTCAGCGCCCCCATGGCGCCGCCTTGCACGATCACACTGATGACGCCCATCAGCGTCAGCAAATAGCCGATCTGTGCCGGGCCATATTCAAACACGGCGTTGGCCCAGAGGCCGATAACGGTTTCAAACAACGCCCAGGCGGTGAGGGTGAGAAAACTGGCGGCCACCAGCATCACCAATGTACGCCGGCCGAATGTCACGCGCAGCCTTTCCGCCAGCGGCAGTTTCGGCTGGGCCCTGAGGGTCGCCCGTTGTGCCGGCAACAGGCTTTCTTTGAGGAACAAAACGACGCACACGGCGGCAACCAGTGTAATCGCGGCGGCGGCCAGAGCCGGTGACGTAAAGTCGGCCGTGGCGACATCATGTCCGCCCAGCACACCGCCGATGGCGGGTCCGAAAATAATCCCCAGCCCGAAGGCGGCGCCGATGACGCCCATGCCTTTGGCGCGCGTCTCGGCGGTGGTGATATCGCTGATATACGCCTGGGCGGCGGCAATATTGCCGGCCATCACGCCGCCGAATAAACGGCTGATGATCAACAGCGTCAAAGTGTCGGAATACGCCAGCATGACGTAGGAGACGGCAAGGCCCATGCTCGTCAGAGCCAGCACGGGTTTGCGCCCAAAGCTGTCACTAAGCCGGCCCCACAGCGGCGCAGCGACGAACTGCCCGACGGAATAAAGGCCCAGCACCAGCGTGATGATCTCCGGTCCCGCCCCCACCCGCTGAACGTAGAACGGCAGCAGCGGCAACAGCAGCCCGAAGCCGACCAAGTCCATGAAAGTGATGGCAAACAATATCGGCATGGCGCGCGCCTGGCTGACAACCTGATGAAGGGAAAAACGCTTCCGGCTTAAGGCCGATGCCGCGGCGGGAACGCGCGGCACCTTAAAAGCGGCACCCGCAAAAGTCGAGCCATGTGAGGATGCGGGTTTAATCGTCTATCGGGGACTTGCTCTTGCCCGGTTTGTATTGAGAATAGCGCCAGACCCGCGCGCGAAACCCTGTTCCGGAGATATCGGCCATCGCCGCCCTTGAGAACATTGGTGCCAGCAAACCGGCCGGCAAGGCGGCGGACGAGCGTCCGCTGTTTCCGCCGCTGAATGCTTATGCGACCGGGATGCTTGATGTCGGCGGGCCGCACCGTCTGTATTGGGAGCAGTCGGGCAACCCCAAGGGCGTGCCAGTAATTTTTCTGCATGGCGGGCCGGGTGCGGGAACCGCGCCGGCCTATCGGCGGTTCTTCGATCCCGAACGCTACCGCATCATTCTTTTAGATCAGCGCGGCGCGGGCCGCTCGACGCCCGAAGCCGAGTTGACCGACAACACCACTCAGCACCTCGTCGCCGACATCGAAGTATTGCGCGAACACCTGGGCGTCGAACGCTGGACGGTGTTCGGGGGCTCCTGGGGCTCAACGCTGGCTTTGGCCTACGGAGAGGCGTTTCCGCAGCGCTGCATCGGTTTCATTCTGCGCGGCGTATTTCTGTTCTCGCGCGAGGAAGTCGACTGGTTCATTGGTGGGAACAGTGGCGGCGAAGGTGGGAACGGCATGGGATGGTTTTTCCCCGAAGCTCACCGGGCCTTTGCCGGTCATATTCCGCCCGCCGAACGTGATGACCTGCTGAAGGCCTATTACCGCCGCCTCACGGATCCGGATCCCGTGATTCATAAACCTGCCGCCGCTGCTTGGTGCGGCTATGAGAATGCGTGCTCGCGGCTGATTCCAGCCGGCAAGGCCGGCCGTTACGACTTCGGCAGCGATCAATATTATGCGGGCGCCCTGTCGATGGCGCGTATCGAAGCCCATTACATGATGCACGGTGGCTTCCTGGCTCCCGGGCAGTTGTTGGACGGCTTGAGCGTGCTGGCCAAGCATCCCGCGGTGATCGTGCAGGGGCGTTACGACATGGTGTGCCCGATCGCCACCGCTGACCGTCTGGCCCGGGCCTGGTCCGGAGCCCAATACCGCGTCGTCGCCGACGCTGGCCACTCGTCGATGGAACCGGGCATTCGCGCTGCCCTGGTCAAGGCCACCGAGGACTTCAAGCTCTACCGTTAAGCAGACCTGTCAGAACAGACAGGCCAGAGAGCGTCGAATGCGACGCCGACCTGTCAATTCTCGCAGGTCCCATGTGTAACGGGGCCGTGGCACAAGGAAGGCGTGTCGCGAGCCCACCTACATTGAGACACTTCGGGCCACCGACCAGTTCCATTATCCCAACCTCACCCCGCCGAAAGGCGGGGTGCTTTTTTTGCAACCTGAGGCCGGAATTTGACCCCGCCGAAGAGAAGTTAACCATTGTTAACTTTTTGCCAAATGGTTCACATTGCCGTCATTTTAAATGACTGGCCTATGAAACCCGGAATGATCTAAGTATTAAAGCCGCGCAGGCCGTAGGCGGTTTCGGGCAAGACGGTCACTTGCTCGCGCGTGCGTGTCACAGGCAGCACATATTCTGGATGGCAGCGCTGTTCCTAGCCGGGAAGGGCGCCATCGTCTTGTTGGCTGCCATCGCGTCGATACAGTCGTTCGCCAAAAACGTTCATTGGGATAGAAATGCCGTTCGCGCTCTCTAAAAGCACTGTTGGAATTGCCGTGGTCGTCGTGGCTGCGGCTGTGGGCGGGTGGTTTTATTTCGGCGGCCATCACGCTGCCGGGCCGCAGCGCCAAGGCGGACGTGGCGCCGGCATGATGCGCCCGGTTACCGCTGTCGCCGTGCACAAAGAGGTTTTCGCCGACCGTCTCGAGGCGATCGGTACATTGACGGCCAATGAGTCGGTCACGATTACCGCCAAGACCCAAGGCATTATCCGCTCGCTGGATTTCGACGACGGCCAGACCTTCAAACGCGGCGACCAGATCGCGGCCATCGATGCCGGCGAACAGGACGCAGCCCTCAACGTCGAACTCGCCAACCTTGAGCAGCAAAGAAAAGACCTCACCCGCACGCAGCAGCTGGTGGCCGACAACCACGTCTCCCAGGCCAAGCTCGACGAACAGGTGGCGCTGCTCAAGCGCGCCGAAGCCAACGTCGCCGCCGCGCGCGTGCGCTCGGGCGACCGGCGCATAACTGCGCCCTTCTCGGGCATCGTCGGCACGCGCCGCATCAGCGTCGGCGCGCTGGTTTCGCCCGGCGCCGTGATCACGACGCTCGATGACATCTCGGAAGTAAAACTCGATTTCTCGATTCCTGAAACCTTCCTGGCGTCGCTGAAGCCTGGCCTCGACATCGAAGCCCAGGCCAGCGCCTATCCCAAGGAAGTCTTCAAAGGCCGCGTGGTCGCCGTCGACAGCCGCGTCGATCCGGTGACGCGTTCGGTCAGCGTGCGCGCGACCATCACCAACGAAGACCTGCGCTTGCGCCCCGGCATGCTGATGGTCGTTCAGCTGATCAAGGATCAGCGGGAGTCGGTAATGGTGCCCG
Organism: Fidelibacterota bacterium; assembly: GCA_947476065.1. Classification (GTDB taxonomy): domain Bacteria; phylum Pseudomonadota; class Alphaproteobacteria; order Rhodospirillales; family Rhodospirillaceae; genus SHVO01. Next base: position 6,747 of record CANJPG010000041.1, read on the forward strand.
AGATTGCGCTGCTGCCCGAAAACGATATCCAATATGTGTTCACGGTGGGCCCAGACAATGTCGTCAGCCGCCTGAAGGTGGTGATCGGCCGCCGCCGTGCCGGCAGCGTCGAGATCCTCGAGGGTATTAAGGAAGGCGATGTCGTCGTGACCGAAGGTATCCAGGACTTGCGTCCTGGCAGCAAAGTCAACCTGGTCAACGCCAGCGATCTGCGCGGCGGCACGCCGGCGCAGAACCCCGAAGCGCTGCGCCATCCTGGTTAATGCGCCCGGCGCGGTGCCGGAACCGCGACTGAAATAGCCTGCGAGATAGGGTCCAGAGCCATGCAACTCTCCGATATGTCGATCAAGCGGCCGGTTGTCGCCATCGTGGCGAGCATGCTGCTTGTGGTCTTCGGTCTCTACTCCTTCTTCAAACTACCGGTGCGCGAAACCCCGAACATCGACCGCCCGGTGGTGAACGTCGGCGTCAACTATACCGGCGCCTCGGCGGAAGTCGTTGAGTCCAAGGTCGTCAAAGTCATCGAAGACCAGGTTAGCGGCATCCCCGGCATCACCGCCATCAGTTCGTTCTCACGCGACGGCGGCGGGCGTATCAATCTGGAATTCTCCGAAGCCACTAACATCGATGTCGCCGCCAACGACGTGCGCGACCAGGTCAGCCGCGTGCTTTACCGCCTGCCGCAAGACGCCGATCCGCCGGTCATCCAGAAGGCCGATTCCGACGCCGATCCGATCATGTTCGTCAACATGACCGGCCCGCTGCCGCCCATGGAAGCGGCCGATTACGCGGTGCTGACTTTGCAGCCGCGATTTTCGTCGCTGCCGGGCGTGGCTTACCTGTTCACCCTGGGTGCGCGCCAAAAGGCCATGCGTATCTGGCTCGACCGCCGCGCCATGGCGGCACGCAATATCACCGTCGCCGACGTGCAGACCGCGCTGCGCCGCGAGAATGTAGAACTCGGCGCCGGCCAGCTTGAATCCACCGATCGCAACATCACCATGCGCACCATCCGCGCCTACCAGACAGCCGAAGACTTCTCCAGCCTGGTGGTGGCGCGCGGGCCCAACAACTATCTCATCCGTCTGGGTGAGATCGCCAAGGTCGAGATGGCGCCGGTCGATATTCATTCGGTTTATAAAAGTAACGGAGTGTCGGGCGTCGGCATGGCTATCGTCAAACAGCCGGGTGCGTCGACCCTTGACGTCGCCAAGGCGGTCAAACACGAAATGGAAGTGATGGCCCCGACGCTGCCGCCGGGCGCCAAGCTGATCATCGGCAACGACACCTCGCTGTTCATCTCCGCCGCCATTCACGAAGTCAGCGTAGCCGTGATTGTCTCAGGCTTCCTGGTGATGCTGGTGATCTATCTGTTCCTGGGCACGGTGCGTGCCGCGCTGATTCCGGCCGTGACCGTGCCGATCTCGCTCATCGCCACGGCCGTCGTGCTGTGGCCCATGGGCTTCTCGATCAACATTCTCACGCTATTAGCCATGGTGCTGGCCATCGGGCTGGTGGTCGACGACGCCATTATCATGCTCGAGAATATCCACCGCCGCATGAAAATGGGCGAGCCGGCGCTGCTGGCCGCCATGCGCGGCGCCCGCCAGGTAGGCATGGCGGTGATGTCGACGACGATGGTGTTGGTGGCGGCTTTCGTGCCGGTCGCCCTGATGTCGGGCGCCGTCGGCGGCCTGTTCAAGGAATTCGCGGTTACGATGGCCGTGGCCGTTGTCTTCTCGATGTTCATCTCGCTGACGCTGACGCCGGTGATGTGCAGCAAGATCCTGACTGAATCTCTGGATAACAGCCCGGTCGCGCACTTCGCCGAGGAGACCTTCGATAAGGTCAAAGTCTTCTACGTGCGCGTTCTCAACCAGGCGCTTGATATGCCCAAGCGTGTGCTGACGGGTTTTGTCATCATCATCGCGCTGTCCGGCCTGTTGTTTACCCTGTTGCCGCAGGAGTTCACGCCGCGCGAAGACCGCGGCCAGGTGATGATCAATGTGCGCGCCCCGGAAGGCTCCAATGCCGACTACACCGCGCGCCAGCTGACGAAGGCTGTCGACATCATCAAACCCTACGTAGAGAACGGTGAAGTGCTCCGCATCGCCGAAAACCTCAACGGCAACGGCAACATGGCTAACTCCAACGTCTGGATGACGCCCTGGGGCGACCGTCACCGCTCGGTGACCGAGTTCGTGGCCGAGATCACGCCGAAACTGCAGCAGATTACGGGCGCCCAGGTGGTTGCCAACATGCCCCCGGGCCTTGGCCGCAGCGGCGGCGGCGGCGGCATGGGCGGCGGCGGACTGATGCTGGCCATCAGTGGACCGACCTATAACGATCTCCGCCTCTGGCGCGATGCGATGATGGAAGGCCTGCGCGGAAACCGGATGTTCACCTCGGTGCGCACCAGCTTCGTCGAGAGCAAGCCGCAGATTCGCATCCACGTCGATCAGAACCGCGCCGGTGATCTTGGTGTCTCCGTTGGTGATATCGGCGATGCGCTGGCCGCCATGCTGGGCTCGCGCAAGGTCACGACGTTCGTCGATAAGGGCGAGGAATACGACGTGGTCCTGCAGGGCCAGGATTCAGATCGCCAGACGCCGGGCGACGTCTCGAATATTTATGTGCGCTCGACCACCACGCGGGCCCTCATCCCGCTCTCGAGCCTGGTGACGTTGGAAGAAGGCTCCTACGCCGACAACTTCCAGCGCCTCGACCGCCGCCGGGCGATCAATTTAATGCTCAGCCCGCGCACGGACGTCATCCTGGGCGATGCCATTAAAGAAGTCGAACGCGTTGCCGCCGAAAAGCTGCCCTCGACCGCCGTGCTGACCTGGCGCGGCGAAGCCGGCGACTTCAAGGACAACAGCGCCTCGATCTATTTCAGCTTCGGGCTGGCGCTGGTCGTCGTGTTCCTGGTGCTGGCGGCCCAGTTCGAAAGCTTCGTCCATCCTATGGTCATTATGATGACCGTGCCGCTTGCGGTCTTCGGCGCGCTGATTGGGCTTTTAATGTTCGGCCAGAGCATCAACCTGTTTTCACAGATCGGCATCATCGTGCTGGTTGGCTTGGCGGCCAAGAATGGCATTCTGATCGTGGAATTCACCAACCAGCTGCGTGACTCGGGGCGCGAGTTCCGCGAGGCGCTGGTCGAAGCCTCGACAATCCGTTTGCGTCCCATCGTCATGACCGCGCTGGCCACCGTCATGGGGGCCTTGCCGCTGGTGATGGCCACCGGCGCCGGCTCCGAAAGCCGCCGTCCCATCGGCGTGGTGATCTTTACCGGCGTCTCCTTCGCCGTGGTGGTGACTCTCGTGGTTGTGCCGACGTTCTATATGCTGCTGGCCCGCAAGACCGGCTCGCCCGGCCGCATCGCAGCGGAACTCAAAGATTACGAGAAAGCATTCCCGGCCAGTGCCAGCGGGCACAGTGATGAAAGCCAGCCCGCCGAATAGGCAAAATCCGCAGCAAATCCGTCATGGGACGGTGGGAACTCTTCAAACTCTCATAATGCGGGGGCTGTTGACCCTGCGCTAAGATTGTCACGCAATGATTGATCCCGGCCGCGCGAAGTCTTGCGGGCCGAACGCGCTGCAAGGGGGAGCGGCCCGGTGAAGGAGAAAGAACTACGGTTTGCCTTGGTGGTGTACGGCGGCGTCTCGCTGGCCGTTTACATGCATGGCGTGACCAAGGAAATTCTCAAGCTTGTACGGGCCTCGCGCGACTTTCACACCTTCACCAACCGTCACCAGCCCAATCTCAGCTATGCCGACGTCGCCCAGCCGCGCGAAGAGCCCGCCGATACCGAACAAGCCTATTTCGAGCTGCTGCGCGTTATCGGCGAGACCCTGGACCTGCGTATCGTCGTCGACGTCATCGCCGGGGCTTCCGCGGGCGGCATCAACGGCGTCATCCTGGCCCGCGCCCTGGCCCACGATCTCAGCATCGATCCCTTGCGCGATTTCTGGCTGAAGCACTCCGACGTCGCCGAACTCATGCCCTCTCATATCAAGGCGGGGCCGTGGACAAAGTGGTACTTCCGGCCCTTCGTCTGGCTCTTCATGTGGCGTTTCCGCGAGGACTTGGGTCACAACCGCGAGCTTAAACAAAAGCTCTCGATGTTCATGCGGTCGCGGTGGTTTCGCCCGCCCTTCGACGGCTATAACCTCACCAAGGTGCTCTACGACGGCTTCTCCGGCATGGGTGACCCGGCCGAGCGGGGCAGTTCGCTGATCCCTGAGGGCCTGCAACTCGACTTGTTCGTGACGGTCACGGACTTCCACGGCTATGTCACCGATACTCCGATTCATGATCCGCCGGTGATTCAGGACCGCGAGCACCGCCAGATGCTGCGCATGTCCTATCGCCACTGGCCCAAGGGCCAAGAGACCTCCAGCTTCGACCGCGAGAATCTGCCGGCGCTGGTGTTCGCCGCGCGCGCCACGTCATCGTTCCCGGGTGCATTTCCGCCGATGCAGTTTTCCGAGATCGATCGGCTGATTGCCGAGCGGCGCTTGAGCTGGCGCACGCGCGTGGACTTCCTCTACCGCAATTTCCGCCCCTACCTGCTGGCCAACGTGAATCCGGCCGAGGCCTCGTTCATCGACGGCAGCGTGCTCAATAACAAGCCCTTCGCAAAAGCCATCGAAGCCATCCGCGGCCGGCCGGCCTATCGCCATGTCGATCGCCGTCTGTTGTATATCGACCCCCATCCTAAAAGCGCCGAGACGCGCTCCATGCGCGTACCGGGATTCTTCTCGACGCTCAAAGGCGCATTGTCGGACATTCCGCGCAACGAACCCATCCACGACGACCTCGCCTGGGTCAACACTTACAACGCTGAAGTCCGTCGACTGCAGATGGTGGTGGATAGCGCCCGCTCGCACATCCGCGCTATGGCCGACGCGGTTGCCGGCCCCGCGCTCGACGGCATCGTGACACCCGAGCAGATCGGGCGCTTCCGCGAGCTCGCGAATAACAGCGCCCGCAACGAAACCGGCTTCGCCTACGAAGGCTATCTGCGCTTGAAGCTGACGGCGGTGATCGAGGACGTCGCCGGCCTCGTCGGCCAGATCTGCGGCTACGACCGCGACACCGCGGAATCCGGACGCATCGTCGCGGTCATCCAGAAATGGGCCGAGCTGACCGGCGTTTCGCCGTCGGGCGATGACTTGCGCAAGTCCATCGATCCGGCCAAGGGCATGCCGGCCTGGATCAAGTTCCTGCTGCGCTTTGACGTACGCTATCGCCAGCGCCGTGTGCGCTTTGTCGTGCGCGCGGTCAATCAGCTCTACACGCGCCTGGCCGAGGAGGACTTCGGCGGCCTGACGTCTGAGCGTCTCGACCACGTCAAAGCCGGGCTTTATGACGCGCTTGCCTTGCTGCAGCCCATGACGGCGCGCGCGGCCGGGGCGGCCGATGGCGTAAGCGGCCTGTCGCGAGGTGCTGTGGACGCGGTCAAGGCCGTGGTGCGCGATATCGTCCAGGCCATGGTCACGGAGCCCGCTTTGGCCTCGGATCCGACGGCGGTCGCGCGGCTCTTCACGACGCCGATCAATCAAACGCTGGATTATCTCGGCAACGACCTGGCCCTTGAAGCCGACAATACGCGCACGGATACCCTGCTGGTGGCGCTCGTCAACGGCCTAGGCGATGTCGGGCCCTTGCCGACGCCGGCGCGCCGCGAGCTGATCGAACACTACATCGGCTTTGCAGTCTGGGACGTGCTGACGTTCTCCATCACCAACTGGCGCGACCTGGACGAGTTCGACGAAATCCGCGTCGACCGCCTGAGCCCCGACGATGCCCAGACCCTGCGCAAGGGCAGCGCCGACGCCACGCTCAAGGGCATCCAGTTCCACCACTTCGGCGCCTTCTTCAGTTTGGCTTACCGTCAAAACGATTACCTCTGGGGCCGTCTGCATGCCGTGGACCGCTTGATCGATATCGTGCTGGATGCCGCGCGCATTGAAGGTGCCGCCAAGGACATTGACGTCGTCGCGCTTAAGGCAAAAGCGTTCACCGCCATTCTCGATGTTGAAAGCAAGCACCTCACCGAATGCCGCGACCTGATCGAACAGCTGCGCCATGAAATCGTTATGCTGCTGACGCCCAAGGCGCCGGAGACAGTGTGAATTGATGGCGCGCCGTTTTTTGGCAGTTGCGATGATGTGTGGGTCTGCCGGAGCCGCGCAAGCCCAGGACTCCTTCGCCGATGCCTTCTGGCAGTTCCGCGCCAGCTCGGGCATGGACTTCAGCTCGGGCTACTACGGCGCGCTCAAGCGTACCGAAATCCTGTATGTGCCGGCGACATTCCAGGCCGCCAAAGGCCCCTGGACTCTGAAGGCCGTCGTGCCGTTCATTCGCGTCTCGGGTCCTGCGCTGTTGCTGGACGGCGCGGCCGAAGGTGCGGCTGGCCTGCGCAATTCGGGTCATGCTGAGGGACTTGGCGATATCAATCTTTCGGCGACCTATGCCTTGGAAAGCCTCTATAGCCTGGGCCTCTATGTCGATCTCACGGCCCGCGTCAAAGTGCCGACGGCCAGCTTTGCCAAGGGCCTCGGCACCGGCGCCTGGGACAGCGCGTTCCAGGTCGATGTCGCCAAGACGCTGGGCGACTTCATGCCCTTCGCGAGTTTCGGCTATCGGCTCACCGGTCAGCCCGCGGGATTTACGTTGCGCGATGTTGGCTATGGCTCTGCCGGTGTGCAGTACACCTGGAGCGAGCGCGTAACGACCGGCCTTTCCTATGATCTGCGCGAAGCGGCGATCAAGGGTGCGGCGGCGCCGCAGGAGGGCACTGTCTACCTGAATTACAAATTCAGCGACGATTGGTCGGCGAATTTCTATGGCGTCGCAGGATTGTCCCAGAACAGTCCATCGGCGGGCGGTGGCGTGGTTGTCACCTACCGCTGGCGCTGAGCCGCAGCCTTTTCCTAGACCGACGGTATCCCTTGCGGGCGTTCGATGGACGGCCGTGACGGGGTTTCAGGTTTCACCGACTGGGGCCGGTCAATGTTCGGGCGCGGCGGCGCGACGCGCTCTGAGCGGGCACTGTCGGGCCTAATGGCGGCGGGACGTACCGCGCCGCGAGCGGCGTTGATGGTCACCACCGTATGCACATTTGCGATGCTGGTCGCCGTGATGGAATCGGGCCCGGCGACTTGGCCGGTAACGACGATGCGATCGTTGACGGCGGTTCCCGCGGGCAAGCCTGCGCCGCCGACAGTCGTGCCTTCGATCACCAGGGGCCCCGGGCTTCCAGCTGCCTTTGGCGCGTAAGCTTCCAGCGAAATGTCGGTGACGATCTCCCCGAAATTCAAGGGGCCGGTGCCGGCGACGACATCAGGCACAAAGGCGCCGTTGATGATGCGCCCCGAGGTAACAACCGTCTCGCCGAGTTTTGGCGGCGTCGCGCCGGCGGCTAAGGGAATGTCGAAGGCCCCGACGCGCACGCTGGTCGCGGTGACGGCCGTGGCCTGACCGCGCAGGATGGTGCGGTCGTCATCGCTCGACTGATCGACGCGGGTGGCGACGATCACGCCGTCGGACTGGCGCAGGCCCGAGACGCCGACCACGTCGCCGACCGCGAGCGTCTTGAACGCGGCGATAGCGGTTTTGTCGCCGGCGAGGTTGAGGCGCACTTTCTGGCCCAGCACCGTCAGTGTTTCAGTGGCATGGTCGATGGCGCTGATGGGCCCGCTGACGGCGTGCTGAATCTCAAGTTGGGCCAGGCTGAGCTTGCCGTCCTTGGAATGGGCGACGCCCTGGACAATCTGGCCGACACGTAGCGCTTCGAGGGTCGTGGGCTTGCCGTCGGATTCGACTTTTGTCGTGTGGTCGAAATCGAGCTTCAGTCCGTTGACCAGGATCGAGCCGAAGCCGGTGATGGTGCCCCGCACGCCGGTGCCGCCGATGCCGTCGCCGCGCGAGTTCACCGGCATGGCCTCGGCGGCCCTGATGCCGGTGCCGCCGATACCGTCGCCGTTCTTTGGATCGGAAGACTTGGATTTCGCCGCCGCCATCTGGGGGGCGGGTGTGCTCATGGGCGCAGCGGCACATCCGGCGAGCAGCGACAGCAATAGCGCCGCCGCGCATACGCGCAGCGTCTTGCCGTTCAACCGCTGGTCAGCGCCTCTGTTCATAGGCCCCTTAGTATCCCGGTTCCGTTCAGCAACCGTTACGCATCGGACTCGTCCGAAGCGTCGTCATTTTTGCGCAAGCTCTTAGGAGTTGTAGCGCCCTTGTAGAAATATAAGCCGAAATTGATGCGTCGGGTTGCGTTTTCCTTGCCCTTGTCCTTAGCAGCCAGATCGAGGGCCAGACGGTTGAGCTCAAGCAGTGCCTCCATACCCACGCGTTCGGCGGCGCTTGCCAGTTCCACCGCCGACTCCGGCGTCAACGCGCTGTAATGAACGCTGCGCTCGAGTTGGGGGTTGCCTTCGCCCAATAGGTTGTGGCTCGCCGCCGCGATGTGATCGTGGATATTGCGGCCCAGGTAGAATGCTTTCTCTTCGAGGCCTTTCTGCGGCACGAACGCCATTTGGTTGAGCACAACACGCTCTTGTTTATCCAAATGGGCGATTCCCAACCGCAACCATTCGTCGAGCACAGCGCGGGGGCGTACATCGGTCGAGATTCCCGCGACCAGGGCATCAAACGACGGTCCACCGGGCGACTCGGCCTGGCGCGGCAGGGGCAGGGGGCGGCCCTTTTTGTCGGTGGTGGCAGGTGAGCCCACCCAACGCGACACCATTTGCGCGCCGATGCTGATGCTGCGCGGCGCCTGCGGACCTTTGTCCTTTACGGTGCGGAGTCTTTTCACATCCTTGCGATGCACGCCGGTGAGGATGCTGATGCTGCTGTCGGTCTGTTTTTTACCCTTGGTGGGGAATTCCGTCAGGGCGACGTCCACATAGACCTGCTTTAGCACCTCAGTCAGGGCCGGCAGGCCCATGCCTTTGGAGATCAGCAGGCGCACCAAAGGTCGCAGCAGCCGCCTTACGGCTGCCAGAACGGGTTTTGGTGTGGTGGTGGCGGGTTCGGCCATGTGGGTACTGTATCGCACAGCGTGGGAATTTTTCCCACTTTTTTGTTGACAACAAAATCGCTCCCGCCTAGCGTAAGGTTGCCCGTGGGAATTATTCCCACACAACCACAGGAGCGTAGCAACCTAGCTGGCACATGCCAAACCCCGAGACCGTGTTCAAGAATACCCGTGATCTACGGCCTTGATCGTCACTGCCCACGAGTCAAATCCTACCCCGGTGACGCGCAAGGTCTTCGTCTTCTCCCGCCCGACCCGGGCGACTCTGCCGAGAGGCAGGACCTGCTGGTGGGCGGGGGAAGACTTTTCCTTCCGAGCCCGCGTCCTGTCCGGCATTTGCGCGAAATTGAGGTCAGGGTCGAGATTCCGACCCATCTTTCCCGCCCGTCAAGCGTGATGGACCCCGAAACTTCGGTCCTGACCTCAATTCCCCGCCCGCTCACGTCTAGATGCCCCGCTTCAGCTCCCGCACCAGAAAGCGGCCCGGATGCAGGGCCGTCGTCAGATCGTTCTCTACTGGCCAGGACTCGCCGGTTACATGCGCGGCCAGAATTTCGGCCGCCAGCGGTGCGCTCACCAAGCCCCGCGCCCCCAGTCCCGTCAGCACATAAAGGCCCGGCACATAACGCGCCCCTGGATAGCGCGCCCAGGGATGGCCGTGGCGCAGCTCAGCAAAGTCGCTGCGATACGCACCCTCATCCGGAACCGGCCCAACGACGGGCATGTGATCGGCTGTTGTACAGCGCAGGGCCGCCCGGCCGGCCAGTGCCCTGGGCTCTACGCCCGCCATTAGTCCCGGTAGCACATGAGCAAGATCGGCAAGATTACGGGCATGGTCGTCGCCGCGAACCACCGGCGGTGCGTTCAACTCGTGCGCGCTGATCCAATCGAAGGTGGCCCCGATGCTGTGGACGCCGCCCCGGGCCGGCGTCATGTAGCCACCGTAGGCGAGGACCGCACGCAATGCCGCACTCGCGGGCGTTGGCGGTGCGAGTGTCAGCGCGCCGCGCCGGGCAGCTAAGGGCAGCCATGCGGTTTGCGGCAGAGAGGCAGCCCCCAGAGCATTGGCGAGCACAACAATGTCGACTTCGGTGCGCACCTCGCCGGCCGCATCAATCACCTGCCACCTGCCGTCGTGACGCAGGCGCGCGACATCGACGCCAAATAGAACGTCGCTGCCTTGCGCCAAAGCGGCGCAATAGGCTCGCGGATCAATCGCACCGCCCTGCGGGAAATGGAGCGCGCCGAAGGGCAGCGCGCAGCCAGCGATGTCAGAGGCGGCGGCGGCATCCATCTGGCGCAGCATCGCCGGCGGCAATGCTGCATCTGCCGCCACCATATTCTGGCGCGCGGCCTCCGCTGCATCAGTGGCGAGTTGCAGCACGCCGCCCGCGTCAAGCTGCATTCCGATATCAACAAGTGTGCGCAGGACAAATCGCCACGCGGCCGCATAAAACCGACCGTCAAGATTGGGCGCCGCGGTTAGGCGCGGCATCAGCACGCCCGTTGGATTGCCCGACGCCTCCTGCGCCAATTCCTTGCGCCGGTCGATGATAGTAGTCTGCCATCCCCTGCGTCGCAGCGCATGGGCGGTGCTCGCCCCGGCAATACCACCGCCGATGATGGCGGCACGCCCAGGCGGCAGGGCTGTCGCCCGCGCAAACCACGGCTGCAGCTGATCCGGGGGCGCGCGTTTTATCAGGTCCTCGCCTTGGCTCATAAGTGCAGCCATATCCAACATTGAAGCGCTTGCAAAGGGCGACCCGCTGCGGCAAGTCATAGGCATGTCTCAAACCGCCGACATCGCCGCGCGTTTTGCCGCCGTCGCTCCGCCCTGCGACTTCTGGTCGCTGCGTGTGATGGGCAGCAGATCCGAGCACCTGGGCGTGACCCGTGGCGTCATCGATCCCGTCGCCCTGTCAGATGACTTCGGCGCGATGGTGACCGTCCATGCCGGCGGCGGCCTGGGCTATGCCGCGACATCCGACGTCAGCGCCAGTGGATTAGCGCGGGCCGGGCGAGATGCCCTGGCTTGGGCCAACCGGTCTGCCGGGCGCATGGTCGCTCCGTTGCCCGTGCGCTCCGGTGCTCCTGTGCATCACGACACCGAAGACACGCCGCGCGTGGCGTGGACTGCCGTCAGCCGCGGCGACAAAATTGCCCGCCTCGTGCAGCAGGCCGCCCAGTTGAAGCACCGCGACACCATCGCCGATTGGTCGGCTGAACTGTCATTCACCGATGAAGAGTCGGTGCAGGCGACATCGGCGGGCGATTTCATCCGCCAGCGGCGCGGCATTGTCATTCCGGGCCTTTCCGCCAGTGCCTCAGACGGCAGCGAAACCCAGACGCGCACCTTGGGCCGCGGTGGCGTCATTCGCCAGGGCGGCCTTGATGCGCTGGAAGACCTGGGCTTCTGGACGGCAGCGCCGCGCATTGCGGATGAAGCGCTGGAGTTGCTGGCCGCGCCCGATTGCCCGACTGGCGCCATGGACCTCTTGCTCGCGCCGGACCAGATGTATATCCAGATTCACGAGTCCATCGGCCATCCGCTGGAACTCGACCGTATCCTTGGCGACGAGCGCAACTACGCCGGCACCAGCTTTGTCACGCTCGATATGTTCGGCAGCTATCAGTACGGCTCGAGCCTGCTCAACGTCACATTCGACCCCGGTGTTGCGGGTGAGGCGGCGTCTTATGCCTTCGATGACGAGGGCATGCCTGCCGAAAAACAATATCTGATTCGCAACGGTTTGCTTGAACGCCCCCTCGGCGGCGCCTTCAGCCAGACCCGCGCCAAGGCCTCGGGCGTCGCCAATGCGCGGGCCTGCAGCTGGAACCGTCCGGCAATTGACCGCATGGCCAACCTGAATGTCGAAGCCGGCGCATCGAGCTTCGACGGACTTGTCGCGCAGGTGGAAAACGGAATTGTTATGGAAACCAATGTGTCGTGGTCCATCGACGACAGCCGCAACAAATTCCAATTTGGCTGCGAGCGGGCGCGCCTGATCAAGAACGGCCTGATTGGTGCGGTGGTGAAAAACCCCAACTATCGCGGAATCTCGGCAACCTTCTGGCGCAACCTCAAGGGCCTTGGCAACGCAGCTACGGTGCAGGTGCTGGGCACGCCCACCTGCGGCAAAGGCGAGCCCAACCAGGCCATCCGCGTCGGCCATGCGTCGCCTCCCGGTCTGTTCGCCGACGTGCAAGTCTTCGGCGGCGGTTGAGCAGGCCATGCAGGAACATTTCCTCGCCGTCGCCGACGCGCTGCAAGCGCAGCTGAAAGGCGATGAAGGCTATCTCGCACGCTTCTCCGGCGAGACTTCGGACTTTGTGCGCTTCAACCGCTCCGCCGTGCGTCAGGCCGGTGCGGTCGAGCAGCGCTATCTGACCCTCGAGCTGTTTCGCGGCAAGCGTCACGCCTCCCAGACTCTGACCTTGAGCGGCGACGGTGAGAGCGATCAGGCCGCCGCACGCCATGCGGTCACGACGCTGCGCGACATTCTGGCCGATGCGGCCGAGGATCCGCATTTTCTTATCAATACGGCGCCGCAATCGACCACGCGCACACTGCCCAGCGCGGTCGCGCGGCCCGAAGAGGGCGTCGATGCCGTACTCGCCGCCGGCGCCGGCCACGACATGGTCGGCTTTTATGCCGCCGGCCCCATGCATCACGGCTTTGCCAACAGCTTCGGCCAGCGCAATTGGGATACGGTCCAGGCCTTCAACGTCGATCTCAGCTTCTATCTGCGCGCCGACAAGGCGGTGAAGATGACCCACGCCGGCACGGCCTGGGACGCCAAGGCCTTCGCCGCAAAAGCCGATGGTGCCAAAGGTCGCCTCGCCGCTCTTGCGCGGCCAGCCCAGACCATCACGCCCGGCGGCTACCGGGTCTATCTCGCGCCGGCCGCCGTGGAAGAGGTGATGTCCATGCTGAGCTGGGGCGGCTTCGGCTTGGCTGGACACCGCACGGCGACCACGCCGCTGATAAAAATGGTCGAGCAGGGCGTAACCTTGAATGCATCCGTGACCTTAAGCGAGAATAACCGCGACGGTGTCGCGCCCGGATTTCAGAACGAAGGCTTCATCAAGCCCGACCGCGTTACCCTGATCGAAGCCGGCCGCTATATGGATACCCTTGCCAGCCCGCGTTCCGCGGCGGAGTTCGGCGCTGTTCAAAATGGCGCCGATGCCCACGAATCGCCGATGTCGCTCGATCTGGCGCCCGGTACGCTGCCGGCAGCTGATATCCTCGAGACTCTCGGCACCGGCATCTATATCGGCAATCTCTGGTATCTGAATTATTCCGACCGCAATGCCTGTCGCCTGACAGGGATGACGCGCTTTGCGACCTTTTGGGTGGAGAATGGCGAGATCGCCGCCCCGCTCAACGTCATGCGGTTTGACGACACGGTTTACCGCCTACTCGGCGACAATCTCGTGGCCCTGACGGCCGAACGCGATCTTTTGCTGTCGACCGACACCTACGAGGCCCGCTCGACCCGCTCCATGCGGATGCCGGGTGCCATCATCGACGACTTCAAAATGACCCTTTAGGCCTTCTCCTCGCCCGGCCCGGGGCGGTATGGTGCGCGCCATCGGGGGACTTTGATCCATGACGCTGATTCGCGGTTGGTATAACGCCATCGCCGGCAACAACCAGCTGGCAATGCTGTTATTCCTGTTGATCGCCGGCACGGCCTTTGTCGTGCTGACCGCTAGCATGCTGGCGCCGTTCTATGCCGCGGTGACCATCGCCTATGTTCTGCAGGTGGCCAGCGACGGCCTGCGGCGCCGAGGTCTGTCGCGACGTATCGCCTTTGCCGTCGTGTTCGGCATTTTCCTGGCGGCATTGCTGGCCATTGTCGGACTGGTGCCGCTTCTCGGCCGCCAGATCGCGCAGTTCGCAGCACAAGTTCCGCAGTTTGTCGCCCGCGGCCAAGAGATCATCGGCGGCCTGCCCGAAAAATATCCGACGCTGATCACGCCCGATCAGGCCGCCAATCTCGTCGCCGAAGGCCGCCGCGAAGCTTTGGTGTTCAGCCAGAAGGCCGCCGGCTACCTCGGCGGCACGGTGGTCGGTCTGGTCACGGTGCTGGTCTATCTGGTGATCGTCCCGATCATGGTGTTTTTCCTTTTGAAGGACAAAGACCGCATCGTCGCCTGGCTTGCGACCCTTTTACCCGACCATCACGAGCTGTCATCGGCGGTGTGGAAAGACGTGCACCACCAGCTGCAGAATTTTGTCGGCGGCAAGGTGATCCAGATGCTGATCGTCGCGGTGGTCAGCTTCATCGTCTTCAAGGTCATTCACCTCAACTATGCGCCGCTGCTCGCGGTCATCATCGGCATCGCAGTGCTGATCCCTTATGTCGGCGCGGCCTTCGCGACAGTGCCCGTGGCTGTGGTCGCCGTGCTGCAGTGGGGGCTGAACGTCGATAGCGGTATCGCTGTCGGCGCTTACGCCGTTATCCATGCGCTCGATGGAAACGTGCTGGTGCCGCTGCTGTTCTCAGAGGCCGTGTCGATCCATCCCGTGGCCATCATCGTAGCGATCCTGTTCTTCGGCGGTGTCTGGGGCCTGTGGGGTGTGTTTTTTGCCATTCCCCTCGCCGTGCTGGTCAAGGCGGTGATCACCGCTTGGCCGACGCGCAGCTCGGTCAACCTCAAGCTTTGATGGCGGCGGTGCCGGCGACTCCCGAAGACCTGTTCGCGCGGCTTGTCGATCTGGGCATTGCGACCACCACGATCCATCATCCGCCGGCATTCACGGTTGACGATTTGGGCACGGAGATCGCCCATCTGCCGGGGATCTTCGTGAAGAATCTATTCTTCGCCGATGCCAAGAAAAAGATGTGGCTGGTTGTCGCGCCCTCAGGCCGGCGTATGGATTTGAAAAAGCTCGCCGGCGTCATCGGCGCGGCCCGTTTGTCCTTTGGCTCGCCGGAGCGATTGATGCGGGTGCTCGGCGTCACGCCGGGCTCGGTGACGCCCTTTGCGGTGATCAACGATCCCCTGGCCCAGGTGCAGCTGGTCCTCGATGCGGCGCTCATGACAGCGCCGGTGATCAATGCTCACCCGCTGTTCAACACCATGAGCACGTCGATCACGCCCGCCGATTTGCTGCGTTTCATCGAGGCTTGCGGACATCGCGCGCGTATCGTTGATTTGAGCGCGGCCGCGCCAGCGTAGTTATTCCGCCGGGGCCGTGGGCGTTTCGATGCGCTTGGTGCGCCGTAGGAAGATCACCAGGGGCGCTAGGAGAATCACGATCAGCGTCACAAACACGAACATGTCGCCGAAGGCCAACAACTGGGCCTGGCGCATGACCGCGCCCACAAGACTGGCGCCGGCCGCGGGATCGTCGATGGTCAGGCCCCGCGCGGATAGCCAGGTCTGCACCGTTGGGCTATGCGCGGTCACGCGCTGGCCCAGAACCTGCCAGTGATATTCGCTGCGCCGGGCCAGCATCAGACCAATCACCGCAATGCCGGTGGACGCTCCGATCGTACGCGTCAACGCATAGAGGCCGGTGGCGCCCTCCATCTGATGACGCGGCAGGGTTTCATAGGCCAGCATCGCCGAGGGAATGAAAAACAGCGACATGCCGATGCCTTGCAGAATGCCGGGGATGGCGATCCAGCCCGGACTGATCTCGGCGGGAAAAAGGGCATAGACGAACGTGCCGCCGGCCAGGATCAGGGCGCCGACAAACATCATCCCGCGGGGATCGAAGCGCCCGACATAGCGGCCGATTACCATCATGAACACGCCCATGGTCAGGCCGCGGGGCGCCATGACCTCGCCCACGACTTCGGCCGGATAGTGCATGATCGAGCCCAGCATCAGCGGCAAAAGCGTCATGATGCCGAACATGCCGATCGCGAAGCTGACCACCAGCACCGAGGACGACGTGAAATTGACGTCCTTGTAAACCGAGAGGTTGACGATGGCGCCGGGGCGGTCCCAGCAGTGATAGACGAAAGATACGCCGGCCAGGGCAGCGGACGCTGCCAGCGCCTGGATCAACGACGAGCTGAACCAGTCGTGTGAGTTGCCGAGATCGAGCGTGAGCTGTAGGGAGCCGATGGCGATGATCAACAGCACGAGGCCGACAAAGTCGGTCCGCGTTGGCTTCGCCGGCACATCGGGCACATAGACCGACGACAACAGCAGGGCAATCGTGCCCAAGGGCACGTTGACGTAAAACACCCAGCGCCAGTTCAGCGCATCGGTGAGAAAGCCGCCTAGGGTCGGACCCAGCACCGGCACGACCATCATGCCCAAACCCCAGATGCCCATGGCGCTGCCGCGATTCTTGCGCGAGAAGATTGTCATCATCACCGCTTGTGACAGCGGCGCCAATGTCGCGCCGCAGGCCCCTTGTATGAGACGAAAGACGACGAGTTCAGAGAGCGTCTGGGCCGCGCCGCAGGCGGCCGAGGCAATCATGAAGCCGGTGATTGCGCCCAGTAGCAAACGCCGGCGTCCAAGCTTACCGCTGAGATAGCCCGTCAGCGGCATGACGACGGCCGACGACACCATGTAGGACGTCAGCACCCAAATAATTTGATCAGAGGTGGCCCCCAGGCTGCCCATCATGTGCGGCATGGCGACGTTGACAACCGTCATGTCGAGCATCTCAAGCATCATCGCCAGCATGACCGCTGTCACGGTGGCAAACTTGGCAAAGCCCGAAAGCTCGGGAACGCTCGCTACGTCTGCAGCTGCAGGAGTGGTCGGCGCGGCGGCCATGTCAGCTTTTGGTGTCGATCTTGATGCGTGAACTGGCGCCGACACGCAAGGGCTGGGTCGGATCCGCCGGGCGATCGGAGACTTTGACGCGCACGGTATAGCGCTGGGTGACCTTCACCCAGTTGCCGGTGGCATTCTCCGGCGGGAGCAGCGAGAAGGTCGCGCCCGAACCGGCGCTGATGCTTTCGACCTGTCCCTTCAGTTTAACGCCGGGATACATATCGATTTCGATCTCGGCGGACTGTCCGGGCTTGATGCGGTTGATGTCGGTCTCCTTGAAGTGCGCATCGACCCACCACTCCTTGTCTTCGACCAGGGCGAAGACCGAGCGGGCGGGCATGACAAAGGCGCCTTCACGCAGGGTGACGTCGGAAACCCAGCCCGCGTTGGGCGCGCGAACCTCGGCATAGCTCAAATCCAGCTGGGCTTTGCGCAGGGCCGCACTGGCCGCACGCAGCCGCGCATTGCCGGTGCCCGAGCCGCCGTACTGTTGCTGGGCGCGGTCGAGTTCGGCCAGCGCCGCCTCGACCGTGGCCTCGGCCTGCTTCAACGCGGCCTCGCGGGTGTCGAGCCCGGCCGTGGACAGGCTGCCGGCCTGTACCAGGGCCCGGCCGCGCACGGCCTCGCGGCGTGCATTGGCCAAAGCAGCCTCGGTTTCGCGCACACGGGCGGCTGCCGCCTTGACCCCAGCGCCGCTGGCACCGACGGACTCGGCGGCTTCATCAAAGGCGGCCTGGGACGCTTCGACGGCAATGACGAGTGGCGCCGTGTCGATATCAAAAAGCGGCGCGTCCTCGGCGACATGCTGATTGTTGACGACATGAACTTTGGTTACCGGGCCCGATATCTGCGGCGCGATCTGGACGACGTTGGCTTGGATGTAGGCATCGTCCGTCGAGGGATAAGCCTCGCTCTGGCGATACAGGTAGTACCCAAAGCCCCCGCCGCCGATCAACACCAGCAGCACGACCCCGCGCAAAATCCGCTGCAGGGGCGTCGCGGTTTTGGCCGGCGCCAGGGGCGGGGCGGCTGTGCTTTGGGCGGGCGCGGGGCCGGGTTGCGGGCGGGTGTCGTCCATGGGCGTGATCCACTTAAAGGGCGATTTGACCGCGAAATACCTTACCCACGGCGGCCATATCAGTACACAAATGGAAATATACAAAATCAGAAAGTTTCGCAAGTGAAAGAATATTGCGGCACAGCGCGCTTTATCGGCGCCCGGCCCACTCCCATGGCAAAAAGCTATTGAAAAACCCGGTCCTTGGGCGGGCACGCGGGTGTATAATTTTCCCAATCGCGAGGGGTGCGCTGACGCCCTTTGCGCCCTATGTGCGGTACCGGGAACTTCGCTCCGCGATCATGGCCCCGTCACGGGCCCAGTGAGGAAGATCATCATGTCCATATCATTCGAGTTGAATGGCCAGGCCGTCACCGTCGACGTCGACCCCGAAATGCCCCTGCTGTGGGCCATCCGTGAAAAAGCCGGCCTGACCGGTACCAAATTCGGCTGCGGCATCGCCCAATGCGGGGCCTGCACCGTCCACATCGACGGCATAGCGTCGCGGTCCTGCTCGACGCCGGTCTCGGCGGTCGCGGGCGCCAAGATCACAACCATCGAGGGCCTTTCGGGCAAGACCGCCCAGGCGGTCCAGGCTTCCTGGCAGAAACTGAATGTCGTGCAGTGCGGCTACTGCCAGTCCGGCCAGATCATGTCGGCGGTGGCGCTTTTGTCCACCACGCCGAAGCCTACCAATGACGACATCGATAACGCCATGAACGGCAACATCTGCCGCTGCGCTACCTATCACCGCATTCGTGAAGCGATTCACGATGCGGCGAAGTCGCTGTAAAGGGGGGATGCGCAGATGAACAAACAGGCATTCCCCTTCGCGCAGACTGCGTCTTCGGTCTCCAACTTAACGCCCAGCCGCCGCGATATGCTGAAGGGCGCTGCTGCCGGCCTGATCATCAGCTTCACCTTTGCGCCGATGGCGCGTGCGCTGGCCGCCGTAACGCCGGCGAAAAAGGATTTCGAGGCCAACGCCTTCGTGCGCATTGCGCCCGACAACACGGTTACGGTCATCATCAAGCATCTCGAAATGGGCCAAGGCGTCTACACCGGCCTGCCCACCATCGTCGCCGAGGAGCTGGATGCGGATTGGTCGCAGATGCGCGCCGAGTCTGCGCCGGCCAATGCCGAGCTCTACAAGAACCTGGCCTTCGGCATGCAAGGCACTGGCGGCAGCACCGCCATTGCCAATTCCTACGACCAACTGCGTAAAGCGGGGGCCACCGCGCGCGCCATGCTGGTGGAAGCTGCCGCGAAGGAATGGAAAGTCCCTGCTGCGGACATCGTGGTGAAGAAAGGCGTGATCAGCCACGCGTCCTCCAATCACACCGCGACCTTCGGCCAAATGGCCGAGAAGGCCGCGGCTCTGACGCCGCCCGCCGACGTCAAGCTGAAGGACCCGAAAGACTTCACGCTGATCGGCACGGTCTTGCCGCGCATGGACAACGTCGCCAAGACCACGGGCACGGCAATCTTCGCCCTCGATATCGTGCGTCCGGGCATGGTCTATGCGTCCATTGCTCATCCGCCGCGCTTCGGTGGGAAGATGAAAAGAGTTGACGATACGGCCGCCAAGAAAATCAAAGGCGTCATCGCGGTCGTACCGATTTCCACCGGCGTGGCGGTGGTGGCGGATTCCTTCTGGACCGCCAAGCAGGCGCGCGATGCCCTGCAGATCACCTGGGATGACAGCAAAGCCGAGAAACGCGGTACAGCAGAGCTGACCGCCGAATATAAAGCCCTGGCTAAGACGCCCGGCCAGTCGGCGCGCAAGGAGGGCAACGCCGCCGAGGCCATGAAAAAGGCCGCCAAGACGGTCGATACCGAATTCGAGTTCCCCTTCCTCGCCCATGCACCGATGGAGCCCCTCGATGCGACGGTCGAATTCAAAGACGGCGCTTGCGAAGTCTGGGCCGGCAGTCAATTTCAGACCGTCGATCAGGGCAACGTTGCCAAGGCCTTGGGCATTAAGCCCGAGCAGGTGACGATCCATACGCTCCTGGCCGGCGGCAGCTTTGGGCGGCGCGCCAACTTCACCTCTGACTACATCACCGAAGCCGCCGAGATCGCCAAGTCGCTTCCAAATGGCACGCCGGTGAAACTCATCTGGACGCGCGAAGACGACATCAAAGGCGGCAAGTACCGCCCGATGTACGTGCACAGCATGAAAGCCGGCCTCGACGACAAGGGCAACGTCATCGCCTGGACGCACCGTATCGTCGGTCAGTCGATCATGAAGGGCACGCCCTTCCAAGGTCAGCCCGGCAGCGTCGATGCGACGTCTGTGGAAGGCGCGGCAAACCTGCCTTACGATCTGCCCAATATCGATGTTGAAATTCACACTACCGATATCGGCGTGCCGATCTTGTGGTGGCGCTCGGTGGGCAGCACCCATAACTCCTACGCCACCGAAGTCTTCACCGACATGGTTGCTAAGGCGGCCGGCAAGGACCCTTACGCCTTCCGCCAGGCTTTACTCGACAAACACCCGCGTCATAAGGCGGTGTTGGACCTCGCCGCACAGAAAGCCGGCTGGGGCAGCGCCTTGCCCAAAGACACCGCCCGCGGCATCGCGGTCGCGGAGGCGTTCGGCAGCTTTGTGGCGCAAGTGGCTGAAGTCAGCCGCGACGCAAAGGGCAAGATCAAGGTCGAACGCATCGTCTGTGCCGTCGATTGCGGCGTCGCGATCAACCCGGACATGATCCGGGCGCAGATGGAAGGCGGCATCGGCTACGGTCTTGGCGCCATCATGAAGGGCGCCATCACGCTGAAGGATGGCGTGGTGGAGCAGAGCAACTTCGACAGCTATGACGTACTGCGCATTGACGAGATGCCCAAGGTCGAAGTGTACATCGTTTCGTCGGGCACGGCTCCTACGGGCGTGGGCGAACCCGGCGTGCCGCCGGTGGGCCCCGCCGTCGCCAACGCCATCTTCGCGTTGACCGGCAAGCCGATCACGCAGTTGCCCTTCAACAAGAAGGCGCTGTCTTCGTAATTATTTGAGCAGATCGCCGTGTTCTGGGTGCCGCTGAAACCAGGACACGGCGTAACCGCAAACCGGCACGATCTTGAGTTTGCGGCCGCGGGCAAGGGCAACGACGCCTTCCATCAAGCGTCCGGCGGTGCCTTTGCCGCGCAGGGCCGGCGGTGATTCCACGTAAGGAATGGTCAGCACATCTCCATTAAGCCGGTAATTGGCGAAGGCCATACCTTCGGCTTCGGCCAGCTCAAAGCGGGACTGTGTGGCATTGTCTGTAACCGCGGTGCTCATGACGGGGTCCTTTGTCTGATGTGCTCCTAAGATGTGGTACAGAGGTTTCCAACGTAACCACCGGATTTTCCTATGGCTGAGATTGTAAATCTGCGGCGCGCCCGCAAGGCCAAGGCGCGGGATGAGGCGGAAACTGCCGCCGCCGCCAATCGCGCCAAGTTCGGGCGCACCAAGGCCGACAAAGCCGCGCAGTCCGCGCAAGACTCGCACCTTAAAGCGCACGTCGATCGCAGCAAGCTCGATCCCAAAAGTCGCACGTAGCTTTCCCGCAAAGCCCTTATAGGGTAGTCTTGCCGGCATCCCATCACGGCAGGCGAGGCACCCGC